>JBKPNQ010000305.1:0-21800 GCA_046732715.1 Acidobacteriota bacterium | reverse complement strand
GATCTGTCGGGCGTCGTGATGCTCTGGAACATGCGTCACAACGGCGCCGCGCAGGTCGCGCGTGTGGGCGTAGACGCGCTGACGCACACTTTTCTGTGGCCGTGGGGTCATCCGATTGCCGGATCGGTCGTTCTGGTGGTGGCGATGGTCGGCTGCGTGCGCGTGGCATTCAAATCGCCCGGGGCCCTCGCGCTGATCGTCATCGCCTTTGTGCCCTACGCGATCTTTCATCTTCTGTTTCACGAGGTCGTGACGACCCGCTACGCACTGCCGCTGGTCGTTCCCGTTGCGTTCTTCGTGGTGCAGGCGTTCGATCTCGGCGGAATGCGAGGTGTTGCCGGCGGCGCGGTGGCGATTGCCGCCTGGTCGCTGTGGATTACGATTCCCGCCACGCTCCTGTTCGGCAGCTCCGGCAGCCCCGCGTTCCGCGCGTTCCAGGACGTGGTGCAGGCGGGCCGAACCGACGCGCGGGGGCCGCGCGTGGTCGCAATGCATGCGGTCATGCGCCGCGCCGCCGACTGGATTGGTGAGCCTCGTGGTGTGCGCATGGTGAAGGCCCGCCATGGGCACGAATGGCTGGCGCTCGTGGATGCGTGGCGCGCCGATCCCGCCGCTCTCGTGTCGTACGTCGCGGATCCCCGCCGCACCGACCTCGCGTTGATCGACCCGGCGTCGCGGCGTGGGCCGGTCACGTACCGCTGGCCGTTCGTCGAACCGCCGTTTGTCGGCGGTGCGCGGCCCGGCAACGCGGATGTCTACGCGATGCGGCCGCCCGGCTGGATGCTCGATCGTGGGTGGGCGATCACCGCGGAAATCGCGGGCGTCACGGCGAACGACGGCGACGGACCGCACGTGAAGCCGAGCGTCGCGTGGATCCGTACGCGGCTCGAAGCGGCGACGTTGATGATCGGCGGCCGGCACCTCGTCGACGGCGCACCGCCGGTGCGCATCTCGCTCTCGCTCGCCGGCACTCCCCTCGACTCCTTCGACGCCGGTCCCGGCTATTTCTTCCGCCGCATCGATCTGCCCCCCGGCTCCCTGGGGTCAGACCGGGGTCAGACCGGGGTCAGACCGGGGTCAGACCGGGGTCAGACCGGGGTCAGACCGGGGTCAGACCGGGGTCAGACTGGGGTCAGACCGGGGTCAGACCGGGGTCAGACCCCAACGGCAACGAGTGCCGGCAAGGACGATTCTCAAACACATGTGCCGGCGCTCCTCAAACAGGACCAGCCGGTGACCGTGACGTCGAACCGCCTTGAATACGATGGGGCGGCGGGCCATGCGGTTTACATCGGCAACTCAAGACTCTGGCAGGCAGACACCAAGATCAACGCCGACACGATTGTCGTCGATGACAAGACGGGCAACCTCGAAGGACGAACTAATGTCCACACCGAGATGATGCTGGACGAGGTCGATCAGAAAACCGGCGCGCGCAAGTCCACGAAGTCCACCGGCGAATCGGACACCTTCGTCTACGACGACGCGAGGCGCCTGGCGACCTACACGACAAAGGCGCATCTCATCAGCTCGCAGGGGGATTTGACCGGTGAGAAACTGGAGCTCTACCTGGCGAAGGACAGCAACGAGCTGGAACGCGCAGAAGGGTACGGGGCCAACGGCACTGTGATCGTGAAGGAAAGCGACAGGGTGGCAACCGGCGCGCGCGTCACCTATCTGGCCAAGGACGAGACATATCACATGACCGGAACGCCCGTGGATGTCGTCGAAATAAAGCGGCCAGATGACTGCAAGAAATCGATCGGGGCGGTCCTGGTCTTTCAGCGGGCGGTGGACTCCGTCAACATGAAAGGCAACAATCTCATCAGAATGGAGTCGGCACCGATCGCGTGTCCGGCGGGAACGCAATAGTTTCCGCATGGCCACGCTGCACACGAGCGATCTCACAAAAATCTACAGCGGCCGCACCGTCGTCAAGGGCGTCAACCTCGACATCTCGTCAGGAGAAGTTGTGGGACTGCTCGGACCGAACGGCGCGGGCAAGACCACGACCTTTTCAATGGTGGTCGGGCTGACGGCGCCGAATACCGGCCGCGTGCTGCTCGACGGCGCTGACGTGACCGACGATCCGATGTATGTGCGAGCCCGGAAGGGCATCGGATACCTTCCGCAAGAAGCATCGATCTTTCGCGGGCTCACCGTCGAGGACAACATCACGGCGATTCTCGAAACCCTGCCGCTCGACGCCGCCGGCCGTCGGACTCGTCGCGCGGAACTCCTCGCCGAGCTGGGTCTGACGCCCCTGGCAAAGGCCCCGGCCTACACGTTGTCTGGAGGCGAGCGGCGACGCGTCGAAATCACTCGCGCCTTGGTGGTCTCGCCGAAATTCATGCTCCTTGACGAGCCGTTCGCGGGCATCGACCCGATTGCGGTGACTGATATTCAGAAGATCATCTTTCACCTCAAGGAACGCGGCATTGGGGTTCTGATTACGGACCATAACGTGAGGGAAACGCTGAGGATCACGGATCGCGCGTATATCGTGCACGACGGGGTCATTTTCCGCAGCGGAACCCCAGACAGCCTCGCCGCCGACGAAGAGGTCAAACGGATTTACCTCGGCTCGGAGTTCCGATTGGACTAAGATTGGAAGGGACGGACACGGCCTACTCGACTCATGGCGATTCAGCAGAAACTTCATACCAAGCTCGTTCAAAAGCTCATCCTGACCCCGTCGCTGCAACAGGCGATCAAGCTGTTGCCGATGTCGACGCTCGAGCTCGCGGACCTGCTGAACCAGGAAATGGTCGAGAACCCGCTCCTCGAAGAAGTGCCGACCGAGGAGCTGCAGCCGGCCGAGCAGCAACAGCAGCAGGACAAGCCGCCCGATCAGCAGCCAGCCGATAAAGGCGACTCCTGGGACGACGCCGACTACGAGTACTTCTTTGGCGACTACCTCGACGACGGGTACCGCTCGCGGACACCGTCGGAGGTCAAAGAGCTGCCGCCCATCGAGAACACGCTCTCGACGGCCGCGTCTCTGTCGGACCACCTCCTCTGGCAGCTCTCGCTCCAAACCGACGACGATCGACTCAAGGAAATAGGCAGCGCGATCATTGGCAACCTCGACGACGACGGGTACCTGGTCGCCTCGGTCGAGGAGATTGCCGCGATGGGGGAGTGGCCGGTCGCCGACGTCGAGCGCGCGCTGCAGCACGTGCAGACGTTCGATCCCGTCGGCGTCGCGGCACGCGATCTCCAGGAATGTCTGTGGCTGCAAATTCGCCTTCTGGGGCTCGAAGGGACGCCGACCGAGAAGATCGTCACCGAGCACCTGCGGCTGCTGCAGAACCATCAGGTCCCCGAAATCGCCCGCAAGCTGGGAATCTCGCTCGACGATCTCAAGGAGCACGTCGAGATCATCCGTAATCTCGACCCGAAGCCGGGCAGCCGCTACAACCCGTCGCAGTCTCAGTACGTGATCCCCGACGTGTATGTCGTCAAGGTCGAGGATCAGTACGTGGCGGCACTGAACGAGGAAGGCCTGCCGCAGCTTCGAATCAGCCCCGTCTATCGCCGCCTCCTCGACAAGACCGGCGCCGGCGGCGGGGAGCAGAACGACGAAACCCGGGCCTACGTGAAGGACAAGTTCCGGTCCGCGCTGTGGCTGATCAAGTCGGTCGACCAGCGGCAGAAGACGATTCACAAAGTAGCCACCAGCATCATCAACTTTCAGCGGGAGTTCCTCGATCACGGAATCGAGTACCTGCGGCCCTTGGTGCTGCGCGACGTCGCCAATGACATCGGCATGCACGAATCAACCGTCAGCCGCGTCGTCAACAACAAGTACATGCACACGCCGCAGGGCGTGTTCGAACTGAAATATTTTTTCCACAGCGGGATCAGCAGCTCGTTCGGCGAAAGCGTCTCGTCGGTAACGATCAAGCAGCGCATCCGCAAGATCATCGAGAACGAGGATCCGCGGAAACCGTTGAGCGACTCGAAGATCGTCAGCATCCTCCAGAAAGAGGGGCTGATGCTCGCACGCCGCACCATCGCGAAATATCGCGAAGAGCTGAAGATTCCGACGTCGAATCAGAGAAAAGTACTCTTCTGAGGAGTTCGCAGTCGCCAGTTGCCAGATACCAGTTCAGACTGGGAACTGGAGACTGGAAACTGGAAACTGGCGACTTCATTCCTATGCGACTCGATATTACTGGCCGGCATGTGGAGATCACCGCTCCCGTGCAGCAGCTGATTACGAAGCGCCTGTCGCGCCTCGAGCGTCTCCTCAATGACGCCGCCGTATCCGCCATCATCACGCTCAGCAAGGAAAAGTACCGGCTGCGCACCGAAATCGCCGTCCACACGAAGGGCGATCACGTGCTGCGGGGCAACGGCGAAGGGAACGCGTGGGCGATTTCGATCCGGCAGGCGACGGCGAAAATCGAGCAGCAGGCGCAGACGCTCAAGGGTAAATGGGACGGCCGCAAGCGCAAGGCGGCACCGCGGGTCGTCCGTCAGGCGCCCGGCGACGGGGTTCGAGTTCCGCGGATCGTGAAGAACACGCGATACGCCGTCAAACCGATGTCACTCGAGGACGCCGCCCTGCGGGTCGACGGTGATGCCGAAGCGTTCGTGGTTTTCCGCAACGCGGAGACCGATGCCGTCAGCATCCTGTACCGGCGTAAGGACGGCAACCTCGGGTTGATCGAACCGGAGTAGCCCTTCGCTTTCAGATGGTCGCCTGAGACGTGACCCGCGCCGCCGTTATTCCCACCACCCGAGCCGCGATCTCGTGCTGATTCCCGTAGGCGTGCCGCGATGACCGAACCCGCCGAGCCACGCGTGGTGACCGTCGCAACCGTCCTGCGCGACGTCGCCGAATCCCAGGCCCTGGATCTCGAGCTGCTCGCCGGCGCGGCTGGCGTCGAACGACGTATCACGATCCCTCACACGCAGAAAACCGGCCTCGCGCTCTCGGGCTTCGATGCCTATCTGCGCCCGGGCCGGGTCCTTGTCTTCGGCACCAGTGAGGTGCGATACCTCGAGACGTTGACCGCTGGAGACCGCGGCACCGCCCTGCGGCGAGTCTTCAGCCACGATTTGCCCTGCCTGCTGGTGACGGGAGCGGCGACGCCTCCTCCGGAAGCGATCGTCGAAGCGGACCGTGCCGGCGTGCCGCTACTTCGATCGCGCACACCGACGCCGGAAGCCATCTCCCGCCTGTCGGCGCTGCTGGACTCGCACCTGGCCGCGCGAGGGATCGTCCACGGCGTGCTCATGGACATCCTCGGTCTCGGCGTGCTGGTGATCGGGGAGAGCGGGATCGGCAAGAGCGAATGCGCGCTTGACCTCGTCGTCCGCGGTCATCGCCTGGTCGCCGATGATGTCGTGGAACTGAGATGCCGGGCGCAGTCGTTTCTCATCGGGACCTGCCCCGAGCTGACGCGGAATCACATGGAGATTCGCGGCCTCGGGTTGATCAACGTCCAGGATCTCTTCGGCGTAGCCTCCACCCGCTCATCGAAGCGGGTCGAGTTGGTGGTGCAGCTCGAACGCTGGGAGCACGGCCGGGAGTATGATCGCCTCGGCCTCAATGACGAGTTCTACGAAACGCTTGGCGTCAGAATTCCGATGATCCGGATGCCGGTTGCGCCAGGGCGAAACGTCGCCATTCTCGTGGAGGTGGCTGCGCGCAACCAGCTCCTGCGTGTCCGCGGCCATCATGCGGCGCGCCGGCTGGTCAACCGCCTTCACGATCGCCTCGGCGGCCGGCTGCCTGACGTCGATACGGGAGAGGATCTCTGATGCGCGAGAAGCGGCACGCTGCCCGACGCGCTGCACGCACGGCTGTAACCTCTCGCTTCGTGGTCCTTACTGGCCTGTCGGGATCCGGAAAGTCCCAGGCGATTCGCGCGCTGGAGGATCTCGGCTACTTCTGCGTCGATAACCTGCCGGTGACGCTGCTGCCGATGCTGGCCGAGTTGACCCTTCGCGCCGGTACCGAGATTTCGCGCGCCGCCGTCGTCGTGGACGTCCGCGAAGGGAAGATGCTCAAGGAGTTCCCGCGCGTCTACAAAAGCCTCAAGAAAAGAAAGAACCTGAATCCCGCGCTGATCTTTCTCGAAGCGGCCGAACCCTCGCTCGTGCGCCGGTTCAGCGAGACCCGGCGCCCGCATCCGCTCGCTCCGGACCGGTCCGCGATCGAGGGCATCCGCGAGGAGCGCGAGGCCATGCAGGCCATCCGCAAGCTGGCCGACCACGTCATCGACACGTCGGAAATGACGGTCCACGAGCTTCGCCATGTGTTCACGGGGGTGGCGGCCGGGAGCACGCCGGGATCGCAACTGGTCGTCACCATCCTGAGCTTCGGCTTCAAACACGGCATTCCGGTTGACTCTGACCTGCTGTTCGACGTCCGATTTCTCCCGAATCCGCACTTCGTTCCAGCGTTGCGGCCATACAGCGGACGGGATCAGGAAGTCGTCCGCTACCTCGATCGGTCGAACGCCACGCACGAATTCCTGGATCACACGCTGAACCTACTAAAGTTTCTGATTCCGCAGTACGCGCACGAGGGAAAGACGTATTTAACGATTGGGATCGGCTGCACCGGCGGCCGGCATCGATCCGTCGCCATCGCAGAGGCGCTGAGGAAGGGATTGGCAGGAATTCCTGGCGTCAGGCTCCGGGTCAAACACCGGGACATTGCGAATGAGTAGGCTCGGCTGCTGGCTGCTGGTTCCGGCTGGCTCCTGGCCGGTTTGCGAGTCGCCCGCCGTCGCCCCTCGCGCTACGGCGCGACAGGGTGCTACGGCGCGGAAGCGCCTGCGGCCCGAGCGAAGCGCCCGAGCGAAGCGCGCCGCCGAGCGAGAGCGCGTGGGGGTGGGGCCCCACGCGCAGTGACAAAAGCAGACAGGGACGGCACGCAAGCTATTGGCCGCTGAATCATGAAATTGGGCATCGTCGTCGTCACCCACGGCCAACTGGCCACTGAGCTCGTCAACTCTGCGGAGATGATCGTCGGCGACCTGCCGCACTTCGCGGCTGTGTCGATCGGGTGGCACGAAGACGTCGACCACGCGCGCGAGGGCATTGGCGCCGCCATCGCGCGAGTTGGCACATCCGCGGGCGGCACTGACGGAGAGCCGGCGGATGTGCTGGTCCTGACGGATATGTTCGGCGGCACACCGGCGAACCTCGCCGTGACGTTCGTCAGCGATCACGTCGAGGTGATTACGGGCGTGAACCTGCCGATGCTGATCAAGCTGGCCCGTCAGCAGAAGGTGCCCGATCTCGCGGCGTTGGCTCGCGAGATGCGGGAACACGGGCGAAACGCCATCTGGGTGGCGTCGGATTTGTTGAAGGGCGAGAAAGCGTGACTCGATCGGCAGTCACGATCCTCAACCCGCTGGGCTTGCACGCGCGGGCCGCGGCCCGCTTCGTGCACGCCGCCAGCGCTTTTACCTGCCGCATTCGCGTCGGACGTGGAGGGCGGGAGGTCGATGGTAAGAGCATCATGGGACTTCTGCTGCTCGCCGCTTCCAGGGGAAGCGAAATCACCATCACGGCTGATGGGCCGGACGAGGAGGCCGCGGTGACGGCGCTCTGTGCGCTGATCGAACGCGGCTTTGACGAAGCGCCATGCGTCTGACCGGCCTTGGCGTCTCGCCCGGGATCGGCATCGGCAAGGCGCTGGTGCTGAAACGAGGCGCCCGCGATCTCCGCTTCCGAATTCCGCCCGCGTGGATTGAGCGCGAACTCGAGCGGCTGGCACAGGCACGGCAACGCTCGCGGGAGCAGTTGCAGCAAATCAGGCAACGGATCGCCACGTCGGTGGGCGCGGAACACGCGTATCTGTTCGATGCGCAGCTGCTGATGCTGGACGATGCGATGCTGATCGATCGGGCGGCGGAGATCATCCGCACCGAGCGGCTGGACGCGGGATCGGCACTCGAGCGCTCGCTCGGTGAACTCTCGGCGC
Source organism: Acidobacteriota bacterium (assembly GCA_046732715.1). Lineage (GTDB taxonomy): Bacteria > Acidobacteriota > Vicinamibacteria > Vicinamibacterales > 2-12-FULL-66-21 > JALZOC01. Next base: position 13,852 of record JBKPNQ010000305.1, on the reverse strand, counting down.
TCTTCGATCAGGCCGAGGACCCATACCTCCGCGAGCGGCAGGGAGACGTCAGCGATGTCGTCGGCCGTCTCTGCATGAACTTGCGAGCCGACGGCGATTCGATGCAGGCATTCACGGATCTCGAAGGCCCGCTCGTGCTGATCGCCGATGAGTTGACGCCATCGGTGATCGCGCAGCTCGATTGGCAGCAGTTTGCCGCATTCGTCACCGACGCCGGAAGCTGGACCTACCACACCGCCATCCTGGCGCGATCGATTCACGTGCCGGCGGTTGCCGGCCTGCACAACGCGACCGAACTGATCGCCCCGGGCGCGGTGCTTGCGGTCGACGGCGCGAGTGGCGAAGTCTTCGTCGATCCCGATCCAGCGACGCTCGAGCACGTGCGCACGCGGCAACAGCGGCGCGAGCAATACGAACAGTCGCTGATCGAATACCGGCGACTGGCGCCAGTCACCGAGGACGGTGTTCAAATCCGAGTCGAGGCGAACGTGGAGTCGCCCGACGATGCGGTCAGGGCGCGTGAGGCCGGCGCCGAGGGCGTCGGCTTGTTCCGCTCAGAATTTCTCCTGGCGTGGGGCGGACACGCCGCACTCACCGAGGAGACGCAGTTCCACGCCTATACGCGCCTCGTCGAGAGCATGTCGCCGGGCCGCGTGACGATCCGCACGTTCGACGTCAGCGAAACGCAGCTGCCGCTCGAGAATCAGGGAACCGAGGCCACCAGAGCGCCGCTCGGTTTACGAGGCGTTCGACTCAGCCTGGCGATGGATGATGTCTTTCAGGCGCAGCTGCGCGCGCTGCTTCGTGCCGCCGCTCACGGTCCACTGCGAATCATGTTTCCGTTCGTCTCCGGAGTGGAAGAGCTGCGCGCGGCCCGGGCGGCGGTGGTTCGCGCGGCGGAGACGCTTCGTGGACAGGGGATTTCCGTACCGCCAGTCCCGGTCGGCGTCATGATCGAGGTGCCGTCGGCGGCCGTCACCGCCGACCTGTTGGCCGAACACGCCGACTTCTTCAGCATCGGCACGAACGATCTCATTCAGTACTGCCTCGCCGTCGATCGAACGGACGACCGCGTCTCGAACCTGTACGAACCGCTGCACCCTGCCCTCATCCGGATGCTGCGTCTGGTGGCGCGGGCAGCGCGGCGACGCGGTATCCCCGTCTCGGTCTGCGGCGAAATGGCTGCGGATCCCGTCGTTCTTGCCCTGCTGGTCGGCCTCGGACTGACCGAGTTCAGCATGGCGCCGACGGCAATTCCGCTGGCGAAACAAGCGCTGCGAGGCTTGCGCGCGTCGGAGGCCACCACTGTCGCCGCCCGCGCGATTCGCGCGAGCACCGCCACGGAAGTGGAGAAGCTGCTCGCGGATTTCCTGTCGGCGAGAAGCCACGTCAAGAGTTAGGACGCAGGCCAACGAGCGCGCGAGTGAGCCCAGGAGTGATCAAAGGAGTGTATGTGTCTGATCAGATTTCACGAGTCGACAAGCCCTGGGGCTACGAGCTGCACTGGGCGAAGACCGAACGCTATGTCGGAAAAGTGATTCACATCGACGCCGGACATGCGCTGAGCCTGCAGTACCACAACCAGAAGGACGAAACGATCTATCTCGCTTCAGGTCGGCTGCTCTTCGAGATCAAGGAAGGCGACGAGCTGGTCAAGCGGGAGATGAAGCCCGGGGAGGCGGTTCACGTCACGCCGAAGACCGTCCATCGCATGACGGCGATCACCGACTGCGACGTCTTCGAGGTCTCGACGCCGGAGCTGCACGACGTCGTCCGGATCGAGGATCGGTACGGACGTACGACGTAACGTCAACATCTGCGCCGCCTCAGTGCTGCAGAAGTCGCGTACTCGAATGCCGGCAATTGATGATTGACCTTGTAAACAGCCGCGTCACACAATGACGTTACGCTTGGAACAATTGGTGAATTGGTGAATTGGTGAAGTGGTGCATTGGTGAATTCGTGAATCGTGCGGTGCCGGTGAAGTCGAAAGGACTGTTTCGATGGGCAGTGTGAATAAAGTGATCCTCGTGGGCAACCTCGGTCGCGATGCCGAACTGCGCTACACACCGGGCGGCGCGCCCGTGGCGACCCTGAACCTGGCCACCACCGAAATGTGGAACGACAAGGCCGGCCAGCGTCAGGAGAAAACCGAATGGCACCGCGTCGTCCTGTGGGGGAAGACGGCGGAGAGCCTCAACGAATACCTCACGAAGGGAAAACAGATCTACGTCGAAGGGCGGCTTCAGACTCGGCAGTGGGACGACAAGGATGGCAACAAGCGGTACACGACCGAGATTCGCGGTGACCGCGTCGTCCTCCTCGGTGGCGGCGGTGGTGGTGGCGGCCAGCGTCAGCAGCCGCGCGGCGCTTCAGCTCCCGAAGAGCACATGGGGGAGCCAGTGTCGGAGCTCACGGACGACGATATTCCGTTCTGAGATTACTTGCCTTTCAGCCCATCCAGCCGTTGCTTCGCAAGGAAGTTCTCTGGTGACGACGGATACTTCTGCATGACGGTCTCAAATGCCCGGCGCGCGAGATCGACCTGCTTCAGTTCGGTGTAGGTGAGTCCCATTTTGTAGTAGGCCACCGGCAGGACGTCGCTTTGCGGGTAGTTCGTTATCAACTTCTGAAACGCATCGGCGGCTTCGCGATATTTCCCGGCAGCGTAGTAGGCGTTTCCGATATTCAGCTGCGCGTCGTCGGCCTTGTCGGACTTTGGAAAGCTCGAAATATACGCGTTGAACCCCTGAATCGCGAGATCGAACTGCCCGCCCATGTAGTCGTTGTAAGCATTGTCGTACATGCGCTGCGGCGAAATGAATGGCGCCGAACCCGGCGGAGTGGCCGGCGCTGCGGGAGCGCCGGTTGGAGCCGCTCCGGGTTCGCCGGCTGGAACCGCGCCCGGTTCCGCAGCGGGAGTGGCCATGGTGCCTGGCGACGGTGCTGACGCGATCGCCTGGCGGACCGCTTCGAGCTCCTGAGACACCGTCGATAGCCGAACGTTCGTGTCGTCCGCCTTCTCGCGCAGCACGCGGACACCTTCAGCCACGTTGTCGATCAAGAGTTTCTGATCGGCAAACGCCTTCCGATTTGTTCCGGTCTGATCGTCTATCTTCGAGGTCACGACCTTCAGCGTCTCGGCGAGACCGGTGACCAACTGCTGAAGCTGCTGCTGCTGTTCCTGCAGCATGCGGATCTCCGCCATCAGCTGCTGATGCGCTTTATCTGCCGCCGCCGCCGGAGACGCGCCCACGGTCACGAGCGACAGTCCGAGAGCAGCCGCGAATGCCATTTGCTTCATCGTTCGTGCCTCAGTAATGAACCCGAAAACCGAGAACGGAAACGCAAAACGTAACCCCAAGGCCGACTATTTGCTCGTGACCACGAAGTGCGCCCGCCGGTTCTTCGACCACGATGTTTCGTCGTGACCCGGCTCGAACGGGAACTCCTTCCCGTAGCTCACCGTGCGGAGGCGATCGGCGGGAATACCAAGCGATACGAGATAGTTGCGTGCGGCCAGCGCCCGCCGTTCTCCGAGCGCCAGATTGTATTCTGCCGTACCGCGCTCATCGGCGTGCCCCTCGATCGTGACGATCCAGGTCGGATACTTCTTCATCAGCTCGGCATTGTGGCCGAGCGACTGCTGTCCGGCTGAGTCAATCACGTCCTCGTCGTAGGCGAAGAACACCGGTTGAAAGGGGGAGTTCTTGTTGAGCGTGTCGATGTCAGTGGTCGACAGCGTGTCGGACGCAATCGGCTCAGCCGGGACCGGCACTGCCTCACGAACAGGCTCGGGCGGCCCCGGCGGTCGCGATCCGGTGGAGGAACTCGCGGACGGCGGGGGACTGGTCGGCCGCGCAACCGGTGGTTTCTTCTTCCCGCACGCGCCCACCATCAGCAACGTCACCATCGCTACCACCACAACGGTTCGTCTCTGTTTCATCGTCTCTGCCTTTTCCTTGTCCCTTTTGCCTTTTACCTTGACGTTCCGCACACGAAGCGAGCGGCTGCGGCTACTGCGACCAGTTCGGATAGCGATTCATCCCCTGGCGCGTGATCTGGCGAAGATTTTTGCCATCGCGATCGATGAGAAAGATCTGTTCCTTGCCGGCTCTCGTTGACGTGAACGCGAGATGACGTCCGTTAGGGGAAAACGCCGGGCTCTCGTTGCTGCCGATGCCGTCCGTGATCGTCGTCGACGTGCGTGTGGCAAAGCTGAAAATCTTGATGTCGTAGCCGGCACCGCCGCGCGATGCATACGCAATCTCGTTGAACGGAGCGGGCGACCAGGTCGGCCGGTCGCAGTTCGACTCGTTGGTGATGCGCTGCGGCTCCGATCCGTCAGCGTTCATGATCCAGATTTGCGGCGATCCGCTGCGGTCGGATGTGAATGCGATCTGATTACCGGTCGGCGACCAGGTCGGCGTCACGTCGATATTCGGATGATTCGTCAGCCGCCGGAGATTCGTGCCGTCACGATTCACGACATAGATTTCGCTGTTGTGGTCGCGATTCGACGTGAACGCCAGTTGCGTGCCGTCGGGGGACCAGGCGGGAAGAAAGTTCTGCTTCTCAGCAGAGCCCGCCGCCGGCTTGACCGGTACACGCCCTTCATAAATGAACTGAACGAGGATGTCGGGAAAATCGCTTCGATACGACGTGTACGCAATCGAGTTGCGATCGGGCGACCAGACCGGTGTGATATCGAGCGACCGGGAAACGGTGACGCGCGTCTGGTTGGCGCCGTCGTAATCGGAGATATAGATGTTCGAAATCCCGCGGTCGACGACCGGGCCCTTCATCCGCTCGCCGTCGCGATCGGACGTGAACGCAAGCTTGGTCCGCGCCACCCCCCTGAGATTGCGTTGCTGCTGGTGAATCTCGTCGGAGGCGGTGTGGGCGTAGAGCCGCGGATTCTTCAGCGTGCCGCTGTATTCCTTGGCCAGCGCGGTACGGCCGCTTGCCACGTCGATCAACCGGACCTGCACCGCCACGTTGGCGCCGGTCTTCCTGACCGTACCGATGATCAACCCATCCGCGCCGAGCTGCTTCCACTGGTCGAGAGCCACCTGGTCGATCGAGGTTGCCGGCGGAATCGTCCGGTAGGTGTCGCGCGGAATCAGGTAGAACTCACGCTCGAATTCGAGGTCGTCCCAGAGCACCTGGCTGATCGTCTTCGCGGCGGCGACCGTCTCGGGATCATTCGTCAATGCGAGAAAGTCCGGCACCGCGTACTTGGGTGGCAGACCGGGGGCGCCGCTGATCGTGACGACGACGCCCCCCCCTTGCTGGGGTGGCGGCTCCTGCGACCCGCCAGATGGAGACGCTCCGTGGGCCAGCGTCAGCGCAACCGACGCGGCCATCATGCTCATTACAAGTGTGCGCATAATGATCATCAACGATGGTAATCAAAGATGAGGTGAACGGGCAGCGCGTTTTCCGGAAACTCACGTGGAAGCGCCGGCAGCGCTTTCGTCTTGTACAGCGCCCGCTGCGACTCGAGGTCCAGCAACGAGACGCCGCTCGGTTTTTCAATCTCGATATCAGTGAGTGTTCCGTCGCGTCGAATCGTGAACTTGACGGTGACCTGGCCGGACGCGCCCTGGTTCTGGTTCCAGTTCTTCTTGATCAGATCGACCATCTGCGTCAGATAAGCAGGACAACAGAAATTCGCGAAGTCCGTCGTCGCCGCCGTTCCCGACGTGCCTCCGCCCGACGGCCGCGTCAGGCCCCCGAACGGGATCGGCGCGGCCCCGGTTTCGGTGCGCGCATCGCCGGTTCTGACCTCCGCTCCCGTCGATGGCTTTCGTGACGACGACTTGTCGACCGGCTTCTCGGTGTGCTTTGGCGGATTCTTCGGCGCTGGGGTGGCCTTTGGCTCCGGCACGACCATCTCAGGCGCCTTGGCCGCCGGTGGAACCACTGGTGCGGGCTTGGTATCGGTCGCGACCTCCTGAACCGGCTTGGTGGACATTTGCGTCATGCCGCCAGCGTCAGGGCCGGTGCCGCCGCTGAGCGTGATCATCATCGGCGTCACGTCGCTCGATCGCGACATTCTCCAGCTCGCCGGCATGACGGCAACTGCGGCGATCAGGAGGGTGTGCGCAAGGAGCGAATACAGCACCATGCGGTTGAGGCCGTCGGTCGGCCGCGATCGCTCGAGCAGAATGTCGCTGACTGATTCGTGCATGCCTATCGTTCGATCGGCTTGGTCATCATGCCGACCTTTTCCACGCCGCCTTCTTTCAACTTGTCCCACACCGTCGTCATCTCTTGCACGGTGACCACACCGTCGGCACGAATGAAGACCGACTTGTCGTCGCGCGTCAGCAACGCCTGACGCACCCGCTCGCCGAGAAACGCGATCGGCACATCTTCCTTCTCGAGTTGCACCGTTCGCTTCCTCCCGAAGTCGGCCGGCACCGTCACGTAGACCGGCTGCGCCGACACGGGCGTCGCTCGACGCGCCTGCGGCAGATTCACCTGGAGTCCCTGCTGCATCATCGGCGCCGTCACCATGAAGATGATCAGCAGCACGAGCATGACGTCAACCAACGGGACAACGTTGATCTCCGACAGCGTCGTCGTCACGCGCGCGCCGCGACCCCGTCGCGAGCCACTGCTGCCGGCTGTTTGATGGATCTTTGGCAACTCTTAATCCCTAATCACTGATCACTGATCCCGAATCGCTGATCCTTGAATCCCTGATCCTTGAATCCTTGAATCCCTGAATCCCCGAGCCGCGAGTTAAGTAAAATTCCTCTCGCAGATATTCAAGAACTCCAGCGAGAAATCATCCATGTCGGCCGCGAAGTGTTTCACGCGGGTCGTGAAGTAGTTATAGAAGTAGACGGCGGGAATCGCGGCGAACAGTCCCGCAGCCGTGGCAATCAATGCGTCTGCGATTCCCGGACCGACGACGGCCAGGCTGGTCGAGCCCTGCGCTCCGATTCGTTGAAACGAACTCATGATCCCCCACACCGTGCCGAATAAGCCGATGAACGGCGTAATGCTCGCGGTCGTCGCGAGGAACGTGAGTCGATGCTCGAGTTTCGTCATCTCGACCGTCGTCGCGCGCAGCAACGCTCGATCGACTCCATCCAGACTCTTGAGAGTTGGACGAACGGCGGTGGCCACTGGCTTGGCTGGCTCAGGATTGCCGCCGCTGCGCAGTTGCGTATTGAGCTCTGTGTACCCCGATTGAAACAGACCGACGAGCGGACTCGCCGCAAGCGTGGGGCACACGGCCTGCACTTCAGAAAACTTGCTGCTCTTACGAAAGACCGCGAGAAACGCCACGGTCTGCCGTGACGCTCGGCCGAACTGCCAGAACTTATAAAGAATGATCCCCCACGACACCGCAGAGAAGAGAAGCAGGATCGCCAGAACCGCCTGCGAAAATGGGGTTGAGTGAGTGACGAGGTAGATGATGTCGGTGTTGACTTCGCCGGCCCCAGCTGCCGGCGTGCCGCCCTGCGCGTACAGCGCTAGGGCGTAGTATCCGGGCGTGCGCAAACATGCCTCCGCTACGTCGTGATGTCGCGCCGCTGGGACAGCGCAGGATTCCTCGAAGAGTAACACGCGACCCATGCGCTGTCAAACATCTGATAAGATTGTACTTCGCGTCCCATGCTGCGTTTCCTTTCGGTTCGTAACCTGGCCGTCATCGACCGTCTCGAGATTGAGTTCGAGCCCGGACTGAACGTCCTGACCGGAGAGACGGGAGCAGGAAAATCGATCCTCGTGGGCGCCGTAGGCCTGCTGGTCGGAGGACGTGCCTCGGCCGATCTCGTGCGCACCGGTGAAGAGACAGCCGCAGTCGAGGCGATTTTCGAAACGACGACAGGGATCGAGGTCATCGTCAGGCGTGAGGTCTCCGCGCAGGGGCGCAGCCGCGCGTCAGTCGACGGCGCCCTCGCGACGAGCGCTGCGCTTCGAGATCTGTGCGCGCCGCTCGTTGATTTGCACGGTCAGCACGATCACCAGCTGCTCCTCGATCCCGCGGCACATCTTGACCTGCTCGACGCGTTCGCAGAAGTTGACGCCGAGCGATCCGCGGTGGCTACGGCGTTCGCTGGTCTCACGGAAATCCGGTCAGAGCGTGAACGCTTGCTGACGGGGGAGCGGGAAAAGGCCGCCCGCGCCGAATTCATTACGTTTCAGCTTGCCGAGATCGATCGCGTGTCGCCAAAGCCGGCCGAAGACGAGGAGCTGTCGGCCGCACGGGTCGTGCTCGCGAACGCCGACAAACTTCAACGGCTGTGCGCCGATGCGTACGAGGCGCTCTACGAGGGAGATCACGCGGTCCTTCCCGCACTCGGTGTGGTGTGGAAAAGAGTGGCGGACCTTGCCGCGCTCGATGGTCGATTCGGCCCTTACCTCGATGCCCGCGCGACCGTGAAACCGCAGCTCGAGGATCTTGCGTTCTTTCTGAGATCGTACTCGGCAGCGATAGACGCATCTCCCGCACGACTCCAGGAAGTGGAAGATCGACTGGCCCACATCGAGCGTCTGAAAAAGAAGCACGGCCCGACTTTGGATGACGTGACGACAAAGACGGAATCGCTGCGGCGGGAGCTTCACGACATCGAGCACGCGACGGAGCGCGCGGCGACGCTGGACCGCGCCCTCGCCGCGGCCAAAGCCGCCTACGTGATGGCAGCGGCGAAGCTGACCGCCAAGCGACAGGCGGCCGCCGACAACTTCGCGCGCAGGCTCGAGGCATCGCTGAAGGATCTGGCGATGAACCGGACACGCTGCGAAGTCAGGCTGAACCCGGCCGACGCCGACGATCAATGGTCGGAGCGCGGAATGGAGACGGCCGAGTTCTACATCTCGCCGAATCCCGGAGAGGATCTCAAACCGCTCGCGCGCATTGCCTCGGGTGGTGAGTTGTCGCGGGTCATGCTGGCACTGAAGACGCTCGCATCGACCGACGAACCGGGAAAGACGCTGATCTTCGACGAAGTCGATGCCGGTATTGGCGGGGCAGTGGCCGACGTCGTCGGCGCTCGGCTTCAACGGTTGGGAAGCATGTACCAGGTCCTCTGCATTACCCATCTCCCGCAGATTGCCGCCTACGGCATGACACACTATCGAATTGAGAAGAACGTGCGCGGGACCCGGACGGTCACCGCCGTTGCCCGCGTCGATGGCGTCCAACGGGAAGAGGAGCTCGCGCGGATGATCGGCGGAAGCGACGTGTCGCCGACCGTCATCGCTAGCGCCAAGGAAATGCTCGCCTTCCGGCGGGGGAGAGAGCAGAGCAACTCCAGAGGCACCAGAACAAATTGATCTCTACCTCTGTTCCCTCTGTGGTGAGGAATGCTCCGTTACCTCCCGAGGGCGAAGGCGAAAGCGAAGTAAAAACGAAAGCGAAAGCCCTTTAGATGCCGCGAAGATACCTGATCGAAACGTTCGGCTGCCAGATGAACATCCACGACTCTGAGCGGATGTCTGGACTCCTCGAGCAAGCCGGTTACGAACCAACGACCGACGAACGCGACGCCGACGTCATCGTGATCAACACCTGCAGTGTGAGAGAACGAGCGGAAGAAAAGCTCTTCACGCGCCTGGGTGAGATCCGATTGATGTCCCAGGAACACGGCACGCGCCCGGTCGTCGCCGTCACCGGCTGCGTCGCCCAGCAGGAAGGATCGCAGATCCTGCGACGCTCCAAACACGTCGACGTCATCGTCGGTACGCAGAATCTGAAACGTCTACCGATGCTGGTTGCGGAAGCAGTCGAGCGCAAGCCGCGACACCAGCCTCGAACCACCCTCGCGCTGGATCCGGTGGACGATGTGTCGTTCCCGTTGGGGATCGCGAGGCGCAGCGATCCGGTGAAGGCTTACGTCACCATTATTGAAGGCTGCAATGAGTTCTGTTCATTCTGTGTGGTGCCGTACACGCGCGGACATGAGCGGATGCGGCCGGTTAGCGACATTCTGGCGGACGCGCGGCACGCGGTGGCGACCGGTGCACGGGAAGTGCAGCTGCTCGGGCAGATCGTAAATCACTACCAGGCGCCGGACGACGAGGCGTGCGATTTCGCTGCGCTGCTGGAGCGCCTGAGCGGCATCGAAGGCCTGGCGCGAATCCGGTTCGCGAGCCCGCATCCGCGCCACGTCACGCCGCGAATGATTGCCGCGATGCGGGACCTGCCGGCCGTCTGCCGGCATCTTCACCTCCCGGTGCAATCCGGCTCGACGCGCGTGCTCGGGTTGATGCGCCGGCGGCACACCCGCGAGGATTATCTCGAACTTGTGTTGGCCCTCCGCGAGGCCATGCCGGATATCGCGTTATCGACCGATATGATCGTCGGATTCCCTGGCGAGCTCGATTCGGATTTCGAGCAAACGCTCTCGCTGGTCTCGACCGTGCGCTATCACAGCATGTTCTCGTTCAAGTACTCCGAGCGACCGAACACACTGGCGTCGAAGCGGCTGCCGGACGATGTGGCTGAAGGGGAGAAGACGAGACGGATCGTAGCCCTCCAGGCACTGCAGAAAGAGATTCAGGCGGAGATTTTCAGCACGGCGATCGGGCACACGTTCGACGTGCTGGTGGACTCGCGAAGCGCGCGGCGTGAATGGGAACTCTCGGGCCGCACCAGCGGGAACACGGTGGTGAATTTCGCGGGTCAGCAGGACTGGATCGGGCGGGTGCTTCCCGTCCGGATCACCGGAGCGAACCCGAACAGCCTCCGCGGCGAAGCGGACTTGCTTGACGCGGTCCCGGTAGAAGCTTACGTTTGAATTGAGCGCGCCCCCCGTCCCGCATGGATGAAGCGTTCGCTGAGGGTAGCTGGAAACTGGCAACTGGCGACTGAGAACTGGCGACTAAGAACTGGCAACTGGCACACTGGCAACTGGCAACTGGTAACTGGAAACTGTCATGCAGATAGAGATGACGATCAAGGGGCTGATGGTTGATCCGATCACGAACATGCCGATCATCATCCTGCGCGACAAGGCGGAGCAGCGAGTGCTCCCGATATGGGTCGGGGTGTTCGAAGCGAACGCGATTGCGTTGCAAATCGAGAACGTGACCACACCGCGCCCGATGACCCACGATCTGCTGCGAAACGTGATTCACGATTTGAAGGCCGACATCCAGAAGATTGTCGTGTCCGACCTGAAGGACAACACGTTCTACGCGCTGATTTACTTGGTCGTCAACGGGGAAGCGATGGCGATTGATGCCCGGCCGAGCGACGCGATCGCGCTTGCGCTTCGCGCCCGCGCCCCAATCTTCGTCGAGGACACCGTGATCGACAACGCTAAGACCGTGGACTTCGCCCCCGAAAAGGGAGACTCCGAGCGGCTCCAGAAATGGCTCGAGAGCCTGGATCCCGATGACATGGGCAAATACAAAATGTAGCGATTGGCGACCAGCGACTGGCGCTTGCCATGCCGCTGCCAGGGCTTCGCGAAGCTTGTCGGTCCCCCAGATCTCACCGCTAATCCCCTTCTCTGACGCTAATCGCGAGCCGCCAATCGCGAGTCGCAAGATTCGGTCGTGTGCCCTTTTGATTGACACCCCCGCACACGCTTCCTACAATGGCCGCACACTTCCTGCCATGACTCATTTCGACATCTGATGATCGTCGCGATTGCCAATCAAAAAGGGGGCGTCGGAAAAACCACGACCGCCATCAATCTGGCAGCCGCTCTTTCTCTTCGCGGCGGCAAGACCCTGCTCGTTGACCTGGACCCGCAGGCGAACAGCACCATGTCGTACATCGACGTCGCCGCGATTACGCGGAGCGTCTACGACGCGATCGCGGAACCGAACTGTACCTTCGGCGACGTCATCGTCCCCTCGACACAGCCAAACCTGTGGATCGCTCCTTCCCGCATCGCGCTGGCCAAACTGGAATCGAAACTGGTCGGGGAGTTGGACGCGCATTTTCGGCTGAAAGACCGGCTCGAGCCGATCCAGGGGGAATATCCCAACATCGTCATCGACTGCCCGCCGACGCTCGGCCTGCTGACCGTCAACGCGCTGGTCGCGGCCACGCATCTGCTGATCCCGATTCAATCATCGTATTTCGCGCTCGAGGGCACGGACGATCTGCTGGAAACCATCGAGAAAGTGCGGGCGCGGGCCAATCCCGGCCTTCGAATTCTCGGGGTCGTCATCACCATGCACGATCGGCGGACGGCGCTCGCGCGCGACATTCGGTCGCAGATTGACAAGGTGTTTGGAACCAAGGTGTTCAAGACCGTCATTACCAAGAGTGTCCGCCTGGAGGAAAGCCCGGCCTACAAGGAGTCGATCTTCTCCTTCGCGCCCGAATCAACCGGCGCGGCCGAGTATTACCGCCTGTGCGAGGAGGTCATGGATCGTGCCTAAACGGGGTCTTCCGCAAACAGTTCGCATGCGGCACGACGAACATTACGTCGAAGCGCTCACGAGTTCCGCCGGCTCGCCGATCGGACGTATCGCGCCGATCGACCAGCTCGATCCGAACCCGAATCAACCGCGCCAGGTCATGGGCGACCTGTCCGAGCTGATGGCGTCGATTGCCGAGAAGGGCATCATCGAGCCCATCATCGTCCGGCAACGCGGCAGCCGCTTTCAGATCATCGCCGGAGAACGACGCTATCAGGCGGCCGTCCAGGTCGGGATTCGGGAGATTCCGATCGTCATCCGCGAGGTCGATGACAACGAGATCATCGAGATCGCGCTGGTCGAGAACATTCAGCGCAAGGACCTGACGCCGTTCGAGGAAGCCGAAGCGCTGCATTCGCTCGCCGAACGATGCGCCTACACGCACGAGGACATGGCGCGGCGGCTGGGGAAGTCACGGACGGCGATTACCGAGTCGCTGTCGCTCAATAACATGCCCGACGAGGTCAAAAACCTTTGTCGGCTGGCCGACATTCACTCCAAGTCGCTGTTATTACAGATAGTTAGGCAGGGAGACCCCCAGAAAATGGTCGCCCTGATAGAGAAATTGTCCCGCGACGGCGGTTCCGCAACCCGCGAAGCCGCCCGGAAAGAGACCGCCAAACCCAAAGCCGGCCGTCCGAAGGCCTACGTCTTCAGCTACAAAGCCCCGACGAAAGCCTTCAAGCTGCAGCTGCGGTTTACCAAGTCCCGCGTCGATCGGGACGAGGTCATCGCGGCCCTGCAGGAAATCATCAAAGAACTCAGAGCACAGACCTAGAAATATCGCTGCTGGCTACTGGCGGCTGTCTTCTTGGCGGCTGGCGACTGGCTGCTGGCGACTGGCTGCTGGCTGCCCAATTGTTGTTTTTAAGTTGCCTGCCAGTTGGGACGCAGCGGCCAGAGCCAGGAGCCAGTTGCCGGTGGTCAAGTAGCCAGTAGCCGGTAGTCTAGTCGCGAGTCGCAAGTCGCCAGCTAGCCAGTTGCCGACCAAGTCGCCAGTTGACAGTTGTCAGCTGCCGATCAAGTCGCCAGGAGCCAGGAGCCAGTAGCCAGTTGGTCGAGTCGCCAGCCGCCATAACCAGTAGCCAGTAGGCAGTTGCCAGTTTGGCAGTAGCCGGTAGTCAAGTCGCCCGTAGCCAGTGGCCGGTAGTCTAGTCGCGAGTCGCGAGTGCAGTAGCCAGTAGCCGCCAGTAGGCAGTTGCCAGTTGGCAGTAGCCGGTAGTCTAGTCGCGAGTCGCCAGCCGTCAGCCGCCAGTAACCAATAGCCAGTAGCTCAGTAAGTAGCCCGAGCCGCGACCCGCGGAGCCACAAACCGCGAGCCCAGTTAACATAACACTCATTATCAGACCCACGATGTTTAGCCAGTAAAAGAGGCCTGTGCAAGGATTGCGGACATGAATTAAGGTCGCCGCCCTAGCGAATGCCCAATCGTGAGCCGCCAGAAGCCAGAACC
>JBKPNQ010000304.1:0-41355 GCA_046732715.1 Acidobacteriota bacterium | reverse complement strand
AGACAGGGGGCACGAGCTGCGCTGACGCTCAATGCAGCGACGTGGTCTGGGGACCCAGCACCGAGGACAACATCGTCTGGGGCACCGCATGCGGCGGCGCCGACTGCGCGAACACGGTCTGGGGGCTGGATTGCAGTCGTGACACCTGCGGTGGCGGCGTCTCGGGTATTTCATCGGAAGAAGACAACATCGTCTGGGGGACGAGCACGGCCGCCGACGTCGAAGACGTCGTGTGGGATGGCAAGTTACAAGGGTCAAGCCAATGAAGGCCCTCCCGCTCCCGGCACGGCTTTTCGTCTGCTCGGTCATCACCGTCGGGGCGGTCCTGCTTGTCTTCTTTTTCCCGTTCAAGACATTCGAGTCGCCACTGGTCTTCCTGGCGCTGCTGACGCTGTCATCGCTGACCTCGGTATTCAAGGTGACGTTACCGCTCGCACGCAGCGGCTCGACGATGTCGGTGTCGTACGCCGTCGACTTTGCCTCGCTGCTGCTGCTCGGCCCGAACGAAACGATGCTCGTCGCGGCCGCGAGCGCCTGGAGCCAGTGCACCTTCCGCATCAAGGAACGGAATCCGCTGTATCGAACGCTCTTCAGCATGGGCTGCCTGATCATCACCGTCCAGGGTGCGGGCGCCGTCTACGGATACCTGGGCGGAACGCCGCTGGGAACGAACCTCAAGGACTTCGACTTCTGGAGACTTCCTAAACCTCTCGTCGGCGCGGCGAGCTCGTACTTTCTGGTCAACACCGCGATGGTCGCGACCGCGATCGGGCTCTCGACCCGTCAGAGCGTTCTGAAGGTCTGGAACGAGAATTTCCTCTGGAGCGCGCCGAGTTATTTCGTCGGCGCCGGCGTGGCCGCAGCGTCGCTGACGATTCTCGGCCTGTTGAACGTGTGGTGGGTGCTGCCGCTGGCGCTGGCGCCGCTCTATGTCACCTATCACGGTTACAAGGTCTATCTGGGCCGGATTGAGGACGAGCAGCGTCACGTGCGTGAGATGGCCGATCTTCACCTGGCCACCATCGAAGCGCTGGCGCTCGCAATCGACGCGAAGGACCAGACGTCGCAGTCGCACATCCGCCGGGTGCAGTTGTACGCAGCCGCGCTCGCACGAGCCCTCGGCATGTCGGAGAACGATATCCAGGGAGTCAAGACCGCGGCGCTGCTGCACGACATCGGCAAGCTGGCAGTCCCCGAGCACATCCTGTCGAAGCCCGGGCCATTGACGCCGGAGGAGTTTCAGAAGATTCGGGCGCATCCGAAGGTGGGAGCTGACATCATCAGCGCGGTGCCATTTCCGTATCCGGTGTCGCCACTCATCCTGAGCCATCACGAGCGCTGGGACGGCAAGGGATATCCCGCGGGGCTCAAGGGCGAAGAGATTCCGCTCGGTGCGCGCATCCTCTCGGTCGTGGACTACTTCGATGCGCTCATGGCGGAGCGGCCGTATCACAAGGCGATGGGCTTTGATGCGGCGATCGGGCTGCTGCAGCAGGAGGCTGGGAAGGGCCTCGACCCCAAAGTCGTCGACAAGTTCATCGAACTGCTGCCCGAGCTGCAGCGCGACGCGTCCACGCTCGAGCAGGCCATGCCTCGGGCGTCGGCACACGAAGAGCAGCCGCATACCGTGGGCCGCCCGGCCACCGGGTTGACGCCGGAGCCGGCGAAGAAGAACGTCTTCGACGACATCGCGCTCGCACATCGCGAGATTTATGCGCTCTACGAAATCGCGCAGGCAATGGGGACGAGCCTCGGCGTGTCCGACACGATGGCCCTGATTTCCGCCAAACTCAGTAACCTCGTGCCGTTTTCGTGCGCGGCTCTCTTCCTCTACGACGAGGACACCGAGACGCTGCGGTGCCGTTTCGCAACCGGCGTGGACGCGGAAATCATCCAGAAGATTGCCGTCCATACCGGGGAAGGTCTGACCGGCTGGGTCGCGCGCAATCGCCGGGCACTGGTGAATGCTCGCCCGAGCGCCGATCTCGAGGCCGCAGGGCTGGCCGACGTTCAAACCAACCTGCAGTCGGCACTGGTGTGTCCACTGCTCTTCAGCGAACGCTTCATCGGAACGCTTTCGGTTTATCACGTCGACGCCACCTACTATCGCGACGATCATCGGCGGCTGCTCGATCGCGTTTCAGAACAAGCTGCGGCGGTCATCAACAACTCGATGCTATTCGAACAGACCAAGGAAGACTCGTTGACGGATCCACTGACTGGCCTGCCCAACACACGATTCCTGTTCATGCACCTGACGCGTGAACTGGCACGTGCGGAGCGCCTGAAACAAGAAGTCTCGCTGCTCGTCATGGACCTCGACGACTTCAAGAGCATCAACGACAGCCACGGACATCATGTCGGCGATCGCGCGCTCTGCGAGGTGGCCCGCGTGCTCCGTACCGCAATCCGGCCGTACGACATCTGCGTGCGCTACGCGGGAGATGAGTTCATCGTCGTGCTGTCAGGGTGCGACGCGGACGAGGCGCAGAGCAAGCGAGCGGAGCTCCAGCAAAACATCGACGACGTGTATTTTGAGGCGCGTCCCGGAAAGCGCGTGGCGCTCGGGATCAGCGTGGGCGCCGCCGTCTTCCCGCAGGATGGCGACTCGTATGAAGCCCTGCTTGCGACCGCGGATAGCCGGATGTATCAGGACAAGTCCCGGCGCAAGCGCCCCGCCGGCCGCGACATGACGCGACCTGAGGCGGGCTCCGCTCAGTTTCACGAATTGAGCGATCTCGATATCCAGAAAGCGGCTTCCGGAATTCTCTGAGTCGCTCATCGCTAATCACTCCGAGGGGCTTTGCCCCTCGGACTCCACAACACGCTCCCTCGCGGGGGCGCTCGAGCGCCGCTCCGGTCCCGTTGGCTCACTCGCGCGCTCGTTCGCCAGCCGCCAGCAGCCTCGGATTTCAAGCCACGGACCCGTCAGGCGCCACGCGCCCGTCAGCAGCCAGACCGCCAGGTGGCAAAAGCATCACCAATCCTCGAGCCGTATCCGAGTCCGGGCAATTCCGAGCGCCTCGAGCATGGGCGGAACGTCGGACACCATCGCCGCAGGGCCGCATACGAAGCACAGTGTGGCCGGATCCTCTACCAAGGGCGCGAGCTGGCCGGCAACGATGCGCCCTCGGGCGCCGCGCCAGCGAACCGGGATCTCACGCGTCGCAGTGGTTGACAAATGGAGCTGCCCCTGACGCTCCATCCGTCGTAGCTCGGCCAGGTAGGCAAAATCGAGGGGCGTCCGTGCACTGTAGAGCAGCGTGATATGACCCGCCCGGCCGGTCAGAATGGCGTGCCGGATCATCGATCGAAGCGGCGCGATTCCTGTGCCTCCGGCAATGAAGAGAAACCGCTGTTCCGCCGGCTCGTCCGGGAAGACGAACGATCCGGTGGGCCCGCGGAGCGACAGCACGGCCCCCCTTCGAAGCGGGTCGAAGCGATCCCCCCATCGCCCCTGAGTATCCAACTTGATGAGAAACTGAATCGTGGAATCGGCGGCCGTTTCTTCCGGAGCGGATGCAATGGAGTACGGAACCCGTATCCCTCCACTCGACGGCGCGATCGACGCGACCTGGCCGGCGCGATACGAAAAGGCCGCGCCATCAAGCCCGAGAGACACGATGCTCGACGAGGGGGTCGCCTTGCGCACACGAGTAACGCGCAGCACAAGTTCACGCACCCGCCGATCTTAATCCCGGCAGCGAAGGAACGCGGCGGCGGCCAGCTATTCCACCCGCAGCGACGACTTCACGTCGGTGACGCCACGGACGTTGCGCGCCGCAGTAATCGCCTTCGTCTCCGCGTCCTTGTTTTTGACTGTCCCGGTCAACGTGACAACGCCATTGGCCGTCTGCACGTCGATGTGCGTCGGGTCCATGTCCTTTTCGTTGAGCAACGCCGTCTTGACGCGCGACGTGATGGTGCCATCGTCGACCGGACCGCTGACGTTGGCGCGTGTGGTCGCAGCGCCACCACATGCGACGGTTGCAACCGGCAACACGAGGGTGAGCGCAATGAGTGCCGAACCCAGTCTCTTCATGTGCGTACGCCTCCGCTAACCATGATGCAATGGTGGATCCAGGAGATTGCTGATTGCTGATCGATCACTACCCACAATCAGCAATCGGCAATCAGCAATCAATTCTCACATACCCATCGCATGAAACCCGGCGTCGACGAAGAGTACCTCGGCAGTGACAGCGCGACCAGCGGAACTCAGCAGGAACATCGCGGCGTCGGCAACCTCGGCGGTGTCGATCGTGCGGCGCAACGGCGCGCGATCGCGGTAGTGCTGCAGGATGGTCGAGAAACCTGAAATTCCAGACGCAGCGATCGTCTTGATCGGCCCGGCCGAGATCGCATTGACGCGGATCCCCTTCGGACCGAGATCAGAGGCGAGATAACGGACACAGGCTTCCAGCGCCGCTTTCGCGACTCCCATCACGTTGTAGTTTCGAAAGACACGCTCGCTGCCGAGGTAGGTGAGCGTGAGAATGCTGCCGCCGCCACGTTTCTCCATCAGAGGCATCGCACCCCGCGCCAGGGCGATGAGCGAGTAGGCGCTGACGTCCATCGACAGTTTGAACCCCGCTCGCGTCGTGTCGACGAAGTGAAAATCGGACGCGAGTTCCTGTGGCGGCGCAAACGCCGCTCCGTGCACGAGAAAATCCAGGCCGCCAAACTCACGCTCGATTTCGGCGAACACCGCCGCGATCTGACCATCGTCGGTAACGTCGCACGGGAGAATCAAAGGGTTGGTCAGCCCTGCCGACAGCTCGCGCACGTTCTCCTCGAGCCGCTCACCCTGATAGGTCACAGCGAGGCGTGCGCCGGCAGCGGACGCTGCCTGCGCGATGGCCCATGAGATGGAACGCTTGTTGGCGACGCCGACTATCAGGCCGGTCTTGTTGGCGAGGTCCGTCATGATCTGCAGCTCAGTGATGATGGGGAAATGCGGAAACGTGCGTCAGGCGTGTAGGTCTGTGCGAAACGTCCACAGCGCAGCCGCCGAATGACGGCATCGAAACCTAGCGGGAGCGCTTCCGGCCGCCGCCCTGCCGCTGGCCCGATCGGAATCCGGGCTGTCCGCCACCGCGCCCGGACTGACCTCGGCCGCCAGTTCCCGGCGGCCGCTGTCCCGCGAAGCGCGAGCCGCCCTGTGCGCGGTTGCCGTTCGCGCCGCCGTTCCCCGCGTGACCGTTTCCCCCGTGACGGTGCGGCGGCTTCATGCGCGAGTCACCGCGGAAATGACCGTTGCCGCGCTGGCGAATCGTGAATTCCGGCAGCCGTCGTTCTTCTTTCTGGCCCTCGATACGCGGCAGTTGCGCACGAATCAGCGGTCGGTGAACAGGACCTTCCTCCAGTTCCGCAGGCGCTTCCTCGGGCTCGCTGGTTTGCGTCGAAGCCGCAACAGGTTCTTCGGTAGCGGTCTCGACCACCGGCTGCTCGGAAGGGTCGTCAACAGGCGCGGCGGCAACAACGTTGGCGACTGGCGGCGTCGAGTTCACTTCGACGTCCTCTGCTTCGTGATCGACGACGATGTGCGGTTCTTCGCGAGAGGTCTGGCTGGCGAGCACTTCCTTGTACAGGGTCGCTGTCGTCTCTTTCTTTCGTCGCTTTGGGACTTTGCCTCCCTTGTACGGGTGCTCGGTGTCGCAGGTTGTACACCGCGTCTGTTTGACGTCCTCTTCGATCATCGCGACAACGGCGTGATTGGTCAGCCGTCGTTCGCGCGGACAGTAGTCGTCCAATATGTCACCGAGACGCAGCCGGCGCTGCTCCATTCAACTCCCCCGAGATAACCGTGTATGGCTGGAAAAAAAGAACCGTTGGCGGTGCGTTTAGTCTAGCAGAGACCATCTGCCAGCGCAACAATGGTCGCTGCAAACGCCCAAATTCAGGGATGTTGCGGCGCTTTGCCCGCACTCGAGCTGTCAATCCAGGCGAGCGCCGCCTCCATCGCCCGGTCGCGGCCTGCCAGCAAATCGGCCCGTTCGAGAGGAACCGGTTCGTCCGGAATGACGCCTCGTCCCTCCAGTCGCGTCCCGGTGGCGGTGACAAAATCGCCGTAGGCGTGGATGAGAAGGTCGCCATTGGGAAGCCGATCGAATAGCGCCGGCAGTGCCTGACCCATCGACGTCTGGCCGAAAATACGCGCACGGCCGATCGACTGCATTCCACCGGCAAAACATTCCGACGCGCTGCCGCTCATGGAATCGACGAGGATCGCGAGCGGGCCGTTGAATGCTTCGACGCGTTCGCCGGAGGCATTCACGAGACGCGGATTGGCGACGAACCGCAGTTCGGCGTCGCGCGTTTTCATCACACCAAGCGTCACGCGCTCGCTGACGAAGTGTCCGGAGATCCCCATGAGCATCGCGGCAAGCCCGCCGGGGTTGCCACGAAGATCGATGATGATCCCATTGGCGCGGCGGAAGTCGTCCATCGCCTGCTGAAACTGCGCGTCGACGGCCGCCATCCACACATTGAACTTGATCAGGCCCGCTGTCTTTCCGGAAGGCGTCGACTTCCGCTCGGTTTCGACCCGGACGTACATCGTCGGAAGGTTGCCGACCGTCACGGGATTGCCGTGCTCGGGCCGGCGCTCGAGTGACGTCTTCACAGGCGCCCCCCGGCCGTCCTCGAACGTGACCTCGACCTTCGATCCCGCCGGGCCACGAAGGCGAGTCTCGGCGACACGCCAGGCTTCCACTTTCTGGAGGCGTTCGTTTTCAGTTTCCGGAATGCCTTTCAGCAGATCGGCGACAGCGGTCGCACCGATCTGGGTGATCCGCCATCCGGCATGAACAGCCGCGGTTACTTCCGGACCAACATGCGTCACGACGAGGTCGCGTCCCAGAAGTCTGATCTCGATACCTGGATCAGCGCTCGAATCGCCGGATGACGCACTGGCGTTGGCGGGGACGTCGGCGGTTGACGGAATCAGCGCAAAGTGCGAGAGGCCCAGGCGCTGGAGCATGTCGCGAATGACAGCGCGAAGCTCCGCCGGGGTTTTCGCGGCAGCGGCCTTGGGCTCGAGCTCGGAGCGCACGGCGTCCCAGTCGAGACCGTTCATCGTCTTGTCGAAATGCGTGTTCTTGATGATCGTCCACGCGGCGTCGAACGTTTCGACGCCCTGGGGGATCTGCGCCGAGACGAATCCGGATGCACAGGCGAGCACGATCGCCGCAACGATCGGCGCGCGAGGGCGCGTCACTTGATGAGCGCCTTGATCTGGGCTGGAGGATCGAACGTCGAGTCAGGCACGTTGTCCCATTCGACGGCGGTTATTTTCAAGACCAGGTCGACGCCCATCTGGGTCTGTTTCATGGTCGTCGCCACCAGCAGGTCGCCAAATTTCTTGTAGTCGGAGAAGGTCTGCATTCCCGAGATGGGTCCCATCGGCGACTGGCGCGTGCCCGACGTTCCCACTTTGAGTCCGCTCTCGACATCGTAGTATTCGATGTCTTCACCGCCTTCCTTCCGGACCAGGCTGATCTTGTAGCACGGTTTACCCTCGAACGTGGTCTTTTCAACCGTCTTCATCGACGCGTAGCGAGTAGGCTCGTGCAGGTCGCTGTAAAAGTCAGCGTCAAATTTCCTCTCGGCGAGCTCCTGTCCCTCCTTGAGCATAGGACCCGTCATTGGCTGAAGTGTCCAGCCATGGGTGCCATCGAATCCTTCCACGAGGTCGCCGATGCCACCGAGACTGGTCTTCACGAGCGACTTGTCCGGCTTGGCCCCGTACACGTCGAGGGCCCCAGTGATGTTTTGCGCCGGCATGGAGAATGTCCCCGACGCATGCGACGAGGTGTGCGCAAGGATTGCCTCGCGGCCGCCAATCGCTTTCACGTGTCGATCGATGATCGATCTCGCGGTCGGCAGCGCCGTCGGTTTAGCTGAATCCGCTGCGGCGGCGGGGACAGGCTTGGGCTTCGGCGCCTGCGGTTTGGGGGCCGACGGAGCCTGGGATGTTTGCGCCACCACCGTACGTCCGGCCGCACACGTGACGACGAGAACAAGAGCCGTGAGCGTGCGCATGGCGACACCGGCTCGTAACCAAGTCAAACGAGGCATTCGGGAGCTCCAACAGTCAACGAGGAATCAATTCAGTTTTTCTTCGTGATACTCGTAACGACGCCAACCATGTAATGAAGCTCGACGGTATCGCCGGCCTCGATGTTGCGCGGCACGGACTCGCCACCGACTCGTGCAAGGCTCACCTGTCCTTGCGGATCGTCGGGGTCCATGAAGTACACGTCCAGCGAGAGCTGTCCATGAATGCTTACGGGCTGAATCTTCGTCACCCGGACCGTTCGTGTCCCTTTCAACATACGCCCGCCTTCAGAGATGCCAGTGGACTTGATCTTATGCCAGAGCACGTCCTCGTGTTTCGGGAATCCAGATCCATGTCAGCGCCGCCGCCAGGAACGCCAGCGACGAAATCGACAGCGCCGTCCCGAAACCGTGAGTCTCGGCCAGTGTGCCGACGGCAAAGGGCGCAGCGGCGCTGACGAGGCGGCCGACGTTATAGGTGAAGCCCTGGGCGGTGCCGCGGATGGCGGTCGGAAAGATCTCCGCGGTGACGGCGCCAAACCCGCTGAAATAGCCGGTGGCGCAAAAGGCGACGAACGGACCGAGCGCGAGGAGCACGATCGGCGTCCGAACCGAGACGTATGCGAACAACAGAATTGCCGCTGAAAGCAGATATCCGACGTAGGTCCGCTTTCGGCCGATCCGATCGCTGACAAAGCCGAACGTGATGTATCCGAACCACATGCCGATCTGCATGACCACGATCATCGTCGAGCTCGAGAATATCTGCAGCCCGACGCCGCCACGCGATGCCGGCTCCTGAAGGTAACTGGGCAGCCACAGGTTGAAGCTCCACCACCCGAACAACGTGCAGGCATTCATGATCGTCAACGCAATCGTCAACGAAGCCAGCCCGTCTGAAAACAACAACGGCAGCGTCGATCGGCGCGGACGTTCGCGGTGCGCCTCGCGCCAGATCTCCGGCTCCTTGACGGTTCGTCTGACCCAGATTGTCAGGAAGGCGGGAAGAACGCCGACGAAAAACACGGCGCGCCATCCGAACGCCGGCTGAATGAAATAATTCACCGCGGCGGCAAGCGCGTAGCCGACCGCCCACGCACTCTGCATCAGCGCCAGTGCCTTGCCGCGGTGTACTGCCGGCCAGGTTTCCGAGACGAGCGTCGCGCCGCTGGCCCACTCTCCGCCCATCCCCAGTCCGAGTCCGATTCGAAAAATCACGAACTGGCTAAACGTCGTCGCCAGGCCGCAGGCGGCGGTGAAGACCGAGTACAAGAGGATGCTCGACATCAAGGCGCGGGTGCGCCCAAATCGATCCGATACCCAGCCAAATCCCACACCGCCAGCCGCGGCAGCAAGCAGGGCGATCGAACCGAGCGCGCCACCGGCGGCGGCTGAGAGGTCGAGATCCTTGCGAAGCGCCGGAAGAACGAGGGCGAAAAGCGTGACGTCGAAGGCGTCGAGCATCCATCCAAGGCCGGCCGCGATGATGGCGCGGCGGCCTTCAGGGGTGCCCTGCCGCCACCACGTGAGTATCCCGCTCACCGCGGGATTCCCGCGACCGCGGCTACCTTGACACCGGCCCGTTCGAGGCCCGCGCGAAGCGCGCGCGTCAGCGATTGCGCGCCAGGTGTGTCACCGTGCGTGCAAATCGTATCGACGGGCATCGCCACTTCCGAGCCATCGGCCGCGACGACCACGCCTTGGGTCGCCATCCGCACCGCGCGGCGAACGACAGTCTCTTCATCGCAAATCACGGCACCGGCACGAGACCGTGGCGTTAACGATCCATCCGGTTCATACGCCCGATCGGCAAATCCTTCGAGTGCCACCTGCAGTCCCGCCGACTGACCGGCGCGAGCGAGATCGGAATTCGGAAGCGCAAAAAAAATCAGCGACCGATCGAATGATGCCACGGCGCGGGCGATGGCGTCGGCAAGCGAGCGATCCCTGACCGCCATGTTGTAAAGCGCGCCATGTGGCTTCACGTGGGCGAGCCGCAGCCCCTCACCCCGTGCGATACCGGCAAGGGCGCCGATCTGATAGAGGACGAAGGCCTCGACCTCCTGCGGCGCGACGCGCATGTCGCGTCGTCCGAACCCGACCAGATCTGGGAAGCCCGGATGCGCACCCACGGCGACCCCGTGGTCGCGAGCGAGGCGAATCGTCCGACGCATCACGGAAGGATCGCCGCCGTGAAAACCGCACGCGACGTTCGCCGACGTAATGCTTGGCATCACCGCTTCGTCGGCGCCAATCGTGTACGCGCCGAACGACTCTCCCATATCGCAGTTCAGATCGATCGTCTTCATCGGGTTCTACGGGGTTCTACAAGGTTCTGCCGGGTTCTGCAAGGTTCCGTTCTGGCGAGCCTGATCAGAACTCGATAAGAATTCCCGCCGACGGAACGATCGGGATAAGTGATTCGTACAGGTTGGAAACGCGGCCGGTGGAGGTATTCACGCCGGGCGGATTGAAGCGGACGTTCTCACGATTCAGCAGGTTGATCACCTCGGCAAAGAGGGTCAACCGCTTGCGCGACCAGTTGAACGTTCGGTTCGCGCGGACATCCACGCGTGAATATGTCGGCAGCCTCAGCGTGTTTCGAGTTGGGGACACGAAGAATTGATCGCCCTGCTGCAAGTAGTACCCCGGCGCCGGGATGTTCGTTCCGCCGCGGATCTTGGTGCTGATGTTCGTACGGTCTGAAATCCTGAACGACAAGTAGAGGTTCATGGCGTGGCGCTGGTCGAGATCGGCCCAATACGTCTCCTGCGTCAGGCGATCGCTGCGACGTGTCCGGCCATAGGAATACGCCAGCCATCCAGACACCCCGCGTGTGCTCCGTCTCTGCAACAGGACCTCGACCCCTCGGGCGAAGCCATCCAGCTGGTTTTCGTACGGCGCGGTCGCCACCCCGCGCACAACGCGACCGTTCACCAGCCTCGTTTCGGCTCCCGGGCGACGAAAGAATCCGTCTTCCTCGCGATCGAAAACCGTCACCGTCCATCGCATCGACACGCCGAGGCGTTGCTCGAATCCCAGGTCGTATTGTTCGGCGCGCTGCGCCGGCGCATCGGGCAGACCGAGCGCACCGATGACCTGTTCGAAATCCGGAAATTGTCGATACACCCCCGCTCCGCCCCGAATGGCGGATGAGCGCGGCAGTTGCCAATCCAACTGCACCCAGGGCGACGCAGTGGTTTCGTCGGTGAGTGTCCAGTGATCGACGCGTGCGCCAGGAACGAACGTCACTGGCCCAGCTGTGAGGCGCAGGCTCGCATAACCACCGGCACGCGTGGCGCGTCCCTGAAAGTCATTGATGGTCCGGTACCGCCCAATCGCGCCGTTGAACCTCTGGCGAAAGCGCGTTTCATCGACGTACTCGGCCTGTGCCCCGGCGTCGGCCTGAACATGACGTGTGAACGTCACGCTCGCATCGAGCCTGCCCGCAGCTTCCTTGTCGTGCCCGTCGTCGAGCGTCACGAGATCGGTGGTGTCGTTGCTGAACTGGTTGAACGAACCAAGCATCCGTGCCGTCAGGACGCCGCGCGATCGGGTGAGCCGCCACGTTCCAATCGCAATCGCGGAGGCGTTCCGCCCGGTGAAGAGATCCTGGCTGTCGAGATCCTCACGACGTTCCTCGAGCTTCGAATGTCCGGCGAGCACGGTGAACTCCGCGCGCTGCGACGAAGACAGATCGAAGACGACCTTGCCCTGGGTATCGGAGAAGCCGAAGTTGAATCCTTCTCCGTCGTCGACCAACCGCTCGACCAGCAGTTGCAAGTAGCTCTGACGCGCGGTGACGAGCCACGAGCCACGCTTCGCGCTGCCGATCGGCCCTTCCACCACAACCGACGCGCTGGTTCCGCTCACCGCTACGCGCGTCTGGTTGCGCTCACGCGATCCCTCCCGCAGCCTGAAGTCGACCTCGGCGCCCGTGCGGTCGCCGTAACGCTGCGCGTAGCTGCCATTCAGGAGGGTCACGTCCTCCAGGATGTCGCTGTTGATCATCGCGACCGAGCCGGAGGCCGATTGATCCTCGATGGCGCGGACGGTGTGCAGGAGATACGGCGTCGAGAATCCGTCAACGGTCATGCTCAGGTGCGTAAACGGGCTTCCCCGCACGCTGAACTCGCTCCGCAGGTCGTCGGCAGAGGCGACGCCTGGGAGGACCTGGACGGCCCTCAGGGGATCGTCCGCGAGAACGCCACGGAGGTTCTGGATGTCGGCGCTGCCGAGCATCTGTTGCGACGCGACGCCCGGTTCTGGCGCCCGGAATCGGTCGGCCGCCACCGTCACGCTCTCGGTATATGTGCCGGTGCCTTCGCTCAAGGGAATCGTGACGTCCACCGTCGCCCCCACGGGCACCGCCACCTCACGTCGGACGAGGATGTAGCCGACGACGGAAATATAGAGGCGGTGGGAACCGGGAGTGACCGGCGCAATTCGAAAGGCGCCTGTGCTGTCCGTCTGCGTGGACGGTCCGCCGTCCTCGACGAGGACGAACACCTTTTCGATACCCGCCCCGGTCCGGGCATCGACAACGTGGCCGGCGACGATACCCGCCTTCGCCAAGGCTCCGGCGGGCAGGCCCGGCTCCTGGGCGCCAATCCCGACAGAGGCTGACAGAAACAACCAAACCGCAACGGCGTTTTTCGCCAAAAACGACCGGCGCGTTTCAGCCAGATCAAAAATGTAATCGACCCACGATTTTTGTGCGCGGGGTCGCCCGAATCCATGGTTTACCTGCATAAAACAGAAGGAAATCGAGCGGTACACCGCTTGCTCAATAGGAGGGTGCAGGCGGCCTGAATATTTACGGCAGGGAGCCGTGAGTTGCTGGGGAGCCGGGTCGCCCGCAACAACCGCAGGGCATCGTCACTAAAATGGCGATGCCCTTTTTTTATTGCCTGATTGACGGTTGCTGAGTGCTGATTGATTCAATCAGCACTCAACAACAGAAATCCGCAATTAGACTGCGGCCCCCTCCGGATACTGCAACGCCAGTCGCAGCTCCTTCGACAACGAGTCAACTGTGGTTCCGTGCCGCTTCCACGCCCCTTCGGTCTCGAAGCGCAGGTCCCCGATTCGTCGGCCCCAGGGCGCGATCACGCGGCCGATGGCCCGGAAGTCCGTGCGATCCGCATGCTCCTGATCAAGGCGTCGGACGACGTCGGGCGCGACCCGGATAAAGGCGCGAAGCGCAGTCGCCGACTTGATGCTGTACTTGCGTCCATTCCACGCGGCTCCAAAAACTTGCGCCGCCTGTTTGAGGTAATTCACGAAAAAGCGTTTCGACTCCTCGCGGAACGCCTCGCCCTTGCGGCCTGGCCCGAACGCGTCCGCGGCAAACAGCTTCTTCAGCTCCTGGGCGAGCGGGGCCTGGGCGACTCGACCGCGTCCCACGCCAAGCAGCTTGATTTCGCCGTAGAGCGGCGAGTCTTCACGATCGTTCAGCGCGCGAACGATATCGTGCGCCGCCGCAAGGCTCTCGTCACTGTAGAGCTGGCGGCCTGACAGCGACACCAGGTGCGAAGCGTTCAGCCGAGTGTGCTTCGCGTTGATCGTCACGAACATCTGCACGACATGATCGTCTGGCAGCCGATCGAAGATGACGGCGGGCACGGTGAAGGGCTCGTCTCCGAACCGGTCGATGTCGGCGTGCAGGGCGAGCAACCGGTGCTGACCGTCGATGGCCCGGAGGATACCTTCGCGTTCGGGGACTTTCAACATGCCGACCGATGAGCCTGGTTCCGCCGGATCGAATTTCAGGGCTTCATCGCAGGAGATGATGACGGCGCCGGGGATGGACGGCAGGTCGCGCGCCTGCCGGCACTGTTCGTAGTACTGGACCAGCTCGTCGATTTTCTTCCGGATGATCTGCCGCTGATAGGCCTTCTCGTTCGCGGCAATCCGGCGTTCGAGAAGATCCCAATTGACCTTGGTGGGCGCCGGCACCTTTTTCCGCCCCCCACGAACCGGCTGAGACTGTTCGCCGTAACTGAGCACCTCAAAGCGGACGAGCTTGTCGATGTCGCTGGCGCTCAAGGAGGCCTGGTAAAACTGGACTCCAAACTGCTGCATCCGGATAGCGGCGACGCTAATCATAGGCGTATTCGGCTGTTTTGGCTTTACACTCGGGCTTTCAGGCTGCTAAGGCGTCACTGGCTTGCCCATCTTATATTGTCTCTGCACCAGATTCTCAAGGGCCAGCAGCGCGGGCACGGGCAAAGTGACCTAAGTCATTCTAATTCAGATCCTTATGACGCCAGGCTTGCTCACCGTCTTTGCCGCGCTGGTCCTGACCGCGGGACATCCTCAGCAGGCCGTCAGGGGCGCCCTCGTCGAGCACGTCAGCTGTCCAAACGATCCGTCGCAGACCTATACCCTCTATTTACCTTCGAGGTACGAAACCTCGCGGGAGTGGCCGCTCCTGCTCGTCTTCGATCCCGGCGCGCGCGCGGCACGCGCCGCGGACGTCTTTCGCGAAGCTGCCGAGCGATTCGGCTGGATCATCGCGGCATCCGAGAATTCGCGGAACGGTCCATGGGAACCGACCCTTCGCGCCGTCAATGCGATGTGGCCGGCGTTACTCGGCGGTTACGCGGTCGACCAGCGGCGCGTCTACACGGCCGGGCATTCGGGCGGAGCCACGGTCGCCTGGCTTGTCGCTCAACAGACGGGACAGGTCGCGGGGGTGATTGCTTCGGGCCAGCCGAATCCTGAATCGCAGATCGCCAGGGACAAGCGGTTCGCCTGGTTTGGCAGTGCCGGCCACAGCGACTTCAACTTTCTTCAGGTGAAGAACATCGATGCGAGGCTCGCCGACGCGACGTCTCCGCACCGCATCGAGTTCTTCGACGGCGGTCATCAGTGGCCGCCGACCGACGTCGTGGTCCGTGCGCTGGGGTGGATGGAGGTCCTGGCGATCAAAGACGGACGTCGCGCTCGCGATCTCGATCTGGTCCGCACGATTCTGGCCGAAGATGTTTCGCGCGCGCGGGCGCTGGAGGAGCGCGGCCTTCTGACGGAGGCGTGGCGAGCCTACGGTTCGATTGTGAGGACCTATTCCGGCCTGATCGATGCTGCCGATGCGGAGCGTCGCCTGAAGGCGATCGAAACCGACGCGCGGTTCAAGGACGCGCGCAAGCTGGAGGAACGCGCCGACCGCCGGGAACAACAGGAGATTTATGCGGTGGGGAAAGTCGTCACCCAGCTCGGCGCGGACGACCCGCCGCTCGTCGCGCAGCTTCGCACGCAATTGAACCTGGATTCGCTCGAGAAGGCATCCCGCGGTCAGGGGTACGAGGCGGCGTCAGCGGCGAGATCGATAGCCCTCGTGCGTATTCAGCTGACGACCGTCGCGCGCGAGATGAGGGACAAACACGACGTTCGCGCCGATATCGTTCAAAAGGTCCTGGACTCGATGAAGTAGGCGTTCTGCTTCCGCCTCGCGTTCCACCAGCGCACGATCCGATCTTTCTCTATCGAACAGAACAGCATCACAATCACGAACGAGGCGTATGCCGCCCACGCCTGCGGGAGGCTGAGCGTCTTGTGTATCCGTAGCGACAGCAGTCCATAGACCATCTCGACGTGAATCCAGTAAATGAAGAGCGAGCTTCGTCCCAGCTGCTCCATCGGACTCCACGACTGACGAACGACCATCCGCTCCCACACGTACGCGCACGGAAGGATGAGTGTGAGGATACCGACGCGCAGCGCAAAGAACGCGGGCGAACCTACCCAGAATTCTGAGTGAGCGTACGGCGTCGGCAGAAAGGATCCGGCATACGCCGCACCGGCAAGCGCCGCTCCCGCCACCGCAAGCCAGCGGTTCAATCGCGAGTCCCCTTCGAGCGTTCGGACCGCATCGAGCAGCGAACCAATGACGGCGCCCGCAAACACGAATCCTGCCCATGGGAAAAAGCAGAAGGTCGCGAGCCCGCCGAGAGGCCGGACGTAGGCCTCGAGTGCGTCCGGCAAGGGATTGAGCCACGCCGTGGTTCGTACGATCGGTGTGAGGACGGAGAGGGCAGCGGCAACCAGGGCAAACGCCACCGGACGAAGCCGGGGAACTCGAACAGCGCCCCACAGCGCGCCAGCGACGGCGACTGCGGGACCCATGACGTTCAGAATGTCGACCTTCAGCATGCCCCGGGGCGAACCCCATCCCAGCGCCCACGCCTGGATGCGAAACAGAAACGCCAGAAAGAAGATCCAGAATCCCCGATTGATCACCGCGGATGCGGCGATCGCTCTGTCGCCGGTTCGTCGCAGCTTCGATCCGGCGGAGAGCGGGATCGACACGCCAGCGAGAAAGAGAAACAGCGGCGCAGCAAAGCCAGCCACGATCATCGACCACGCGTATTGCCAGGAACCACGCGAATCAATCCGCGTCCAGCTGTCGAGCACGTGAGCCTGGATCATGATGAGCACGGCCAGCCCGCGTGCCCAATCCACGTACGTTCGTCGCCCCACTACGTTCCTGGCGTGACCGTGTAGTTCACGGTGAGAGGAATGTCCTGTCGCATCGAGTGCCACACCGAGCAATATTTGTCGCGCGACAATTGAATGGCACGGTCGATTTTGGCGGCCGGCACGGTGCCGGTGATCGTGTAGGTGAGCGTGATGGCGGTCAGGCGGTGTGGATCCGTGTTCGCTCGCTCAGCGATCAGGTCGACCCGCAAGCCGCGAAAATCGCACCGCCCTTTCTTCAGCACGTGGACGACGTCCATGGCCATGCAGGCCGCCAGCGCAAAGGCAAGCGCCTGCACCGGCGACGGTCCGGCGTGGGAGGCGCTATCGAGCGTAATCTGCACGTCTCCGGATCGACCCCCAAACACCAGATCGTGTTCCCAAACGAGCGAGACGTTGGTCGGCAGCTTCGCGGCCATACAGGGATTCTATCGCTGCGCGTCTACCAGGTTCTGCAAGGTTCAACCGGGTTCGACAAGGTTCCACCAGGTTCGTTGCGTCGGGAACCAAGCAGAACCCTGTAGAACCTAGTGGAACCGCGCGGAACCTTGTTTCGCTCGCTACGTGCTGGGTCGCGCGTGGCGCTGGCCGCTCACGAAGTGAGTCACGGCGAGCCAGGCGAGCGGCAGCAGCACCAGAAGGTAAGTCAGGTACTGGCCGTAAATGCCGTCGGGGCCGTAAGCTTCGGTTGCATCGTGTAACGGCTGGCTGTTCGGAAAGACGTTGGCTTCGGTCAGCTCGTGGAACCCGTAGATGAGGAGCTGCACGACGAACACGAGCAGGAAAACTGCCGTCACCTGGAAAAAACGCGAGAGGTTCACGCGATACCCATAGCGCGACCACAACCAGGCAATGAACGCCGCAGCCGTCGTACCCGCAACGGCCCCGGCGATCACCTGCGTGGATTTGACCGTGAAGATCAGTTGCGTCATCAGGAGGGCGGTCTCCATGCCCTCGCGGGTGATCATCAGGAGCGTGAAGCCGAACACTCCCATGAAGGCGGCGCGGCCGAGCTTGAGCGACGATGCCTCCAGTCGTCCTTCAATCTCGCGCTTCATCCGCTTCCCTGCCCGCCACATATGCATCGTCAGCGACGCGACGAGGAGCGCCGCGACGAGCGCCAGCACTCCCTCCCACAACGCCTGATTGTTTGCCTGAGCGAGAAGAATGCCGGCACCGACGCTCAACAGAACCGACACGGCAATGCCCCAGTGGACGGCGGGCAGAAGCGCGAAACGTCCGGTCTTTTTCAGATACGCGAGGCTGATCGCGACGATCAGAAACGCCTCGAGGCCTTCGCGCAACGCGATCACAAACGACTGAATCATTGTGTCCTGTGGCTTCCGCCGACGAAGACCCTAGCGTTGATTTCCGCATCATCAGGCGGCAATCAGCAGCCGGATCAAAATGAGACTGATCTCGTTTCAAGCCTAATCCCGCTATATCCGACCAGTCAAGTCGCCATTCTGCAATTGCTGATTTTCGATTGCCGATGGCTGATTGGCGGCCAATCAGCCATCAAAATTCAGCAATCAGCAATTACGATGAAGCATGCCGACTCGCTTCTGGACGACGCTCTGCATGTGTCTCGCCTTCGCGACGACTCTTTCGCAATCGACCGACTCGGCGCTCCTCGAGCGTGCCCGGGGGTTGCTGAGGCAGACGCCGCTCATCGACGGTCACAATGACTATCCTTGGGCGCTGCGGGAAAAGGCGCAGCGGAACTTCGAGAAGCTCGACATCGCAAAGCCGCAGCCGTCGATCATGACCGACATCGGCCGCCTGCGAGCCGGCGGCGTCGGCGGTCAGTTCTGGTCAGTGTACGTGCCGGTCGAGCTCGCAGGCCAAAGCGCGGTGACCGCCACGCTCGAGGAGATCGACACCGTCCATCAGATGGTGCGCCGCTATCCCGAAGCATTCGAGCTCGCGCTGACCGCCGACGATGTGGAGCGGATTTTCAAGGCGGGTCGAATTGCCTCGCTCATCGGGATGGAGGGCGGCCATTCAATCGACAACTCGCTTGCCGCGCTGCGAATGTTCTATCGGCTCGGCGCGCGATATATGACGCTGACGCATTCGAAGAACACGGCGTGGGCGGATTCTGCGACGGACGATCCCAAGTTTGGCGGCTTGGCACCATTCGGCGATGAGGTCGTCCGTGAAATGAACTGGCTCGGGATGCTGGTCGACCTCAGCCACGTGTCACCGGAGACAATGGAAGATGCGATCCGTGTCAGCCAGGCGCCGGTCATGTTTTCGCACTCGTCCGCGCGCGCGCTGAACGATGTGCCGCGCAACGTGCCTGACAACATTCTGCAGTTGCTGCCGAAAAACGGCGGCGTCGTCATGGTCACGTTCGTGCCGGGATTTCTGTCGCCGAAGGTTGCGGCCTGGCAGAAGCTGCAGGATGCCGAGAGCGCGAGGCTGACCAAGCAGTTTCCTGCTGACGCGGCCGCGGTCACGCGCGGCGTTCAGGAGTGGACCTCTGCGCATCCGGCGCCGCGCGCCACGCTGTCGGAGGCTGCGGACCACATCGATCACATCCGTAAAGTTGCCGGTATCGATCACATCGGTTTCGGCAGCGACTTCGATGGCATCACGATGGTTCCCGCAGGCCTGGAGGATGTATCGAAGTACCCGGCGCTTGTCGCCGAGCTCCTCCGCCGCGGGTACAAGGACGACGACGTGAAGAAGATCCTCGGCGAGAACATCCTGCGCGTCATGCGCAACGTGGAAAAGGTATCGAAGCGGCTCCAATCCGAGCGCGGTCCGTCGACCATGATGTTCGAGTCCAAATGAACGACCCGGCGGGGATCTGTGTTTCGATCGCGTTGTGGCTTGCCGTCGTGATGAATCAGCAGACGGGCGGCGTCAGAATCGTCGCGCTGGGAGACTCCACGACCGCCGGCACGCCGGGATTCCACTCCCCGCTCGAGGAACCTCCAAACGGGCGCGGCGACGAGACGAGCCAGTACTCGTACTGGTTGATGAAGATTCGTCCGACCTGGACGGTGCTCAATCGCGGCGTCAACGGCGAGCGTAGCGATCAGATTCGCGCGCGTTTCAATCGCGATGTGATCCAGGCGTCGCCCGCTGCGGTCGTGATCATCGCGGGTGTGAACGACGTGTATCAGGGGCGCACGGTCGATCACGTCACCGAGCAGTTGCACGCGATGTACACCCGTGCGGCGGATGCGCGGATTGTCGTCGTCGCCGGCTCGATCGTCCCCTACAACACCGCGACGGCCGACGAGAACGCGCGGATGCGTCAGATCAACGAGTGGATCCGGCGCCAGCCAGGAATTGCCTTCGCAGACACACGGTCGGCCGTAGCCGCCTCCGACAATCCGGACCGGCTTTTCGAGTCCCCTGACGGCCTCCACCCATCGGCTGCCGGATACCGAAGGATGGCGGAGGCGATTGACGTGGCGTTGGAGGCCCGGCTTCGCTAGCCGGAAGCGCCGCGACGCGGCGCCCCGCGGGAGCGCGAGCGGGGCTGGACCCCGCGAGCACCAAGAAACGCTGACAGGAACAACGGAAACGGGAAACGTTCCGCAGCCTGTACAATAGAGAGAACAGGAACAACCTCGCGACGTTGCCCGTGCCTGTCCGGCCATCGGCCGGACCACGACTGGAATACTTTCTGCAGCAGCAACCCAAAATGTCGATACGGATCTTTGCCCCGATCGCAGCCACGGCGATTCTGATTGCCTCGCTGGCAGCCCAGGAAACGCCACAGAAAACGTTCAAGGTTTCGACGAACACGGTCGCGCTCTACGCGACGGTGACCGACGCCGAAAAGCGGCTGGTGCCCGATCTCGTGCAGGACGACTTCGAGGTGTACGACAACAACAAGCTGCAAACGCTGACGTCGTTCGACAACAAGCCGCAGCCGATCAGCGTTGTCGTCATGCTCGATACCAGCGGCAGCATGACGCTGGCGCTCGACCTGGTGAAAGCCGCGGCTGAGCAGTTCCTGCTCCGATTGATGCCAGACGATCAGGGAATGGTTGGCGCCTTCAACGACAAGATCGAATTCCATCCGGAGGGATTTACCAACAGCCGCGACATGCTGGTGCGATCGCTGAAGGATCTCGATTTCGGCTATCCGACGCGGTTGTACGACGCGGTCAACGAAAGCATGTCGCAGTTGAAGCCGCTGCAAGGCCGCAAGGTCGTGCTCGTGTTCACCGATGGCGACGACAACTCGAGCAAGGTTGGGTCCGGTCATGTGACGGATCGCGGACGGCTCGAAGAAGTGATGGTCTATTCCGTCGGTCTCGAGAACGAATACTTCGACGGCGCGCGCCGCGTGCGATCGAGTCCGGACCGTGGGCTGAAACGGCTTTCCGAAGAGACGGGTGGCGGGTTTTTCCTGTTGAAGAAGACCGACGAGTTGACGAGTACCTTCACACGGGTTGCGCAGGAACTGCACAGTCAGTACGTGCTCGGCTTCACGCCGCAACTACTCGACGGCAAGATTCACAAGCTGGAGGTCAGGCTCAAGAAACCGGGCATGGTCGCCCGGGCACGTAAGAGTTACGTCGCCACCAGCGAACCGACGACGGACAAATAAGACGGTAAACTTTCAACCGCGGTGTGCCGTCTAACGTTAATGAAAGGACGGACACCATGAGAGACTTCGATTTCTCGAGCAATGCCGATGCAATCGTGGCAATCCTGCTCACCGTCGCGATTCTCGTCGTCAGTTTCGCGTAGCCCGCTAGATTCTGCATGCGGCACGGGCGGCGGGTGCGCGTCGCCCTGAAACCTTCGCCCTCGTTTCTTTCCAGCCAGGACTTCCAGTCACTCCAATTCCCGTTCCAACGGTTCAGGTAAGCTTAGGTACTAGAAGCGGTTTTGTTGACACAGGCGAACGAGCGCGCGAGTGAGCCCACGCGAGCGGAGCGGGGCGGGCGGGGCCCCGCGCGCGAGCGTGCAGGGGAGTCCGAGGGGCGACGCCCCTCGGAGTGATTCATGCCGGTCTTGCTCTCCGAACAGGACGTGCGCATCGTGCTGTCGATGCGCGACCTGATCGACGCGATGGAGTCCGCGCTGGCGCAATTCTCATCGCGCCAGGTGACGCAGCCGCTCCGGAGCGTCATCGAGGTCGGACTTCAGAAGGCGTTCGTCGGGGTCATGCCCGCCTTCATTTCCGATCCCGCTGCGCTCGGTACCAAAGTGGTGACCGTCTTCGGGAGCAATGCCGCCGTCGGTCTGCCAACGCATCTCGCGACGATCGTCCTGCTTGATCCGATGACCGGCGAGTTGTTGGCGATCATGGACGGCCGGTTCATTACCGAAGCTCGAACCGCTGCGGTGTCGGCGGTGGCGACAAAACATCTCGCTCGCGCCGATGCATCGCGACTGGCGATCGTCGGATCGGGCGTGCAGGCCAGGAGTCATCTCGCAGCGATCGCGATGGTCCGATCGCTGCGTGACGTTCGCGTCTGGAGTCCGACCCACGATCACCGAACGGCGTTCGTGCGCGAGATGCGTCCGCGCGTGGATGCACCGATCCTGGCTGCGGCGTCCGCGCGGGATGCCGTCGACGGCGCCGACCTGATTGTGCTGGCGACCGCCGCGCGCGAGCCGGTCGTTCGAAGCGAGTGGATCGCGGAGGGGGCGCACATCTGCGCCGTTGGCGCGTGCCGCCCGGATCAACGAGAGATGGAGACCGCACTCGTTGGCCGTGGTCGCATGTTCGTGGATTCGCGCGAAGGCGCGCTCGCCGAGGCCGGCGACATCGTCATTCCCCTGCGCGCCGGTGTGTTCGACGAAACCCATCTCTCCGGCGAACTGGGCGAGGTCGTTCTTGGAACCGTGAGGGGAAGGACGTCCGCGACCGACGTGACGATCTTCAAATCGCTCGGGATGGCCGTCGAGGACGTGGCGGCCGCGCACCTCGCCTATATCAAGGCTGCGGAGCGCGGCCTCGGCCGCGGGATTGTGTTGTAGCGACTACTTGCCCTTGCGGCGTTCCGCCCAGCGCTTCTTCATCATTTCTGAAATCTTCTTGCGTGCTTCCGGAGACATCTTGCGGCGACGTCGTTTGCGCCCCGTCAGCGCCCCTTCTGCGGCCGTGCCGGCGGCGTTGGCCACAGCTGATGCCGCAGCCGAAGCCCTCACGCCGGCGCGCTTCCGAAGGCTGGCCGCCTGCGCGGTCAGCGCGGCGAGCCGCACACGTGTCTCAGCGATCTCCCGCTCGATGCCGCCGATCGCCCAGCCGATCAACTCGGCCGACTTGAAAAGCATACTGCGTGGTTTTTTCCTCGGTCGCCCTCGCGGCATCTGTGCTTCCTCCTCGTTGCCAAACCGGCACGATTGATGCGTGCAGCGGACTATCATAGTCTTATGAACTGGCAACTGCCAGTGCGCGTCCTCGCGGCGGTCATTCTGATGGCCGTTCCGTGCAACGCGTCAGTGCCGACCCGCCCCGCCCCTCCGCTTGAAACGAGCAACGAGCTGCGTCTTCGCGGGCTCGATCTCGCCTGCAACCTCGATCACGATCAGGCGCTCGAACTCCTCAGGCGGGCAGTGGCCCTGTCCCCCGACGACCCGGCCCCTCACCGGTCGCTGGCGGCGGTACTCTGGCTCAACCTCCTGTTTCGCCGCGGCGCCGTGACCGTCGATCACTATCTTGGGTCGTTTTCACGATCGAACGTCGATCTCGCGAAGCCCCCGCCGGAGATTGACGCGGAATTTCGCATGCATATCGATCGAGCGATTACCCTCGCGGAGCGACGCGTCGCGGCCAACCCGAACGACCCGCAGGCTCACTACGATCTCGGTGCGGCAGTCGGGCTGCAGGCGTCGTATGTCGCAACCGTCGAAGGCAAGATGCTGACCGGCTTTCGCGCCGCGCGGCGCGCCTACGACGAGCATGAGAAAGCGCTCGCACTCGATCCATCGAGGAAGGACGCCGCGCTCGTCGTCGGGACCTATCGGTACGTCGTCTCCACCTTCTCGCTGCCGATGCGGATGGTCGCCTACGTGGCTGGGTTCGGCGGCGGACGCGATCGCGGCATTCAAATGCTGCGTGAGACCGCCGAACTCGATCCCAACTTGAAGCCGGTTCGCGACTCCGCCGGCGTCGCCATCGACCGCGGCAACGATGCCCGCGCGGACGCGCTGTTCGCGCTGATTCTCGTGTACAACCGAGAGCGTCGATGGGACGACGCCCTCCAGGTGCTCGCAGACTTGCAGCAACTGTTTCCGCGAAATCGGCTGCTGTGGCTCGAGGCCGGGTCCACGGCGCTCCGTGCCGGGCGCGCTCAGCAGGCAGAAAAGCTGCTGAACGAAGGCCTGGCGATGCTGGCGAAGGACACCCGCCCACGCATTCCTGGTGAGGAAGCCTTGTGGCGATACAAGCGCGGCGCCGCACGAGCGGCGCTGGGCCGAACCGACGAAGCCCTGACCGATCTCACGGTCGCGAGCCGCGCGGATTCACAGAACTGGGTGAACGGCCGCGCGCGCGTTGAGTTGGGCCGTCTCGCGCTGAAGCGCGGCGATCGAAATGTCGCGGTCCAGGAAGCCAGGCAGGCCGAGACCTTGTGCGAGCGTGGGAACGATCCCGTGTGTATCGAGGACGCACGCGCGCTCCTGAGGAGCTCGAATGGCCGGTAAGGTAAAAGCGTGGGTCTGGGTCGTCATCGCGATCATCGCGATCGGCGTCCTCGGCGTCGTCGCGATGGCCGGCGTCGGACTCTATTTCTTTTCGCAGCACGTCCAGACTCGCACCGTGACGGCCAGCAACGCCGCGCACGACTTCGATCAGGTTCGCCGACGGTTTGAGGGTCAGAAACCGCTAATCGAGCTGGACAAGCACGGGAAGTATCTTCGTTCGAACGTGGATCGTCAGCCGCCGCCCAACGCGAAGGCGCCGGAGTCGATCAACGTGATGGCGTTCGATCCGGATGAAGGAAAGATCGTTCGCGTCAGCATTCCGTTCTGGGTCGTCCGGATGAAGATGCGCGGCGCGACCATCGACCTCAACGGCAATCACATGAACCTCGAGGATCTGCGCCTCACCGCAGAGGACCTCGAACGCTTCGGCCCAACGCTCATCGTCGATCACGAAAATGCCGCCGGCGAACGCGTGCTCGTCTGGTCGCAGTAAGGCGAGCGGCCGGCGGCTGGCGGCTAGACGGTTGCTCGCCGAAGCCCGAAAGGAACCTCACCCAGACGACAGAGATCTGCCAGTCACCCGAAGACAGTCGCGAGTCGTGAGTCGCGAGTCGCGAGTCCCCAAGGTTGGACTGTCCTGTCTCCACCTCATGAGGTGTCCTCTCTTCGCGCCCAAACCGTGGAAATCCGCGACTTTTGTGCGGTTTTTTTGCGCGATCACTGCGGCGTGGTTCTTGCGATTTCTCCGGGCGTGAGCGCTCAGCGCTACGGAGGTTCAGAACCCATGAGACGTCTACTGTTTGTTCCCGCGCTTGGTGTTGCCGCGCTCGCGCTGACCGCGCCGGCGCAGGCGCAAACGCGCGGATGGCTCGACGATGGCCGTCCTTATCCGGCGGCCCAAGAGTCGCACTACAACTCCGGCCGCATCGCCTACGACAACGGGTTTCGCGAAGGGTTGAAAGAAGGCGAAAAGGACGGGAAGAAACGCGACAGTTTCCGATATCAGGACGAGGGAGCGTATCAACACGGCGATAAGGGCTACCACCGGGAATACGGTTCGGTAGACCGGTATCGTCAGTCGTTCCGCACCGGCTTTGCTGCCGGATACTCTGATGGGTACGAGCGTTACGTCCCGAACTACGGCTACGGAAACGGAAACGGGCGCTATGGTGACGGGCGCTATGGTGACGGGCGCTACGGTGACGGGCGCGCGGTGCCGAGGCGGGATACAAATGGCGGATATGGGTATCCCTATCCCAGCAACCGTCCTGTCTACCCGTCGTATCCCGGCACGTCTGGCGGATACGGTGGCGGATATAACAACGTCGCCTTTCAGAACGGCGTCAACGACGGCTACGAAAAGGGACGGGACGACGCACGCAGGAACCGATCGTTCGATCCGCTTCGTCAGGAATGGTATCGGTCGGGCGACCGTCAGTACGACAGCCGTTACGGCTCACGCGAGCAATACAAGGATGTCTATCGCCAGGGATTCCGCGACGGATACGAGCGCGGATTCAATGAGGGGCGATATCGGTAAACTGCGGTCCGCAGTGACAGAAGATAACTGGCAACTGGTAACTGGTAACTACGATAGTCGCAGAAACCGACGCATCCGGCTGAGGAGAGTGGCCGGAGCGTCGGCGACTGCGGATCCCGCACCGGTCGCGCGGACTTTGTCGAGCTCGATACGCCGCGCGGCAGCCGCTACTGCCACTTGTTCGATCGCCTGCGGACTCGTTCCGGCAAGATGGCGGAAAAGGTCCGCCCCAATCTCCAGCACGACCGTGTCGCCGCGCGCGATCACCGTGGCTGTTCTCGGCTCCCCCGTCAGCAGCGACATCTCGCCAAAATATCCCCCGGTCTCAATCGTGGCAACTTCGCGGCGATCGGGCTCCAGCACGACGACGGCTCGGCCCGAGCCGACGATGAACATCGATTCTCCTGGCTCACCCTGCCGGACAATCGACTCGCCGTTGCCAAACGTTCTCGATCGGACTGATCTGGCAATCTCGTGACGAGCTTCGTCGTTGAGTCCGGCAAATAGATCGACGCCGCCAAGCAACCGGCCGCGGTCGTGCGCCTGCGCCGCCGGATCCTGCTCGTCCCAAGCCTTCTCGTACTGGACCTGGATCGGCCACGGAATCTCGATGCCGTGCCGCGCGAACGCGTAGTAGATGGCCGAGCGTACTTCGTCTCTCGCGGCCTCGTCGCGTTCGTAGTCTTCGATCCAAAACCGGACGCGATAGTTGATCGCGGAGCTGTCGAACGACGCCAGGACCACGTCTGGCGCCGGCGTCTTGAGCGCGCGCGCCGAATTGGCAAGCGCTTCGCCAATCACCGACTTCACCATATTCGGCGATGACAGATAACTCGCCCCCACCTCGACCTCGACGCGACACTGCGTCGACGGTTCGGAATAGTTGGTAATCGCTTCCTTCGACACGATGTTGTTCGGCACGACCACGAAATTGCCGGCCTTGGTGCGGAGCTTCGTCGCACGCCAGGTCACCTCAGCGACTCGCCCCTCGAAGTCGCCGACTTTGATCCAATGGCCGATGTTGAACGGCCGCTCGCTCTGAATCGCCAGTCCGGCGAATGCGTTTCCCAGCGTATCCTGCAACGCAAAGCCGATCACGACGGCGCTCACGGCTGACGTCGTCAGCAGCTTGTCGTGGAACACCAGCGTCGCCACCAGCACCAGCAATCCAATGACGATGAAGTCCTGGAGGATCGCCGGATAGCGATCCGGCACGCGATCCTCGCGAAGCGGGTTGAGAAACGAGATGACCGCGAGGTTGATCAGGGCGGCGGCAAAGGCGAGCCTCTCGACCGAGATCAGCTGCTCATCGACGGCGGCATCAGGAGCGAGCTCGAGGCCGACCACGATGTGGACGACGACATAGGCGCCCAAGAGCAACAGCGAAAGCTTCAGCTTCCGCCGCACCAGACGATTGGCAGTGAGCGCCGAGATCGCGAGCGCGATCATCAGCGTCAGAACGCCAAAGACGAGGTGCCAGGCGTGGTAGAAGCCCATTCCGGGTTAGGCGATGCCCTTCTTGAACTCGGCGAGATCGGCGGGATTGATGATGATCGCGACTCGGGCTGGATTGGTACCGCCTTTCGCGTCGCGATCCGGTTGCCCGAGCCCGCGCGCTCCCGCCGACGCGACCGTCTGTGAGTTTTGCGATTGTGATCCGCCGGTCAGTCCGATCTTCCCCAGCAAGCCACCCTTTTGCTTCGGTTGGGGCTTCGGTTCTGCTTCCTTCGCGTCCTTCTCCTTCGGATCTTTGTCTTTCGCATCCTTGGTGCTCTTCGAATCCCCGCCGGTCAGTCCTCGGGTGCCGTCAATAACGGGAATGTCCGCGAGCGGCTTGGCCGTGAATGTGATCTCCTTCGAGAAACGGGGCGCGACCGTAGCGGACGCGGCCAGCTTGTTCTGCGTAATCGTGCTCGCAATGTTGTCCAGGCGGTCCTTGATCAGAGGATGCGAGGCAAACAAGCCGTTGGGTTGATCCTGGTTCTTGTTCCGTTCAGCGAGACGCTTCAGCACATCGGACAACCCATGAGGGGCGTACCCGGCTTTGTTCGCCAGGGCGACACCAACACGATCGGCCTCGACCTCGTCGTCGCGATCGAATGCGTTGCTGACGATGGTCTTGTAGGCGGCGCTGCCAAGCGTGGAGATGACTGAATCCGACAACCCGGCGGACCCACCGACCTCCTGAGCCGTGAGGCTCACGACCTTGTTCTTTTGGATCGCACGGACGGTGTGCTTTGCGGTCACGTGCGTAATTTCGTGGCCGAGAATGCCGGCCAGTTCCGCTTCGTTTTTGACCAGTCCAAGCAGGCCGCGGGTGACGTGGATGATGCCGCCAGGCGATGCAAAGGCGTTCACGCCGTCGGTATCGAGCACGATGAACTGCCAGTCGAGGTACGGACGCGTGCTCGCCTGTGCGAGCACTTTGCCGACGAGCGACACGTACTTCGTGACGGCCTTGTCCTGATAAACGCCGAAGTCCTGGCGCAACTTCGCGCTGACATCCTCGCCCAGCTTTCGTTCGTCCGCGTCCGAAATTCGAATTTCGGCTGTCTTCTTGTCGAAGTCGTCCTTCGCCTTCTGCGCTTGCTTCAACTTGTCGCTCAGACTGCCGAACTGCGCGTGTGCCGGAGCGGTGCTGCCGACAAGACACACCAGGGTCAACGCGATCGAAAGTCTCATGTCGTGTGATCCGGTTCCTGAATTGGTGAGGGCACGACGACCTCAAATATCGCGACCGCGCGGGTCTTCCCCTTCACAACGACGTCTCCCAGCGGACGGGTGTCGTAGTCGCCTGTCAATCGTGCTCGGCTAGCGTCACTGATGATTATGCGGCTACCGTACTCCTTGTTCAATGATTCCAGCCGCGACCCCAGGTTGACGTTGTCGCCGATAACCGTATAACTCATGATCGCCGACGAGCCGATGTTGCCCGCGATCATGTCTCCTGAATTGATGCCAACGCCGATATCGAGCTGCGGCAGGCCGCGGGCGGCCCACATACGGTTGAGCTGTCCGAGGTCGCGGACCATTTCGACCGCTGTCGCCACCGCGTGCTCGACATGATGGGGGTCGTCCAGCGGTGCGCCGTACAGAGCCATAACCATGTCGCCAACGAACTTATCGACCGTTCCGTGGTGCCGGAATACAATCTCCACCATCCGTGAGAAATACTCGTTCAGTTGCGCGACCAGCGCTTCGGCATCCCCCTTCTCCGTCACCGTCGTAAAGCCACGGATGTCGGAAAAGAGGACCGTCATCTCGCGGCGTTTCCCGCCAAGCGCCGCGCGTTCCGGATGCGCCATCAGCTGGTCGAAGACGTCCTTGGACACGTAGCGTCCGAACAGTTTCTTCACGACGCGCTTCTGGTAATCCTCGACAAAGTAGCGATAAGCCGTTCC
Source organism: Acidobacteriota bacterium (assembly GCA_046732715.1). Lineage (GTDB taxonomy): Bacteria > Acidobacteriota > Vicinamibacteria > Vicinamibacterales > 2-12-FULL-66-21 > JALZOC01. The sequence goes on along the minus strand of JBKPNQ010000304.1, from coordinate 12,252 downwards.
GGCAAAAACCGCGAGGGCGATTGCGGCCAGCGGTTGCACCACGTTGATCCAGGTCCCGGACCGGAGCGTGAGCACGCCGATGGTCGTCCAGCTCACTGCCGCGAGAGCAGCGCCGCCAAGGGCCGCAACGAACGGCAAGATCGCCGCCATCAGGCCGACCAGGATCGCCGCGGCGAACGTGGAGACGATTCGCCAGCGGGCCGGCGCGACTCGAATGAAGTTGTTCGAGAGAACGCTGTCGGCGACCGTCGCGTGAAGTTGGATCCCCGGCATGAGCCCGCCGCCCATTGGCGTCTGGAACACGTCAACGAGTCCCGCGCCGGTCAGGCCGATAAACACAATCTTGCCCTTGAAGACCGCGGGATCGACGAGGGGTTTCTGGCCGGAGAGAAGCAGATCCTGTGACACGAGGAGATGCCGTGCCTCGTAGGTCGGATACGGACGCTTGTCGCCGGTGTGAACCGGCGCACGATAGTTGAGCAGCATCGTCCACTGCTCGTGCGATGCACGAGAGTTCGGGTCGGATGCCGCGATGGCGACGAGGGGAATGCGACGGTCGCGTACGCGAATCGCGTTGCTATCGAGCGTCACCTCGTCGGGGCGGAAACCGCCGGCGACAAGCGCTGCCGCCATTCCGAGCGACGGCAGATATCGATCTCCCTTTCGCACGAACGGCACGATCCGGCGTGCCACGCCGTCGTCGTCGAGCGCGAGGAAATTGTGGCCGAGGCCGAGTGCGGCCGCGGCCAACCGCGGAAACGGTGGAGTGATCACGGGCCGCTGTTCGATCAGAGGGCCGAGGCGGTATGGGCTGCTCCACGCCGCCGCCTCGGGCTTCTGCGACTCGCCACCAATTACGCCCGGGTTGGTCGCGTCCGCGAGGAAGATGACGTTGCCTGCGGTGCGCGCCGACGTCACCATCGCATCGTCTGACTCTTCGGCAGTCCAGGTATCGTTGCCGAACTTGAAGCTGCCGTTCGACGCTTCCGACAACTGAATGTCGTAGGCGATGACGCGTGCGGGAGCGCGCTGGAGGAAGTCGATCAGGTTGGACTGGAGCACGCGCGGCCACGGCCACCGGCCAACCGCCGGCGCGTAGTCGCGGATGCTCGCGTCGTTGATTTCGACAAGGACGATGTCGCGGTTGACCAGAGCAGGGTTGGCGAGCCGCCGCAACGACCAGTCGAACAATTGAAAGTCGAGCCGGTCGAGCCCTCCGAGCTTCGTCCAGGCGAGGAGAAGGACGACGAGCGCGGAGCCGGCACCGAGCAGAAGGCCGGCGGTTACCTTACGCACATCTCTACTTTGCGCTGGGGCCCCAGCGCCCGCCAGCGCTCGCTCGTTCGCTCGCGCCGTTTGATCGGGACGACGTGGCTGCTTGGAACACCAGGAAGAATTAAGCGGGCCGATCCGGTCAATGCGCGACGTTTTCCAGTTGCTTCAGACGCTTGTCCGCCTCGCGCAGGCGTGTTCTCAGCTCGATCTCGTGGATGACGCACTCCCCGAGATCCTTCAGCATTCGCACTTCGTCGTACGACCACGCGTGCGGTTCGTTGTCGATGACGCAGAACGCCCCGAGGGCACAACCGGAGACCATCAACGGGACGCCGGCGTACGCGACAATCTTGAGATCACGAATCGCCGGATTGTCGTGATAGGTCGGATCTTTGCGCGCATCGGCGATGACGAGCGGTTCCTGGAGCGCCACCGCGTACTTGCAGAATGAATGGCTGAGCGGTGTTTCGCGCTTCGTCTGCCATGGCTCCGGCAGTCCAATCGCGCTCTTGAAGAATTGCCGCTCATCGTCGACGATGGAGACGAGCGCGACGGGGGCCTTGAACATGCGCGTCGCCAGACGGGTGAAACGATCGAACGGCTCCTCCGGGGCAGTATCGAGAAGCCCCGTACGTTGGACGGCGGCCAATCGGTTCAGATTGCGGACGATGGCCAAAAGGTCCGACATAAGGGCGGATTATAATCCCTTATCACTCATCGCTGAGCGTGAATCGCTGATCCGTGACTGGCTAATCCTTGAGTCCATGAATCGTTGAATCTCGCAAGACCGAGGGGCACATGGTTGAAGATTTTTACTTCTCTTTCGGGCTGCCTGAGATTCTTATCGGCGTCGCGGTGCTGGCCATCCTCGTGTTCGGAGGTTTGAAGCTGGCAAAGTTGCTCTGGGCAGGGTTGTTGGATTGATGCACAGCCTCTAAGCAGCCCCGAGACTCAGAGCGGGCGCCTGGCCAAACGCACCTCGCGCCTGCGACCCACCAGACCGATCAGAGATCAGTGATAATCCGCGTCATGCGACGACACGTTTGGACGCGCACGCCCTGCCTGATCAGCGCCGCCCTGCTCACGTCGACGGCGGTCACCACATCGCGGGCTCAGGCGCCGGCGGTCGGGCAGACGCCGCTCACGGGCATTGACCTGGTCAGGTCCACCTACACGAAGTACGAGTACTCGGTCTCAATGCGCGACGGCGCGCACCTCTTCACCGCGGTCTACGTCCCCAAAGATGGCTCGCAACGGTACCCGTTCCTGATCACGCGCACGCCCTACAGCGTTTCGCCCTACGGCGTCGATCAGTACCCGGCGCAGCTCGGTCCGTCGGATCACTTCCAGAAAGACGGCTTCATCTTCGTGTACCAGGATGCACGTGGGCGCTACATGTCAGAAGGGGAATTCCAGCAGGTCCGTCCTTTCAATCCGTCCAAAGGGCCAAAGGACGTCGACGAGAGCACGGACACCTACGACACAATCGAGTGGCTGCTGAAGAACATTCCAAACAACAACGGACGTGCCGGCATGATCGGCATCTCGCAGCCGGGTTTCCACGTTGCGGCGAGCATCATCAACTCTCATCCCGCGCTCAAGGCGGCGTCGCCTCAGGCGCCGACGGCCGACTACTACATGGGCGACGACGTGTATCACAACGGCGCGTTCATGCTCGGAGCGAACTTCGGGTTCTACTCGGCGTTTATGCCGCGCGGCACAACGCCGGAGCCGCCCAAGCCGGCGTTGAGATTCGATCCGGGCACGCCGGACATGTACGACTTCTTTCTGCGAACGCCAGTGCCACTCGCGCGAATGAACGCCGACCTCTTTGGTGGCAAGGCCGCGTACTGGCAGGAGATCGTCGACCACACAGCGTACGACGAGTTCTGGAGGAAGCGATCGCTGGCGCGCTTCATGGATGGCGTGAAATGCGCCGTGCTCAACGTCGGCGGCTGGTTCGATGCCGAAGATCCGGTCGGGCCGCTGAAGATCTACCGAGCGGTCGAAGAGAAAGATCCCGGCATCGCCAACATGTTGGTCATGGGTCCGTGGTCGCACGGCGGATGGTCGCGTGGCACCGGTGCCAGCCTCGGCAACCTGAACTTCGGCGTGCGCACCGCGGAGTACTTCCGCGAGAACATCCAGTTTCCGTTCTTCATGCAGTACCTGAAGGACAAGCCGGCATCCATGCCGGAAGCCTGGCTGTTCCTGACGGGCCTCAACGAGTTTCGGCGCCTCGACGCCTGGCCGCCCAAGAACCTGCAGCCGACGACGCTGTATTTCGACCGGGACGGAGGGCTCTCGCGCACGACACCGGCGGGACAGCGGGAGTTCGACGAGTACGTGAGCGACCCGAACCGGCCGGTGCCCTACGTTGGCTATGTCGCAACCGGGATGACGTCAGATTACATGACCGAGGATCAGCGGTTCGCGAGCCGACGCCCCGACGTGCTCGTCTACCAGACGCCGCCGCTCGACGAGGACACGATCGTTGCGGGAGCCATCAAGGTGAATCTGCACGTCTCGACGACCGGCACCGACTCGGACTTCGTCGTCAAAGTCATCGATGTATATCCGAACGATTATCCGACGCCGGCTGCGACTGCCAACCAAGCTGTCCGTACAGACGCAGTGAAGATGGGCGGATATCAACAGCTGGTTCGAGGCGAGCCGTTCCGGGGCAAATACCGCAAGGGTTTCGAGAAGCCGCAACCGTTCGTCGCGGGAGAGCCTGCCGATATCGCGTATGAGCTGCCGGACGTGTATCACGCGTTTCGCAAGCGACACCGTGTGATGGTGCAGGTGCAAAGCTCATGGTTCCCGCTGGTGGACCGCAATCCGCAGGTGTTCATGGAGATTCCGACGGCGAAGCCGTCAGATTTCAAGAAGGCGACCCAGCGCGTCTACCGATCTGGATCGATGGCGTCGTCCATCACCCTGATGGTGCAACCTGGAATTCGTGATCGCTAACTCGACCGGCAGTTTAACGGTTGCACAGCAAAAGGGATTCAGTGTGTCGAACTTTTCTTCGACGCCTTTTCGAGGGCCCTCGCGGTATCGAGGTGCTTTTGCACAACCGGGTAGGTATCCGCCGCCCACTGATTGATCTTCATCGTGATTTCGTCGCTGCTCATGGCGGGACGGACTTTCACGTCCGCCATCTCGACCTTAGGGTCTGGCAGCGCCTTGCTTTGGGCGCGGGCCGCGACGGCCGTCTTCCACTCCGCGACCGACTGCAGGTCAAGTCGGGATTCCAGCTTCGCCGCGAGGTCCTGGTGGCCCTCCACCATGGCCTTCGCATAGTCGCGATCGAAGTCGGGACCAGATTTTCTTGTCAGAGCGTCGACGGTCTCCTTGTGCTTCTCGTCGAGCTGGGCTGGCCACTCGATGGAATGGGCTGACACAGCCGTTTTCAGCGCGTTTCCGGCGGCGTTATGGTCGTCAATCATGCGTTGCGCGAAGGACTTGATGTCGCCGCCGATCGCCTTGCCGAGAGCGACGCGGCTGAGCTCCACCTCCGCCAGGTTCATGATCGCGACGTCGTGCACGAACTCGCCGTCGCTCTTCACGTCCGCCCCCGCGCCGCCCGTGCCGATTGCAGTCGGGCGCGCCGGAGGCTGTTGCGACGCCGGCGGCGCTTTCGTACCTTCGGGCTTCGTCTCTTGAGCTTTCGAGCAGCCCCCGATGAGCAGGATGATTGCGGCTACCGCCACCCACGACACACCAGTGCGCTTCATCAGATCCTCCCGTGCAACACGAGGCGGAGCACGCCCGCAGATCGCGTTGCAAAGAGAGTGACGTCATCGGTGCGGCCAAATCTGACTGACCTTGGGCCCGACGAACGGCTGAATCGGGAGATCCGCGGGCGCTCTGTACATGGGCGACAACAGACCGTCAACGTTGGCCGACGGTCCACAATCGCCGAATTGACGGTTTATCTGTGCGGGTTACGCGAAGGGTTGTAGTGTGAAATTCACCGAAATTGCGCCGTACTGAAAACGGGGCTCGAGGGCGAACGCCCTCGAGCCCTATCGCTCTTGTTAGAACGTCACGCGCGTGACGAGCTGCAATGTGCGCGGGATATTGACACCGTTGATGGTGCCGAACCCGTTCTTGTTCACGAGCTGCCCGGCCGCGTTGTACGGCAGGTTCGTGATCGTATGGTCGGTCAGGCTCGCGAAGTTCGCCGTGGCGTTGACGCCGGTGAACTGCGTGTGGTTGAGCGCATTGAACGCGTCGACCCGAAACTCAAATTTCGCGCTCTTGTAGATGGCGAACTGCTTCGAGAGCGACAGGTCCACGTTGTTCTGCGCCGGACCGTGCAGGAAGAAGCGCGCTGACTCGTCACCCTTGCTGCCCGGCTGCGGCGACGAGATGCACGAGGTGTTGAACTGTTTGTAGGGATCGCTGCTCGAGCCCTTCCCTGGGTCGCAGGTCACCACCACGCGCGCGCCGTAGTCGGAGCCGGTGAGGTTGATGTTGGTGATGCCCGGGATGCTGTAGCCGACGCCGTACGGCCGCCCGCTCGTATATCGGTAGACGCCTGAAATCTGCCAGTCGTTCGCGACAACGCCTGTGATCCCCTCCTTCACGTGCGGCGTGTGGTAGATCGCGTTCAGGACGAAGTTGTGCGGGCGGTCGAAGTTCGCGTACGAGTAATCGTAGTGGCGAATGGTCGCTTCGTCGGTGCTGAACGGCCAGCCCGCCGAGAAGTCGTCGTTGTTGATGGTCAGCGCCTTGCTCCAGACGTAGAACACCGAGAACATGTAGTTCTTGTCGAAGCGGCGCGTAACGCCGGTCTGCAGGGCGTTGTAGTTCGAGTACCCGGAGTAGTCCCACATCCGGATGTTGTTGTAGCCCTGGTACGGCCTCATCAGGTCGTTCGGAAGGGCTGTTGCGCCGGCAACGGTGCTCGTCCCGGCCTTGGTCGGATCCTGATTGCTTGCCTGGAAGGCGGCGCCGAGCGGGATCGAGTTGATCTGCTCCTGCCGCAGCTGGCGGTCGCCATGCGATCCCACGTAGGCGATGTCGGCCACTAGCTGGTATGGCAGCTTCCGCTGTATGCCAACGTTCCACTGTTGTACCCGCGGCGGATCGAAATCGTAGGCCGTGGGGCTGAGACCCAACGGGGCATACGGGTCGGACGAAGCGGCCGAGCCGCCGATATCCTGGAGCCGGCCCCACTGGACCGAGGAGCTGAGAACACCTGGTGCGTTGCCGCCCAGGTCGAACACCATGTTCCCCTGCGGGCGGTCGAAGAAAATCCCCCAGCCGCCACGGATGATGGTGGTCCCGTTTCCCGACAAGTCGTACACGGCGCCGAGTCGCGGCGAGACCCTGAAAGCGTTGCCGTCTTGGACGGTGTCGGTGATGCCCTGGCCGGCCTGGAAGGCGCCGTTGAAGCGGTTCGAGCCCGGCGTCAGTCGGCCGATGAACCGGCCTTCGACGGTGTTGGCGAGCGTCGGCGTAACACCTTGCGCGATGAGCGTCGGATCCATGCCTCGCCGGTTGGTGTCCGAGCACGGGGGCGCGCCGATGCACACGGGAGAGAACAATCTCGCGGCTGCCGACTTGTTGAACTGATCGGGCAGGAAGTTCGATACCTGCTGCGTCGTGTCCCACTGCGGAGTCAGGACGTAGAACCGCAAGCCGTAGTCGAGCGTGAGCCGGTCCCGTTTCCAGTTGTCCTGCGCGTAGAACTCGTTATTCCGGTAGACATAATTCGGAATCGAGAACTTGTTGGCCTGGGTATAGGTGTTGAACACCCCGGTCGCCGCGTTCGCGTAGCTGTACCCGGTGTCGAACTGGTTGCTCGAATCGTTGACGAAGCTGACCTGGCCGTTGAACGAGAAGAAGATGCTCTGCGGCTTGCGGCTGTGCTGATAGTAGTAGCCTGCCTTCGACGTGTGGGCGCCCCAGACTTTCGTGAGGTTCGTCACGACGTCCCAGGTCTGGTTCTCGTTGGTGAACGGCCCACGATCGGTCTGGTACTGGCCGGCGTTTCCGGTGCGTCCGCCGCGGAACTGGAGGTAGGGAATGTAGTCGGATTGCACCGCGTCGGGATAGAGGTAAGGGAACGACGTCAGGCCCGAGTTGCTGCGGCGAAGAGGGTCGAGTTGCAGCCCGTAATTGAGCGAATTCTTCGCCGTGCCCACGCTCGCCTCGAACGACGTCGTGCTGCTCAGGACCGCCTGCGTCGACATCATGAAGTTCTTGCCCGGGTGCATGAACAGCGTCGGCGTTGGGAGCTGGTCGCTGCCGTTGCCGGCCCAGGTCGTCCCGTACGCCTGCACGGTGTTCTCCTTCGTGTTGATGAACCGCCCGGTGACGTGCCATTTGTTCGTCATCTGGTAATCGAGGCGGATCAGGTCCTCGCGACGCGGTGCCTCGTCCGGAACCTGGCTGGAGAAGTTCTGCCCGCCACCGTAGCTGCCAGTCGCCTGCGGGAACAGCTTGAGCATACTCAGGCCGAGCGAGGAAACGCGGCTGGCTGGTATCCTGCCGATCACGCCGCCGTCCTGGAAGCACCCGCGGGTATCGCTGGCGCTGCAGGGCAGGCCTGTCGTGTAATCACGAATGTACGGAAACGGGTCCCCGCTGCTGTCCACGCTCTGCGAGAAGTCGCCCTGGCGCTCCAAGGCCGTCGGGACAGTCGCGAAGCGGATATTGGGTGGCGTGAACCGGCTCTGGAACTCCTGGCTCCAGAAGGCAAACACCTTGTCTTTCATGATCGGCCCGCCCGCCGTGTAGCCGCGATCGTCGCGCGTGTTCTTTGGCAGCGGATTACCGTCGCGGTTATTGGTCCAGTAGTTGGCGTTCCAACTGGGGCGACGTCCGTACCAGTAGCCCGATCCATGGACGATGTTCGAGCCGCTCTTGGTCACAACCTGGAGCTGGCCGCCCACAGCCCGCCCGTACTCGGCCTGGTAGGAGTTGGTCAACATCTTGAATTCGGCAACGGCGTCGATGTTGGTCGTCGCCATGTTGCCGCCGTTGTCACCCGTGTCGATGTTGGCGACGCCGTCGATCGTCATGTTGTTCGAGTTTGGACGCTGACCGTTCACGACGAATCCGCTGACCGATCCGAGCTCGGTGCCCGCGCCGGATTGCGTCGAGAGCGCGCCGGGGACCAGCGTGGCGAAGTTGAACATCATGCGGCCGTTGTTCGCAATATTGGTCAGCGTGGAGTTCTCCATCGTGAACGAGCGCTCGCCGCTCTCCGACTGCAGCTCGATGGAGCGCGCCTCGACGGTGACGCTCTCCGAGAGGGTGCCGACCTGAAGCATCAGCGTGCCCGCCGATAGCTTGTCGTTGGCGCTCACGACCACGTTGGTCTGCTCGAGGGTCTTGAACCCTTCAAGCGTCGCCGTGAGCACGTAGCTGTCCGGCCGGACGATTGGGAAAACGAAGCGGCCCTCCCCGTCCGTCACGGCGGTGAGGACCACCGACTGGGTCTTGCTCTTCAGCGTGACAGTGACGCCTGGCAGCACGGCCTTTTGCGCGTCGACGACGGTTCCCTGCACAGACGCGCTCGTCGTCTGGGCGTCAAGGCGCCGAGGGACACCTATGAAGACCAACCCTACGAGGACAAGACTCAGCACAATCTTGAGTCTTCCCGGATAACACATTGCGGCCCTCCTCTTCTCCGAGATCCTTCCCACACTTGCAATTCGACCGGGTCGAGTTGTGAGGACTGATTGGAGGCCGATACCTCGGAAAAGTCAATATCCGAACGATATATCTTTTAGATTATTGTTTCTTCCACTGGCTGAGGAGTTCCAGTGCGATCGCGCTCTTCGGACTCAGCTGCAGGAGCCGTTCTAGCACCGCGACAGCCTCCTTCTGGCGCCCGAGCTTCTGGTCGATCTTGGCGAGGGTTATGTATGCCGGCTCGTAGGAGGGAGCCCGCTTGAGGAATTCGTCTAGCAGGCTGACGGCCGCGTCCGCCTGCCCTCGTGACACGAGCACGAGCGCCAGGTTATTGGCGGCCTCCCCGTAGTCGGCACGCCGGCTCAGCGCTTCACGAAAGTAACGCTCTGCCCGATCCATGTCTCCCGCTCGTCCCACGAGTAGGCCAAGGTTGTTCAGGGCTTCTGGAAAATCCGGCTGCAGCACCAGCGCCTTTTCGTAGAGGGTGCGCGCTTCCCCGTCCTGGCCGGTCAGAAGGAGGGCGTAGCCAAGGTTGTTGAGGGCGTCCGGGTAGTCGGGCGTTGACGCGAGTGCCGCACGAAAGTGAGCAATGGCTCCGTTGAGATCGCCGCCTTCTGCGAGCAGCGCCCCAAGATCGTTATTGGCCTCGGCGAGATCGGGTTGCAGCGCGAGCGCCCGCTCGTACGCCGCCCTCGCCCTTGCGGTCTCTCCCGTTTTCGCAAGCAACGTTCCCAGGCGATAGAGCGTCGAGGCACCAGGGTTCGCCTGCGCCGCGCGTTCGAACGCGATGACGGCGGCAGCCTCGAGTCCTTGATCGAGCAATTCGCGGCCGTAAGGCAGGTAGTTACGCTGTGGAAGTCCAGCATAAAAAGTGCCCTGGAACGGCAGCGCGCGCGCGAGCCGCTCCTCGGGAGACGCGGCGATCGCGGCCGCATCCTTCACGAGCTGACCGACGTCGATGCGATCGCGGTAAACCTTCACGACGTTGCCGGTCGCGTCGAGGAGCAGACACGTGGGCACCCGCAGATCCTGGCGATTCATGAACAGGTGCCGATTGAGGATGGCGTAGCTCAGGCTGGTCTCCTGGTTCCGTGGATCATCGACGGCAATCGCGGCCACTCCCACGCCTCCCTGTCCAAAGGCCGTCGCGCCACGCCGAAGTGTATCGAACGCCGCCCGAGCAGCCGCGACCTGGGAAGACCACAGCAGCACGGCGGCCGGCTTTCCCTTTAATGCGGAGAGAGATTGCGCGCCGTCAGAGGCGCTCGGCAGCGAAAATTCTGGAGCCGGAAATGGTTCGTACAACCACGTGGAACTTGGCGGCGACGCCGGCGGTGTAACCGACGCCGGTGCTGATCCTCCAGATCGTGCGGCAAAGGGTCCCGATTTGACGTCCCCCCCTTCTACGATTCGAATTCGCGTGTTTATCGCCACATCGGTGAAGACCTGCGTTCCACCAGAAGGCCAATCTACGGTGAGCTTGACGATCCGCTGGCTGGGACCAAGTCCGATGATTAACTCCTTCGACTGCTCCGACAGAAACCCGGAACCGGCCTGCACGACCTTCATCTTTTTCACTCGATCGGTCTCGACGACCACCCGAGCGCCGACGGCATCCCTGTTGCTCTTCGTGCCGGTCAGGCGCACCGCGAGCGATGCCGACTGCCTCTCGAAATCATTCCTGAATACCCGAAGCTGCGGCGCCTGGCGGGCGGCCATCACGACGAGATCGGGATCCCCGTCGCGATCGATGTCGAGCACCGCAAACGATCGGCCGTCGTGATCCAGGTCGAGCCCCAGCGCGCCCGAGATCTCATCGAACCCGCCATGGCCGTCGTTGCGAAGAAACACGTTGCGCTGCCGACTGGCGATCGAACCGTGCATCAGCAATTCATTGATCGCGCGCCAGGCATCGTCATACGGCGTACCGGGCACGCGAGTGAGCGGCGAGTGGGCGACGACCTGTCGCCAGAAGAATCCTTCCAGGTCGTCATCTCTGAACGCTCGCGGGGCCCCACCCCCGCTCGCTCGGGCCGCCGGCGCTGTGAGCTCGGTGTTTTTGCGCGTCAGCATCCCGTTGACGATGTAGAGATCGTCCCAACCGTCGCTGTCGAAATCGAAGGCATCCGAAGACCAGGCCCAGCGCCCCATCTCGGCGTGAGCGTCGAGTGTCCTGTCCTCGAAGTGGCCGTCACCGAGATTTCGCAGGAGCGAGTTCCCGCGTACGTGGTGGCGATAGAAGGCGCGCACCTCCGGTGTGGCATCGGGCATGAACGTCGGCGCCGCGGTGATGCGCAGGCCGGGCGCGCTCCACATGTTCCCCGTATAGATATCGAGCCGTCCGTCGTTGTCGTAATCGAAGAACGTCGCGCTCATCCCAGCGCCGTGGTCGAGCGTGCCGGCAGCAGCGGCGACGTCCTCGAACATCACCTTGCCGTTTCGGCGACCGAGGTTGTGATAGAGGTTCTTGGTCCCGAAATCGTTCGAGACGAGCAGATCGGCCCAGCCGTCGTCGTCGTAATCGCCCCAGGCAGCCGCGAAGTGATACCGATCGTTGCCGACGTCGAGACCGGCTTCCTGTGTCCCGTCGACGAATCGGCCGTGGCCGTCGTTTCTGAAGAGGATGCCGGGCGGACCGTTGCGGGCGTCGTAGTACGGCGCCGGTGTTCCAGCCTTGTCCTCGCCGGCGCCGAAGAAATACGAGTAGACACACACATACAAATCGAGAAAACCGTCCCGGTCGTAGTCCGCCATGGTGATTGACGTCAGTACACCTTGCAGCGGACGGGCGACCTTGAAGGCGTCGGGAACGGCGGTGAAGTGACCCTTGCCGTCGTTGACGAACAGAAGAAGCCCGGTCGCGCTTGCCAACACGAGATCCTCGTCGCCATCGTTGTCGACGTCGGCAAACAGCGACTGCGCGGTGTCATCGAGCACTCCCACGCCGGCCTGATCGGTGATGTCCTCGAACGTCGAGTCCCCGCGATTTCGGTACAGTCGATTGGGCAATCCAGCCGGTTGGGCAACGTACACATCGTCGAGCCCATCACCGTCGGCGTCCCCGACTGAGACGCCGTGATGGCCATTGGAATCGCGCGTCAGGACCGAGTCGAACGTTGCCATCCAGGAGTCGAGATCGATATTCAGCTGACGTCTGAACGACTCGTTCATTCCGAGTGCCGATTCGGTGATCTCGGCAAAAATCGGCGTGCGCACCCGGCTGACCAGATGCGACGAAGCCGTCCATCGCACCACCTGCCACCCCGACGCGCTTCGCCGCCACCCGATCTCCCACGCACCGACGTGTTCGACCCGGTACGCCGT
>JBKPNQ010000303.1:0-35712 GCA_046732715.1 Acidobacteriota bacterium | reverse complement strand
AGCTGCTCCGGCTTCGCGACCGCCAGCGATCGCAGCATGACCTGCTGAATCAGGGTGAAGATCGCGGCCGTCGCGCCGATGCCGAGTGCCAACGTCACGACAGCAGTTGCGGTAAAGCCCGGTGATTTGTTGAATCGCCGCAGCGCGTACTTCACATCGGCCAGCATGTCGACGAGGTCATTCATCTGTCTCAATTGGACCATTGGGATAGTGAGGCTATGCCCATCGTCCGGACAGGTCAACTCGTGTCATCGGGAACGATAAACGCCGCTATGTTCCAAGCAGCCGCCGTTTCGGGAGGCCGCTCCACCGGGGAACCATGTGCGGTCCTGATGGCCCACGTCGCTTCGCGTCAGAGCCAACGCGTCTACAGCCCACTCCGGGTTTCATGCGGCTCGTGAAAGACCGCGTGCTCAGCGCCTGGCGCGACATGCAGTCCGACGCCAGGCAGCGAATCGCGGAGATCGAGCGGAAACAGAAATCGATTCGCGAGAAGCTGGACCGTTTGGATCCGGCGTTCTTGTCGACCGGTCGATCGACATCGACACGTACGATCGCCACCGCGACAAGGTGCGCGAGGAGCTCACGCTCGCGCAGATGGACCGTTACGCCGCGGAGCTCGACATCCTGGCGTTCGCAGAGCGCGTTCTACCGAGCGCGGCGAACCTCTGGGTCCAGTCGTCGTTCGCTCAGAAGCAGCGCCTGCAGCAGGGGTTTTTCCGGACGGGATTCGCTTCGACGGGAAAACGCTTTTTGGAACCGGCACGACCCCGCCGGTTTTCAACTACTTGAACCCGATTTCGGACGGGAAAAAAGATTTGGTGGGCCGCCCGGGGATCGAACCCGGGACACCCTGATTAAAAGTCAGGTGCTCTACCACTGAGCTAGCGGCCCGTAAATAGATGTCGAATGAGTTTCTACCGATGAGACAAAGGGTCTGCTTATGCGCCGTTGGATAGCATCGGTGTACCAGAAGGGTCAGAGTCTCTCGGTCGCCCTCAACTATACCAAACCGTCGGCCGAACCCGGCCGAGTGCGTTCAAATGAACCGCCTGCTCACCGTAAGACAGCCGCCTGAACGCCGCGGAACGCTTGGTGTGACCATCGAAGTTCATCGAACACGCTCATGGCAACCCTATGCCATAACGCCCAGGTGCCAGGACGTTGGAAGGATCGATCGCAGCTTTTAGCGAATTCGCGAGCCGCTGATAGGCTGGGGCGCGATTGAGAATGCGATCGCTGTAAGCGACGCTCGTGCGATATTGCGGGAACCCATCTCGCTCGGTCACATCCGTAACCGTGTCATACAGAGACTGTGCGCGCGCTGACTCTTCCGGATTGTCTTTGTCGTAGAAGATTTCTACGAGACCGAGAGCAGTTCGGGCATTCACCATGATGAAGGTGACCGATAGGTCGAGACCGTGTGACTCGAAGCAGTCCCGGCAAAGCGCGACAAGACGGGCCGAGTCCTTCCCCGACATTGGACACGCAACGGCGAGCCACATGAGCCCCGCTCCGTCTCGGGCGGGGTCAACATCGGTCTTGGGTCGCCCCCGGCGCGACTTGAAGTACGCAAATCCGACGATGTCCTCTCCGGGGATTCCCTTGAGAATTGGATAGATGTGCCGAATGACGCCCAACTTTTCGATCGAGGCGTGAAGCAGCAGAGGCATGACCGACGCCACCAGTGGGTTTCCGCTGTGGCGTTCCCAGAAACCGGTCAGGGCGCTGAGTACGCCGAAGCTCGTGTCATTGAGGAGCGTAACCCTTCCGAAACGGGATAGCTCTCGCTTGATAATTCGACGACTCCCACGCACATGAGAAGCCGGTCCGTACAGCCCGCCGCTGACCGTCCACGGTGCGATCTTGTATTTGTGCCTGAGAGCCGCTCGCATGTCAGGCGACAGGTGCGTCCTCCCGCCCAACATGCCATATGGATACTGAATCATCTGGGCAAGGAGCATGACGTCATTGACGATGTGGACGTTGCTCGAGATCACCCTGCGTAGCACCAGTTGTCTCAGCGCGTCGACCAACGCCGCCTGGTCCCCCTCGTCTTCAACCTCACAGAGAAAACATCCAAATGCATCGGGTGTAGGCATCAACCAGACCCCAGCCTGGGTGACAACGCCAAAATTGGACTGACTGAACAGTCCTTCGAGGTAAGGACCCGTCCCCCATTTGTGGAGATTCCACGTCCGACTGCCCTCAGGACCACCCCCGGTACGGACGACGTCGCCAGTTGGCAGAACCACCTCCATGCCGCAAAGGTGCGCAAAGTGATCCCAGTACGGCGTGTAGCCGACCCCTCGCTCGAGAGCATTGCCGATGACGCTGCCCTTCGGCGTCGAATCGGTACAGTCGGCCCACAGCTTGATTCCGTTTGTCTTCAAATAGGCGTTCAGTTGCCCTTGGGTCACGCCCGGTTCGATCAGGGCGACCGCCAGTTCCTCGTCGACGGTTATGATCCGGTCCATCCGATCGAGAACCAGGATGAGCGCTCCCTCGCGGAACCCCATTGAAGCGCCATATCCCCAGTTCTTGCCGCCGCTGAAAGGCCACACGGCCAGGTGAGCTTCGCCCGCAATCCGAATGACGCGCGCGACTTCGTCAGTGCTCGCGGGGTGCACGACGGCCACACACGTCTTGTTCCAAAGACTCGTGTCTCTTGAATAAGCCGCGATGCCCATCGGGTCCGTCGAGATATGGGCATCCCCGACGACCTCGCGTATTCGGTGAAGGGTTCGGTCGCTGTCCATGAGGCCGGCATCTCTTGCGTCGCTTCGTTCCATGCGCATGCCTCGCAGGCTGTGCAAGCTCAGCCTAATGTTTCAGTTCAAAACCACAGGGTGCTTTGCGATCGTGTGCTGACGAGAAGAGAGGATGAATAAGCAACATGAGGCTATGTCGCGGTTGGCCAACAACGCCCGTTCTCGGTCCGTGCTCAGGCTTGCTCGCTTCGATCCTACCACTAGTGCTCGCGACCAAAAGGGGTCCCCCGATCGAACCCGACGTGGTGCGCTCTACTGGCGCGCGGTGGCCCAAAGAATTCGCCGATCTTCACGACGCGGCACCCGTGGGGCCATTGACGCGGCAGCAAAGCCGGAGTTGAAAGATCAAAGTTGAAATCCCTTCGCATCGAATTGCGTATCGATGTCGGCACGCAGCGGCGCCGACGTGCCGTCGAGACGTTGGCCCGACACGGTCAGGTGCGCACCCGGAGCCTTGAGCCACAGGAACTTCATCTGCAGGGCACCATCTGAGAGCACGAAACCCGGTCCGCCCGGCTTGAAGACAATCGTGCCATCCGGCCAGAGGTTGGTACCAATCGAGTCATTCCCGTGCCACGTCTGCGCCATGCCATTTGGCATCGGGTCGCTCCCGTTGGGCGGGTGATGATTCGGGCTGGTCACTGAACAAACGGGCATAGCCGAGTGTGTTGCGATGGCTGAGGCGCGCTGCTGACCGCCGACGAGAACGGTCAGAACCACGACGACTGTGGCGAGATCATGGTCAGGCCTCCTCCAGTCGGAAGATGGGACGTCCGACCGTGGCAATCAGCCTTCGGCTCGACTATGTCACCACAAAGGCTCCCGCGCAAACCCATGTTGAGGCTGATTCTTGATCGATCGGCCGAGGTGGAGCAGCAACGAGTCAGAGCAGCCGACCAGCAGCCAGCAGCCAAGACTACATCGGCATGGCGTGATTGGCGGGCATGAGATCCCAGACACGCCAGAATTCGCGCATCTCGACCGGCGATCCCAGTGAGACCCGGATGTGTTTATCAAACGGCTGAAACGGTCCCGCGACGAGCACGCCATTGTTTTTGAAATGCTCGATCAGTTCCACTGCAGGCCGGCCGGTGTTCAGCAGCACGAAGTTGGCGTGTGAATCCACGACGCGCAACATGCGGGCGTTCGCCTGGTTCGCGAACTCCTGACGGTCGTCCGCGTTTCGCCGAACGATCGTCCGTACATGATCGATGTCGTCAAGGGCAGTCACCGCGGCAATCGCAGCGACGGCGTTGATGTTGTTCGATATCCCTGATGCTTCAAGTCGTGCGGCCGTGTCGGACGATGCGATCGCGTAACCGACACGCAAACCGCCGAGGCCGTGAACAGTCGAGAAGCTTCGGGTGACGATGATGCGGGGATCGTCGATCGGCCGATCGATGAACGACGCATAGTCCGACGACCCACCAACGTAGTGGTGATATGCCTCGTCTATCACGACGATGGTGGATGGGGGCAGCTTCGCAATGAAAGCTTCGAGATCGCGTCGTCGTGTGACGCTACCCGTCGGGCTATGCGGGTTGCAGATATACACTAGCCCTGTCGCCACGTTGGCTCGAGAGAGCATCGCGTCGAGATCGTGCGTGTAATCGCTGCGCAGTGGCACCGCGATGATCTCGGTGGCGCTCTTGCGTGCGCGGCTCACGAATGCGTCATACGTGGGCTTCGCAACAATCACTTGACGTCCCACCCCGAACGCCGCGATTGCCATCGCCAGGACGTCGTCCGACCCGCAGCCAAGAACGACGCATTCGGCGCGGACGGAGTGGAGTTCCGCCAGCTTGCGGCGAAGCATCGCGTCGGGAGCCTCAGGGTATCGACTGAGGACCGATACACTCGCGGCCCGGATCGCTGAAACGACTGCCGGAGATGGTCCGAAGGCGTTCTCATTGCGATGCAGACGTAGCGGCCCCGCCGCCGACGAGGGCCCAACAACGGAATCCTCATCGACCGACGCCGCGCGAGCCAGGGAAGGAATCCCGAGGCTCATCGCGGCGCCGACTCCAATCTGTCGGAACAAATGCCTGCGAGAGATCGCCATCGTCATTGGACCGTCAACGTGATGGTGGTCGAGTGCACCAGGGGACCGCTGGTGCCCGTCACCGTAATCGTGGACATTCCGTTCTTGGTCTGCTTTTTCGTCGCGAGGGTCAGCGTCGACGTACCCGATTGAAGGGCTGCCGGGCTGAAGGTTGACGTGACGAATTTCGGAAGACTGCCAGTCGACAGCGACACCGTCCCGTTGAATCCCGGTAATGGAGCGATCGTGATGGTATACACGACGTTGCTGCCGTTGTTGACAGTCCGGCTGGCAGGGGTCACTGAGATCGTGAAGTCGCCGGCTGGTGAGACGACCAACGACACGGCCGTCGTGCGCGTGATGGGTCCGCTCGTGCCCCGAATCGTCAACGAGTAAGTTCCCGCCGGCGTGGAGGCCGACGTGAACACGGTCATCGTTGTCGAGCCCGCAGCCACAATCGATGTCGGGCTGAATGAAACTGAGGCGTCAGTCGGTAACCCGCTCACGCTGAATGCGACAGTTCCGGTGAAGCCTGATGCCGGCGTCACCGTCGCCACATAGTCGGCGCTCCCTCCTGATGCCACCGTTGTCGATGACGGCGTCGACGACAACGAGTAGTCGGCGACCGTGATCGTTCTGGTCTGAGTCGTGCTTGCCAAGCCGCCGTTGTCGGTGACCTTGAAGGCCGCGGCATAGCTGCCAGGCGTCGAGTACGTGACGTTGCCTGGAGCCGCCGCAGCACTCGATGCAGGGGAACCGCCAGGGAACGTCCACGCATACGATGCGATCGACCCGTCGGTGTCGCTACCGCTGCCGGCGAACCCGACAGCACCTCCAGGATTGATGGTCACATTCGACGTCGGGTTGTCGATTGAGGCCGACGGTGGCTGGTTCGGCGGTGGCGGCGGCGCGCTGGTGAGGTGAACCCACGTCGCAACCGACGGGATACCGCTCGAGTTGAGCACAAACATCATGTAGTAGCCCGGGGGCGCGATGTTGCCGTTGGGGGGTGCCGTCGCGGTTAAGACCCCGGCGCCGGTCGTGAACGTGAGCTCGACGAGCCGCTGGTCCATGTCGAAGGCGTGCGTCGGAGCGCCCGGACGGACGAGGACGACAGAGGTGATGGTCGCGGCATTCGGCGTCTGGATATCGAACGCGCCGCCGTACGCGATCTCGCTGTTGCTGACGCTGGTGATCGCCGGGCGCACAGCGGCGGTGCCGTCGCTGTTGAAGAGGTAAGCCGGCGAATAGATTTCCATGTGCTGCTCATACGTTCCGCGAGCAGGATTGCCGCCGAGGAGCAGCACGGTCGCGTCAGGGAGCAGCAGCGCGTTCGAGTGATACAGGCGCGCATAGACGTTTTGCCCGGCCGACGAAAAGGTGTTGCTGACGGGATCGTACAAATCCGCATTCAGGCTTTTGGTGGTGGCGTCCTCGTCCTTCGTCGACCCGCCGGTCGCCAGGACCTTTCCGTTCGGGAGAATCGTGGCGTTCATTTCGATGCGCCCTTGCGACATCGCGGGACCGTTCTGCCACTGAAGCGTCTGTGCGGACGTGTCGAGGATTTCCGTCGTGGCGGTCGCCGGGTTTCCGCCGCCAAAGATCATCACGCGGCCTTTGTATCCGTTCGAGGGCCGGAGCGGCAGGAGCACTGACGTGCCGTAACCACGCGTGCCGCTATAGTTCGTCGTCGCGACGACTGCGGACCAGCTCTTGTTCGTCGTGTTGAAGATTCTCGATCCGGTGCCAGACCCGGAGTACAACACGTTGCCGTTCGGCAGGAGATGCATGCGTGGATACAGGGGCGGTGTCCAGCCGGCCGGGTACTGCTGACTCCATCCCGAACCAGGCGTGTAAATCTCGACGGTCGAATTCGTACTGCCGTTTTCATCGAGCCCGGAAAACGTCATGACGCTTCCGTCGCCAAGCGTCGTGACCGTCGGGTACCACCGGCCGTGCGCCATGTTCTGAAGATCGGTGAAGACGCCGGTGGCGGGATCGAAGGCGGCGTTTTTCGGCTGGCCGTGGAACGGGTCGTAGGCGAGGTTGCCGCCGTTGACGAAGACGCGTCCGTCTGCCAGCACGACCATGCCGTTGCAGAACATGTCCCACGGCTGGCTGTAGGTCACGTCCAGCCTATCGGCCTGCAGGTCGAGCACGGCGGAGCGGAAATTCGTTTCGGCCGCGACGTTCCCTGACCCGGACACAATCAGCACCCTGCCGTCGTGCATGAGCGCCGTGTGCACGGGGTTGATGGGCATCAGACTCGCGAGCGTTCTCCATTCCCCGTAGGTTCCCGACTGCGCGCGGAGCGTGGGCGCAGTCGACGATACCGCGAGCAGAAGTCCAATCAGGCCGACTCCGGCGCGGGCCGTCCAGCCCCAGCCGAGTGGTGCAGCATCCGTACGCATGAATCCTCCGTGTGGATGCCGGATGGTGCATATGTCGAACCAGCGGTGCGTACGGTTTTGGCGGGAATTCGCCCTCAGCTGCAGCGGTTTCTACCGCAGCGCCGAGAGAAGGTACCTAGGGGGGAGTCTTCTACCGCTGAGCGATCGGGATCAGTGATTAAGGATTAGATTCAGAGCCCGCTGCGTTTCAATGCGTAGGCGATCGCCTCGGTCGGCTCAGGGTAGCTGGGCTGCGGGCGGTTGCCTCGGTAGTCGATGTCGGCGATGCCGATCTCGCTCGTATAGAACGCATCGACGGTCATCCGGCGGGCCATCGTAAAGAACTGGATGCCTGGATCCAGCTCCGGCGACTCGTTGCGGCGGTACGCAATGAGGTCGAGCAGCGCGGTCTGCTGGTCGGTAGTACCGGTCAGGAAGTCCCTCGCGCTGCGCGTTTTCATCGCTTCGTCCACCCAGGCGAGACCCTTTGTATAGATGCTCTTCAGCTGCGCGTTCTCGCTGGCGAGCATGTCAATCCATGCCGCGGCTCCCGCGGCTACGGCGCCTGGTTTACCGTTTTCAACTGGAATGATGAAGTCGGTGAGGCGAACCAGCGTCTGATACTCGTGATCGGTCAGCGCCTTTGGAGTGTAGGAGCCGCCGTTCGAGGCCTGCGCGGTGAGCGCAAGGTGGTGAACCTCCTGGGCGGACACCCGGTCGAGGACGCCGGTTGCCATCAAGGTGAGCCCGAGGCGCCGAAGCACGTCACGTCGTGTGATCTCAGACATTGCCCTTCCTCATTTCCTCGGCAAGATACTCGGCTGTCCGCCACGCGAGCGCGATGATGGTGTGGGTCGGATTCTTGTCGGCGTTGCTGACGAACGGTGCGCCATCGGCGACGAAAAGATTTGTCACCTCGTGCGCCTGGCAGAACTGGTTCAATGGGCTAGTCTTCGGATCGGCACCCATGCGAACGGTGCCGACCTCATGAATAATCGCGCCTCCGCGTGAGATGGGCGGCCGATTTGGATCGGCGGCCGCCGCGTTCCCGGCTCGCTGACCTCGTCCGCTCGTCGTCGGCTGTCCAGCCGGAGCGTTGGGAAGCCCGGTCTGCGGCCCTGCCTGACCGGTCTGCGGCGCCTGCGATCCCCGCTGTGGACCGGTATCCATCGCGGTTGTCGCCGGCGCGGCGCCGCGGCCGCCGCCGCGGCCGCCGCCCGTCGCGATCTGTCCGCCCATCGTCTCGAGGATCGCCCGGAACGTCTGCTGCATGTGACGGACCTGATTCAACTCGTGATCGCTCCACGCCCAATGGAAGCGCAGCACGGGAATGCCCCAGCGATCCTTCGTGTCCGGATCGATCTCGCAGTACGACTGCTCGTTCGGGATCATCTCGCCGCGCCCTGACAGTCCGATCGACGTGCCGTAGTTGTCGCGGATCGCCTGTTTCATCGGGATCCCGTACCCTTCCACGCGATTGACGACGCCAAGGAATGAGCCGACGCCGGGCATGCCGTAGCCGCCGCCCACCTCGATGTGGTAGCCGCGAGGGAAGTTCAGTTCCTTGTGCTTGTCCCAGAGCCACCACGGCACGTAAAGGTGCGAGCCATATCCGTCCGAGTTGTAGTGAGGCATGCCGGACAGCGCCGGAACTGTTGCCGACAGGCTGAAGCCGACCGTGTCCATCAGGTACCGCCCAACCTTGCCGGACGAATTTGCCAGCCCCTGCGGATGCTGCGACGACTTCGAGTTCAACAGCAGTCGCGCCGATTCGCACGCGCTTGCCGCGAGCACAACGGTCCGGCAACGGACCTGCTTCTCGCTTCCGTCGGTCTTGTCGATATAGGAGACCGCCGTGACTTTTCCGGAACCATCGGTGATCAGCTCGCGCGCCATCGCATTGGCAATCACCTGCACCTTTCCGGTCTTCATGGCCGGGAAGATTTGAACGTAGCTGGATGCATAGTTCGACGCGGTCGTGCAGCCGCGTCCGCACTGGCCGCAGTAGTGGCACGGCGGCCGTCCATTCCGCGCCACGGTGGTCACGGCCTGACGCGCGGAGACGGCACGGATGCCGTTCTTCGCGCACGCGCGCTGGACGAGGACGTCGTGCGCCTTGAGCGCCCCCGGTGGATTGAAGATTCCGTCTGGCGCGCTCCGGATGCCTTCGATCGATCCGGTCACGCCGATGAATTGCTCCGCCTTGTCGTAGTACGGTGCGAGATCGTTGTACCCGATCGGCCAGTCGAAGCCGAGGCTGTCGGTCGTGTAGGGCTTGAAGTCGTAGTCGGCGAGCCGTAACGTGACGCGGCCATAATGGTTGGTGCGTCCGCCCAGGATGCGCGAGCGGAACCAGGAAAAATCGCTGCCCGGCGCGACGGTGTAGGGCTCTCCGTCGAGTTGAGATCCGCCGTAGGTGGCGCTGTAAGTGAAGCCGGTCGGCTCGTTGGTATAGGCCTGTCCCTTGGCGCCCGCTCCTCGATGCGGCACGTTATATGGCCACATGTGCTCTTTCAGGTCGGCGATGCTCAGCATCGGCCCGGCCTCGAGCAGCAGCACCGACACGCCCATGTTGGCGAGCACATTCGTGGCAGTTCCGCCTCCGGCGCCGGATCCGACGACCACGACGTCATGAACGGTGCTGCTCGCAGGGACCTGTGGCATGGGACGAACTCCTTGGTGCGCAGTCTAGCACGTGCAAAAGTGAGAACATCCTCAGAAAAGCGCGCGAAATTCCACATCTTCGACTAATCTAGGACGACCAACCCGAGGCTCCCCCTGGGGGAGGACAGATGAACCCGAGTCGAACGGTCGGGAAGCTGGCGAAGTGGTCTGCGGCAGGCGTCGGCGTAGGCATGGCGGCGTATGCCACCTACGCGGGAGTGAAGTGGCTGCAGTATGGCCACGTCGGCCCGTCGAGAGATGATGACGATCAGCTGCTCGACGAGTTCATGCCGACCTACGACGTCGTCGATCGTCATCACACACACGTTGAGGCGCCGGCGGACGTCACCTTTGCGGCGGCGTGCGAAATCGAGCTGCAAGCCTCACCGCTGATTCGGGCGATCTTCAGGGGACGGGAGCTGTTGCTCGGGAGCAAGCCGGACGACGCCGAACGACCACGCGGCCTCGTCGCCTTGACCGAATCGCTCGGGTGGGGCGTGCTCGCGGAGATTCCGGGGCGTGAAGTCGTTATTGGAGCGGTGACACAGCCCTGGGAGGCGAACGTCGTGTTTCGTCACGTCCTGCCACAGGAGTTCAGCGATTTTCATGAACCCGGTTACGTGAAGATCGCGTGGACGCTGCGAGCCGATCCTGCAGGCGCACAGCAGTCGATCTTCTCTACTGAAACCCGCGCCATCGCGACCGATCTTGACGCCCGCATCCGCTTTCGCCGGTACTGGTCGTTCCTGTCGCCGGGCATCATCGTGATTCGCCGCACGATGCTGAATTCGTTGCGGGCCGAGGCGCGGAAGAGGGTGCAGACCCATATCATCTCCTCACCATGACGATTCTTCTCGTGCTCGTTGGCCTGGTTGCGCTTGCCGGTGCGACCCAGAGCACTCCCACGCCGCCTTCACCCGCGATCGTCAAGTCGGAATTCATCTTCGAGCACGCGCCGTTCCCGTCGGCGCATGCGTCGACGATCGTTGCGACACGCGGCGGACTGGTGGCAGCCTGGTTTGGCGGCACACGGGAGCGGGATCCCGACGTCGGCATCTGGGTATCGCGGCACGACGGATCGAAGTGGTCTGCGCCCGTGGAAGTTGCCAACGGCGTCCAGCCTGACGGCAAGCGTCACCCGTGCTGGAATCCGGTGCTGTTTCAGCCGTCGCGTGGTCCATTGCTGCTCTTCTACAAAGTCGGGCCCAGCCCGGACACGTGGTGGGGGATGGTGCGCACGTCGAGCGACGAAGGCCGCACGTGGTCGCCAGCGATCAAACTTCCGGATGGCATTCTTGGCCCGATTCGCGCGAAACCAGTCGAGCTCGCTGGCGGCGTGCTGTTAGCCGGTTCGAGCACGGAGAACGACGGCTGGGTCGTGCACATGGAACGTTACGCGGGCGATGGCACCGCGGCGTCGCTCGGCGCTGCCGCGTCGTGGAAGAAGACGGGTCCCCTGAATAGCTCCGCAGAGTTCGGCGCGATTCAACCGACCATCCTCGTCCACTCGCCGACGTCGCTTCAGATCCTGTGCCGCACGCGTCAGGCGGTGATTGCCGAATCGTGGTCGCAGGATGGTGGCAACACCTGGAGCGCGATGAAGGCGACGGCCTTGCCTAATCCGAGCGCCGGGATCGACACCGTGGAGTTGAAGGATGGACGGTTCCTGCTCATCTACAACCCGACTGCGACAGGGCGCGCCCAGCTCGACATCGCGATGTCGGCGGACGGCAAGGCGTGGAAGCGCGCCGTGGTCCTGGAGGATTCGTCGGGAGAGTATTCGTATCCCGCGATCATTCAGGCGGGCGACGGGCTCGTCCACGCAACTTACACATGGCGGCGTGAACGGATTAAACACGTGGTGATCGATCCGAAACGGTTGGAGTAGCGCACAGAGCGACATTCCCAGTCGAACTGAACGCACCGACGGTGACGTCGAAGATCCGAAGAATCGAAGCGGACCAAGAGACGACCTTACCGGCTGGCGCTCGTGCGCCAGCCGGTCGTGCGACAAGGCGTCCGCCATCGCCGCCTTTGGCCGGCATACAGGCGCGAAGCGCGTGGGAGGCGGACGCGAACCGGTAGCTTCGGATCTTCGGATCTTCGCGCCTTCGTGTTTTTGCCGTGGGCTCGTTTCAGTTCGACAGTGAACCAGGCGCCTATTTTCGCGCCGGCTCTGGGCCCAGCACCGACAGCAATGACAATGGATCGACCCGCGCACCGTTGAGCCGCACGCTCCAGTGGAGATGAGGACCGGTCACGCGTCCGGTCGCGCCGACCTTGCCAAGGACGTCACCGGCCGCGACCGTATCTCCTACCGTCACCTGAATCTCCGAGAGATGCGCGAATAGCGAAAAGAGCTGCAGTCCGTGATCGATCATCACGGTGTTGCCGGTGTAATAGCGATCACCCGCCAACACGACGCGGCCCGCGCTCGGCGACTTGATGGGCGTGCCCGTCGCGCTGTTGAAGTCGGCGCCGCTGTGCGGGCTCCGAGGTTGCCCATTCAGAATCGAGCGTGTGCCGAACGCGCTGTTCGCCGGATCCGGCACTGGTCTCATGAACGGATCCGTCCACAGTTTCGTCGTCGATGAGTGAGCCCACAGCTCGTTCAACTCCGCCGTTTCGCGCGCGATCCGGTCGAGCGCCTCTGTCGGCGGATTGACGAAGGCCTCGTCCACGGTCAGCTTCCGCGTGCGAAAGTGGCCAGGCATCACGCGCAGGGGGACGCTGGTCGCGACGGGATCGTCGGAGGTGAACACTTCAGCGGAATAAGTCCGCGGCGCCGTGTCGAGGTCGATGCCGACAAGCACGCGCCACAGCCTGGGTTTCAAAGGGAAGCCGACGTGGTCCCGACCGAACGCGTGAACACGCACCGACGAAATATCTCTGTTGCCTTGAACCGTCAGCACAACAACCTCGCCGGGCTGTAAGGTCCGCGATCGAGTGGTCACGCTGACACCCTCGCGCCCGCTCGACGACGGTGTCTGGGCCGTCGGCAACGTGACCGCCGTCGCGACGATCGCAGCCGCCAAGAGCACGTGCAGGTATCGCCGCATCCAGATATGAGAGTACCGCGGAGATGCAGTCGAGGTCTACTCGCAGTAGACTGCGGTGGCGATCGGATCGGGATCCTGCATCACGGATCCGGTCGGAACATAGACATCAACCGAGGAAGGCAGAGCGAGGAATGCGTTCATATCGATTTGTACTTCGACCTTTGGTGATCGTAGCGATGGCTGTCGCGGTGACTGTGCAATGGAGCACGAGACAGCCGGTCGACGCGCAGTCGACGATGAACGCGAGTCTGTATTCCGGACTCACGTGGCGAATGCTCGGCCCGTTCCGGGGCGGCCGTGTGGACACGGTCAGCGGCGTTCCCGGTCGTCCAAATGAGTTCTACTTCGGCGCCGTCAACGGGGGCGTGTGGAAGACGATTGATGCCGGCCGCATCTGGTTGCCGATATTCGACTCGCAGCCCGTCGCCTCTATCGGCGCGCTCGCTGTCGCTCCGTCGGCGCCAGACACGGTGTACGTCGGCAGCGGCGAATCAACGCTGCGCGATTCGGTCGGATACGGAAACGGGATGTACAAGTCCGTCGATGCGGGGAAGAGCTGGACGCACATCGGTCTCGACGACACGCAGCACATCGGAAAGGTCGCCGTCGATCCGAAGAACGCCAACGTGGTGTTTGTCGCGGCCATCGGACACCTGTATCAAGCGCATCCCGACCGTGGTGTATTCCGCTCTCGCGATGGCGGCAAAACCTGGCTGAAGGTCCTCTTCAAGAACGACAACGTGGGCGCCGTGGACGTCGTCATCGATCCGGTGAATCCACAGGTGGTCTACGCCGCGCTGTGGAATACTCGTCGTCCGCCCTGGTACACCTACCAGCCAAGCAATGGTCCCGGTGGTGGCGTCTTCAAGTCGACTGATGGCGGAACGACCTGGAATCAGTTGAAGGGAGGACTGCCCGCGGAATGCGTCGGGAGAGTCGGCCTCGCCGTCGCGCCAGCCAATCCTCGTCGAGTTTACGCGGTGGTGGATGACTTCCTTCCAGAAGGCGCTCCGCCGAATACGCCCTGCCCCGGAGCGCCGCCCGGACGAGGCGGCGCAGCCGGAGGTGGCCTCGCGGCGGCGGGAGGTGGGCGCGGCGGCGGAGGTTCCACCGCCTCGCAGCAGGGCGGCTTCTATCGTTCGGACGATGCCGGAGCGACGTGGACGAAGCTCTCGAGCGACAGCGCACTGTTCGGACGCGGATGGTATTTCGAGCACGTCGCCGTCGATCCGCGAAACGCCGACATCGTTTACGTCCCGAATGTGTCGCTGTCGCGATCGAAGGATGGCGGCAAGACGTGGGTTGCGCTCAGAGGCTCGCCCGGTGGCGATGACTACCAGGGCGCCTGGGTATCGCCCGACGATTCGAACACGATGGTCGTCGCGAGCGACCAGGGAACGATCATCACCCGCAACGCGACGACGGAGGATCCCCGCGACGTCACGTGGAGCTCGTGGCTGAACCAGCCCACGGCGCAGATCTACCACCTGTCGGTGGATTATCGGACGCCGTACTGGGTCACGGGAGCGCAGCAGGACAGCGGCGCGGTCGCGGTGCGGTCCCGCGGGAAGTTTGCCGCGATTACTATGCGCGACTGGGAACCGATCGGACCCGGCGGGGAGAGTGGCATGACTGCGGGCGACCCGCTGCATCCAGGGATGGTGTTCGGCGGCCTGGGCACGCGGTACGACCTGGAGTTGAACGTGCCGTTGCAGACCGCCCAACCGACCAGCCCTGAACCCGCGCGAACCGACTGGACCCAGCCGCTCGTGTTTTCCAAGGCCGATCCTCACGCACTCTACTATGCCAATCAGTTTCTTTTCAGGACGACGGATGGGGCGCAGACCTGGACGCAGATCAGCCCCGATCTCACACGTCCGGATCCGGGTGTTCCGCCAAGCCTCGATCCGGTTGCTGCGGAAGACACCGATCGAAACGGGAAGCGAGGTGTCATTTATGCCATCGGGCCTTCGCCCGCTAACGCGGAGATGATCTGGCTCGGCACCGACGACGGGCTCATTCACCTGTCGACGGATGCAGGGAAGACCTGGCAGAACGTCACGCCGCCGGCGATCACTTCATGGAGCCGCGTAACCGGCATCGAAGGATCGCAGACGGATCGAGCGGTGGCCTACGCCGCCGTCGATCGTCATCAACTGTCGGACTTCCGTCCGCATATCTATCGGACACGCGATCAAGGCAAGACCTGGCAGGAGATCACTCACGGCCTCCCTGCCAACGGCTACGTTCACGTCGTCAAGGAAGATCCCGTCCGGAAAGGGATGCTGTTTGCCGGAACGGAGCGTGGTATTCACGTGTCGTTCGACGATGGCGACAACTGGCAGTCGCTGCAGCTGAACTTACCGGTGACGTCAGTGCGTGACTTCGAGATCTACGGCAACGATCTGATCGTCGCGACCCACGGGCGCGGCTTCTGGGTGATCGACGACATCAGCCCGTTGCGGCAGGCGAGTGATGAGGTCGCGCGTGCCGATGTGTATCTCTTCAAACCCGCTGACGCCGTCCTGTTCAACCAGGGCGGTGACAACGGCACGCCGACGCAGAAGGACGAACCGCAGGCGCCGAACGCACCGAACGGCGCCACGATCGATTACTACTTCAAGTCCGCCGCGACCGGTCCGGTATCGCTCGAGATTCTCGATGCGCGCGGCGCGTGCGTCGCACTTTTCAGCAGCGCGCCGTTGGCGGATTCGGGATGTGCGTCCACTGGCCGCGGCGGGCGTGGAGGTGGACGTGGCGCTGCGGCAGGCGGTGGGATTCCCAATACATCGGCATTGTGGCGGCCGACCCCGGAACCGTTCTCGACCGAGGCGGGGATGCACCGGGTCGTGTGGAGTCCCGGCGGAGGCGGTCGCGGTTTCGGCGGCGGTCGAGGCGCGGCAACACCGCCCCCGACGGGGACATTCACCGCGAAGCTCACCGTCAACGGTCGGGGCTACACGCAGACGTTTACGTTGAAGCCCGATCCACGCCTGGCTCGATGAGCAGGGAATCGCTGATCGCTAATCACTGATCCTGCATCCCTCATCGTCGAATCCCCAATCGTCGAATCGCTAATGTCGAATCTTTGAATCGTGACCTCCTTCGCGGATTCGACGATTCACGAGATGCAAAAGATCAGGGATTCGAGGATTAGTGATGCGAGGATCAGGGATTCAGGATCAGTGATTAGCGATTAGTGATTCAAGAGTGCCTCCGAGCGACCAGCTTCGACGACGACCGATCCACCGGTTCTGATCGGCTGGTCGGGAATGGTGACGCGATCAAGGATCTTGAAGTCAGCCTGCATCGTCTTCGGCGTGGCTGTGCACGAGACATAGCCGCGCCGGGCGCTGTGATACTTGATGTGCGGGTTGTCGCCACGGATCTGCTCCCAGATCGCGGCTACGTCGGTGCCGTCGCTGCCTGACGTGATCGATGTATTCGTGAACTCGACGGCGATGGTCTCGGAACGGGGATTCCGGAAATCGAGCTTCAGGTCCGAGCCGTAGTGCATGTGCACGTCGCCGGACAGGACGATCGGGTTCGGCGCCTTCGTCTGTTTGAGCTTGGCGAACACCCGATCGCGGTCGGCGGTATAGCCATCCCACTTGTCCATCGAGTATTGGGCCTGCGGATTGGCCCCGGACGCATCGCGCGCGAACATTGGCACCTGCTGAGCGACCACGGTCCACGTGGCACGAGCGGTGGGCAGTTGATCGAACAGCCAGCGCTCCTGCTCCGTTCCGAGCATCGTGCGCGACGGATCCGCGGCGGCAGCGCAGCCCGTGACGGTCCCGCCTCCGCAGGCCTGATCGCTGCGAAACTGACGGGTATCGAGAACGCTCATATCCATCAACGTTCCGAACTTCAATCGACGATACATCCGGATGTCCGGGCCGTGCGGAACAGCGGCCCGGCGCAGGGGCATCGTCTCGTAGTACGCCTGGTAGGCGGCCGCCCGGCGCAGCAGGAACACTTCCGGCGGTGTGTCGTGCTCGTCCGCGCTGCCGGCGTAGTCGTTATCGACCTCGTGATCGTCGAAGGCCATGATGAACGGCGCCGACGCGTGTGCCGCGATCAGATTCCGATCCGACTTGTAGAGCGCGTACCGGTTCCGGTAGTCGACGACGGTGAAGATCTCCTCGCTATTGTGCTGGCGGACGACCGCGGGATTCTTGCCGCCGTCGGCGCGGTCCTCGTAGATGTAGTCGCCGGTGTGGAAGACGAAATCGAACCGCTCGTCAGCGATGCCGCGGAATGCGGTGAAGTACCCGGCCTCATAGTGATTGCATCCGCAGACTGCAAAGCGCAAGCGATCGACGATCGCGTCGGCGGCCGGAGCGGTTTTCGTCCGCCCCACCTGGCTGACCTCGCTGCCGGC
The DNA here is from genome assembly GCA_046732715.1 of Acidobacteriota bacterium. Lineage (GTDB taxonomy): Bacteria > Acidobacteriota > Vicinamibacteria > Vicinamibacterales > 2-12-FULL-66-21 > JALZOC01. The sequence continues at coordinate 18,403 of JBKPNQ010000303.1, read as the reverse complement.
GTGAAAGCGATACCAGTACTCGCGGCTGGGCTGCAGTCCCTCGACTTCGACGTGGACGCTGTGCCCGACCTCCGGCCGCGCGACAGCGACTCCCTTCTGTTCAATCGTGCGGAAGGCTTGGTCGCGCGCGATCTCCCACCCGACTTCGACCTTGGCCTTCGGCATGCCGCCGCCGTTCAGCGGATCGGGCGCGAGTCGCGTCCACAGGACGACGCCGTCAGGCCACGGATCGCCCGAGGCCACGCCAAGCGTGAAAGGGTAGGAGCCGAAGATCGCCTGTGCGAAAACGTTGGAGGAGACGATGGGCTGCAGCACCGCCGCAGCGCCCAGCTTCCACGCGGCGTTGAGCAGTTGACGGCGCGAGAAACGACTCAAGGTGGAGTCGTAGAGATTCATGAGTGGCGACTCCTTCAGCATTTCTTATTGCGCTGGGGCCCTCCGCCTCCGCGCCTTGTTAATCCATCGCGCTACGGCGAGACCTCGCCGTAGCCTTGGCGAAGGCGGGCACCCCCAGCGCCTGCCAGCGCTCGCTCGTCCGCTCGCGCCGGTTGATCGATGCGTCTTTCCGCTCAGTCCGCTACCTGCCTCGCAGCTTCGCGGCCGGGCCGTCGACGCCGTTTGGCGGCTGCTCGTTCGCGAACTGGTCGTCGTCTTTCATCGCCTTCTTCAGCCTGAGCAGCTCCGCCTTCAACGTGGCGGTGATGGTCTCCTGACCCGGTTCGCCGTACACGTTGTGCATCTCCTGCGGGTCGTTGACGAGATCGAAGAGCTCCCACTGATCTTTCTTCCAGAAGTAGATCAGCTTGTGCGTCCGCGTGCGGACGCCATAGTGGGCGCGCGTGTTGTGATCACCCGGATCGTGGTAATAGCGGTAGTACATCGATGTCCGCCAGTCGGCTGGCGGCCGGCCGCGCCACAACGGAACGAGGCTTCGCCCCTGCATGTCCGCCGGGACGGGCTGATTGGCGAGATCGAGAAACGTGGGAGCAAAGTCGACGTTGAGCGCCATCGCCTCGCTCGCGGTCCCCGGCTTGATGCCGGACGGCCAGCGGACGAGGAACGGCATTCGCAGCGATTCCTCGTACATGAAGCGCTTGTCGAACAGCCCGTGGTCGCCGAGAAAGAAGCCCTGGTCACTCGTATAGATCACCACGGTGTTCTTCGTCAGCCCGCTGCTGTCGAGGAACTTGAGGAGCCGCCCGATGTTGTCGTCGACGGACTGAATGGTGGCCAGGTAGTCCTGCATGTAGCGCTGGTACTTCCATCGCCCCAGTGCTTCACCGGTCAGCGTCAGGGGTTTGCCGTCTCGCTCGATTGTGACCGAGTCAATCTTCGTCCCCAGCCACTCGGTCAGCGCGGTGCCGGCTAGACCAGCCGGCGGCGGAAGCTTCAGATCGCGGCGGGTCATGTCGCCGGCGACACGCTGCAGGTTCTCGTGGATCGCGTCCGTGCGAGTGGCATACGAATCCCAGAGCGTTTCCGGCTCCGGGATCCACTTGTTCGCGAACTGCGCCCGATGCGCGGCATCAGGCTCCCACGGACGATGCGGCGCCTTGTTGTGGAGCATCAGGAAAAACGGCTTCTCGCGCGGCCGCGCCTTCAAGAAGTCGATCGCGAGATCGGTCAGCACATCCGTGACGTACCGATCGGCGTAGGTTTTCTCGCCGGTCGCGGTGTAGAGGATTGGATTGAAGTACGCGCCCTGTCCGGGAAGAATCTCCCAGCGATCGAACCCCACCGGATCGCTGCCCAGGTGCCACTTGCCGATCATGCCGGTGTAGTAGCCGCCGCGCCGTAGCAGGCTCGCCACGGTCGTGCGCGAGCTGTCGAACCGATTGAAAACCGGGACGCCGTTCAGGTGCGAGTACTGACCGGTCAGGATCGTCGCGCGGCTCGGCGTGCAGATGGAGTTGGTCGCGAACACGTTCCGCAGCAGCATCCCCTCGCGGGCGAGCCGATCGATGTTCGGCGTCTGGTTGACCCGCGAGCCGTAGGCGCCGATCGCGTGCGCGGCGTGATCGTCGGACATGATGAAGATGATGTTGGGACGGTTGTCGGCCGCGTGGACTTCAATCAGGATGATCGCAACGAAGACAGCCAGAACAGCGAGCTTGCGCATGGGCGAAAACATACCAGAATTGCTGACTGTCGATTGGTCAATCAACAATCAGCAATCAGAAATCAGCAATCTCAAATGATTTTCTGTCCGAGCGCCGAGGTGGCGAGTTCGACGCCGAGAATCGCCGTCATGTTGCGGTCGTCGAGGATGGGATTCACTTCGACGAGATCGAGCGCGCGCAGCAGCCCCGAGTCCGCTGCAATCTCCATCACCATGTGCGCTTCGCGGTAGTCGAGCCCGCCCTTGACCGGCGTCCCGACACCCGGCGCGATGGCCGGGTCGCAGACATCCAGGTCGAACGACAGATGCACCCCACCGGTGCCCTTGCCCGCAATCGCCAGCGCCTGTTCGGCGACGATGGCAATCCCGGATCGGTCGATGTCCTTCATGGTGAAGACGTGGACCCCGGAGGCGCGGACGATTTCCTTTTCACGTTCGTCGAGATTGCGGATGCCGATGAGGACCGTGTGCTGCGGCAGCACCTTTGGCGAAAAGCCGCCGATCCGCGACAGCTCTGCCGGTTCCGGACCGAGGAGCGACGCCAGCGGCATGCCATGAACGTTGCCGCTAGTCGTGCTCGCCGGCGTGTTCATGTCGGCGTGCGCGTCGACCCAGACGAGTCCGATCGGATTGCCCTCGCGCCGGAGAAAGTCGGCCGTCGCGGCCACGGATCCGGCGGCGAGGCTGTGATCGCCGCCCAGGACGAGTGGGAAGGCCCCTTTTTCGAGCGACGTCAGTGACGCCTTGTATAACTTCTCGCAGACGCGCGCGATTTCGCGAATGTACTTCTTGCCGGGGTCGCCAAACGACTTGGTTTCGGGGATCGGCGCGACGAGGTCGCCGGCGTCCACAACCGTGGTGCCAAGCGCGACCAGACGCTCGCCAAGCCCGGCGATGCGGAACGCGGACGGCCCCATGTCCACACCCCGCCGGTTGCCGCCAAGGTCGAGCGAGACGCCAATGATGTGGACGGGCCGCATGAGGCAACGTGGACTGTACCACACGGCCGGATGGTTGACGGCCGCCTTAAATATCAGATAGTCTAGGGTTTGCGGCGGCACCGACTACGGGAAGCAGCCGGTGAAGGAGCTCGTTATGAAGCGGTTCGATGTGGGAGCCCGCGTCGTAGAACCTACCTACGGCCTGGGATCGGTGATTGCCGTCGAGGACGCGTACACGCGCGTGCAGTTCGATGAGCACGGCGTGAAGAAATTCCTGACGAGCATGTCACGTCTCGAACCGAGCGACGAACCCGTGCCGTCAGGCCTGCGCGGAACGAAGGTGCGCAAGAAGCGCGCACCAAAGAAGGCCACGGTGACCGCCGCCGCGCCGAATGCGGAAGACTAGCGTCGGGCTCTAACGCTTCAGCGTGACGGACATCCCCTCCCCAGACGGCGACACAATTGTCGTCCAGACGGTTGGCTGTTTCTGGATGGCGTCCAGGAAATCCCCCATCTCGCTTTTCTTGTTCACGACGTTGTGCGCAAGAAAGAGCCCACCCTTGTCGAGCCGGGGATAGACCATGTCGAAGAACCGCTTGTAGTCCTTTTTCCACGCGTCGAGAAACACGAAGTCGAAGCTGCCGGCGACCTTCGGGATTTGCTGGAACGCGTCGCCCGCGATCACCTGGACGATGTCCGACAGCCCGGCACGCTTGATGTTGTCGGCGAGCTCCTTCGCCCGGGCCGGGTCGTATTCGATCGTCACGAGGCGGCCGCCGGTGTCCCGAAGGCCCATGCCGATCCAGATGGCGCTGTATCCGCTCGCGCCGCCAATCTCCAACGCGTGCTGCGCCTTCTTCGACGCGACCATCAGGCGCAGGAATCTGCCGTCCTCTTCAGAAACCGCCAGCAGTCCTTTGTCCTTGGCCTTGATGTCGGCCAGGATTTTCTGAACTTCCGGCGACTGAGCTGACAAGACGGCGCCCACAGCCGTTATGGCAACAAATATACAAACGCTCAATTTCATTGATGTCTCACATCCACCGCTAGGTCTGCATTCCTCACTGCGCGTGGGGCCCCACCCCCATACGGCCACCCCGACGCGGCTGCCGCGTTGGGGGCCTCGGCGCCTCGCTCGGGCCGCAGGCGCTCCCGTGAGTTATAAGGCGAAGCGCGAACCGCAAATCGCCAGCCGCGATTAGGCAATAGTACCGCACGCCGACGCCGCGGCGGCGCGTCCGTCTGCGACGCAATCAGGAATCCCAACCGACCGAAAGCCACTTCCGGCGACAAGCAAGCCACGGCGAGCGCTCAACCGCTGCTCGATCTCGGCGACGCGGGCGGTCTGGCCGACGTTGTGCTGAGCGCCAGCCCGGCGCCAGCGATAGACGCGGGCGAGTTGCGGGGGCCCGGTCAGCTTCAGGATCGGCGTCAGCTCGCGGCACGCCAGCTCGACGAGTTCGTTGTCCATCATGTCGACGGCGGAGGGATCGTGTGCTCCACCCACGTAGGCGCGAATCAGGACGGCTCCAGCAGGTGCGCGGCGGCTCCACTTTGACGACACCCACGTACATGCCGTGATCCGCAGGTTGTTCGAGGTCCGCGCGACGACGAAGCCGGATCCGTTGAGCGGGTGACCGACCGCCTGTCGCGGCCAGGCGAGCGCGATGCTCGCGGTCGAGACGTAGGGCACTTCGGTGCACAGGTCTGCCGCCCTGGAATCGACCGGTCGCAGAAGACTGCTCGCCACGTGCGACGGGCACGCGAGAAGAACGGCCTGGGCCGTTGCCGTCACGCCGGCCGCACCCACGTGCCACCCGCGAGCCGATGGCGAGATGGCGTTGACCGCGCAGTTCCGTCGAATCGATTCCGCCGGGAGCCGCGACTCCAGTACGGCGACCAGCTCTTCCATCCCACCCAGCAGCGATCTGAATTGACCGCCTCCGCTCGACCCGCTGTCGCGAAACGCTCCCAACACGCTGCCGTGACGCAATTCAGCGTCGACGAAACGGGGAAAAAGCGATTTGATGGATAACGCTTCGATATCGCCCGCGTGGATTCCGCCAAGGAGCGGCTCCGCGATCGCATGGACGGTCTCCTCTCCGAATCGCCGCCGGAAAAATGCGCCCACCGACTCGTCCTGATCTGTCGTCCGCCGCGGAATGAACCAGTCGAGAGCCACTCGCGCGCGTCCGCGAACCGACAGCAGGTCGTAGGCCATCAGACCGCGCCACGTGGTCGGAATGCCGAGCACCGACGGGGAAGGCAGCGGGCTGAGCCGGCCGTGGTGCAGGACAAACGCGGTTCGTGGCGGGGTCGTTGAAATCAGGCGTGGGCCGAGTCCGAGCGCCTCACACAACCCGATCGCCGCTGGCTTCTGCGCGAGGATCGAATCCGGTCCCGCTTCGATCGTGAAGCCGTCGACGTGCTCGGTCCGAATGATGCCGCCCAGCCTGGGAGACGCCTCGAATAACTGAAACGGCACGCGGCGGACGGTGAGCTCGTACGCCGCTGCGAGGCCGGTGATGCCGCCGCCGACAATTGCGATCACAGAGTCGATTCTACCGCTGGCGCGAATCGCGGGTCGCAGATCGGACCGGTTCGAACCGCTAGAAGCGGAGAGCTGGAACCTCAAACTGGCAACAGGAAACTGGCAACTGGAAACTGGTAATTACATTCTGAATTCGTGCACGTGTTTCGCCAGTTCCTGAACGTGTTCGAGCGGCGTACTTGGCAGGATGCCATGGCCGAGATTGAAGATGTGTCCTTCGCGTCCGCCGGCGCGGCGCAGCACGTCGTCGGCGGCGGCAAGCAGTCGCTCCGGCGGCGCCAGCAGCAGTGACGGATCGAGATTGCCCTGCACCGCGCGATCGTGTCCGACGATCGCCCATGCTTCATCGATCGGCAGCCGCCAGTCGACGCCAATCACGTCGCCACCAGCGTCGGCGAGGTCGGGGAGGATCGCCGCGGTGCCGACGCCGAAGTGCACGACCGGCACGCCAAGCGATCGAATCGAGTCAAGAATGCGTGCCGAATGCGGATGTGCGAACTCGCGATAGTCGGCTCGGCTGAGGGCGCCGGCCCAGGAATCAAACAGCTGCAACGCCTGCACACCCGCCTCAACCTGCGCCGCGAGATAGTCGCTCATCATCTCCGCCAGGTGTTCACAGAGACGATGCCAGGCGCGAGGCTGCGCGTACATGAATGCCTTCGTACGCGCATAGGTCGTCGATGGGCCACCCTCAATCGCGTACGCCGCGAGGGTGAACGGCGCGCCACCAAAGCCAATGAGCGGCACCCGATTCACCAGTTCACTCCGAAGCGCACGTATCGTCTTCAGCACGAAGGGGAGCGCCTCGCGAGGATCGAACCGCCGCAGCCGATCCACATCGCCCGCGCACCGGATCGGGTGCGCGATCGCGGGGCCTTCGCCCTTGATGAAATCGAAATCGAGACCCATCGGGGTGAATGGGATCAAGAGATCGGAAAACAGAATCGCGGCATCGACTTCGATGACATCGACCGGTTGAAGCGTGACCGCGACCGCGAGTTCGGGCGCCCGGCAAATATCGAGAAGGGAGTACCGCTGCCTCAACGCCCGATAGTCCGACATGTAGCGGCCCGCCTGGCGCATGAACCAGACGGGCGTCGTGTCAACCGGCTCTCGCCGGCAGGCTTTGAGAAAGCGATCGTTCACGCCGAGACCAGGGTCTTGGCCAGCGCGATGAGATCTTCAAGCCAGAGGGGCTTGAACCGGATGGACGCGCCCAGGGACTTCAACTCGTGCTGGATCGATTCAGCGAGGAAATAATCGCCAGTGACGATGGCCACCGGTACATCGACCAGATGCGGTTTCGATCGAACGGTTCGCAGGAACTGCAATCCATTCGTGATTGGCATCCGCATGTCGAGGATGATGGCGTCAGGCCGTGTGCTGTCGGCGAGTTCGAGGCCGGTTTCGGCAGACAGGGCGGTAACGACGCCGAAGCCTTCCAGCTTGAGCATTCGAGCGAAAGTGTCGGCCACGGATCGATCGTCGTCTACTATGAGGATCGTCCGTGTCATTTCGTCGGTGATGCTTTCGGTCGAGCCAATCACTGCATCATTCTGATGGCAAAAGACATGGCCCGTCAAGGTCGAGTCTCGCCGGTGCCTCGTTTCGCTATACAATAGCCGCGCGGACACGTTAGAATTGCCGGTTCTTTTTCCCCAACCTTCCGATATTCTCTCCCGCGTGGAGGTCACGTGAGCCCGATACTGGTTCGCCCTGTTCGCGAGCAGCTGGAGCACGACCGCGTCATCCGCCTGCTTCAGGTTCGACTCAAGCGTCGCCATGACGTTGTCACGAACATCGGCGAAGACCAGACGGTGCCCGTGCGGATTGGGCAAGTCCAGATCTTTCCTGATCTTGTCCTGACGTCAACCGACCGCGGTCATAAGCTGATGTGCACGGTCGAGGTTGAGACGGCCGAATCGGTCAACCATCTCGAGGCCATGGCGCAGTGGGCGCACCTCGGACGCGCACGCGCGCCGTTTCATCTCTATGTTCCGGCCGGTTCCGTGGATATCGCGCGCCGGCTCGCGGCCGAGAACCAGGTGAACGTCGCCGAAATCTGGAGCTATCACACGATTGGGGACCAGACGCGATTCACGATGGTGCATCGCGCCCCGACACCTGAAGTTCGACGGGTTTCCGCTCACAAGCCTGCGCGTCCTGCTCCTTCCGCCGCACGTTCTGCCGCAGCCCGGCGTGCGAAGCCTCCGGCGCGGAAGGCGTCTTCGGCTCGTGGCAAGGCACCCGCGCGTAAGAGCGCGCCACGCGCACAAAAGAGGAAGTAGCCCTGCCGCACCTCAGGTTCAGCCGCGATAAACGCGGCTACGAGAACACGTTTGTCGTCGACACCCATGCCGGCGGCGGCCGCCGACGCGGCAAGCCGCGTTCGCGAATCCTTTATTGGTTTAGGACCCCACCCGGAGTCCGCATCGGGCGTTCGGCGCTCGACGAAGATGCGATTCGACTCATCGAGGAGCACAATCCTGACGTTGAGTTCGACTGGACCCGAATCCTGAAGTCGCAGGAGTCTCCAGCCGAGGCGCGCCCGGCGCAGACGGAACGCCGCAACCGGCCGCGTTCCCGGGACGGTCAGCCGCGCGAGTCTCGGCCCAGCCCGATGCCAAACCAGCGGCCGATTCCAGCCAGTTCGAATTCCATGGACGCCGAGGCGTCCACTTTTGCAGCTCCGAAAACAACCATGCCGGATGAGGTTGTTCTGCGCGAAGAGAGCGTCGAGCCACCAGAGGTCGATCTGATCGAGGAGTTCCTGGCTGAGCCCCGTGTGGAGGTGGCTGTGGAGCGGCCGCATGCCGGCGACGCCATCAGCGCCGTCGAAACGCGACTCGGATCAGAAGGACTTTCGCGGCTGCGAGCTCGTTATTCGGAAGTGCTGGCGCGGATTTCCGAGACGATTGCAGATGCGCAGCGCCAGGACGAGCTGAAAACCCAGGCCGAGCGTCTAAACCCCGACACCTGGGTCACCGATGCCGAAGTGACGGCAGGTCTCGAGTCGTACGAATCGGTATTCGAGTCGCTCCGAAGCGTCGTTGGACGGCGGCGACGCCGCCGACGCCGTTCCGGACGCCGGCCGCCCGAGGGCGAGGGCGACCGACAGGAGATGCGCGACGGCATCTCCGGCCCGGGGGCTGACGAGCGCCTGCCAAACCAAGGAGATGAGATGGATGGGCTGGATCCCCCTGCGGAGCGCGAAGACGACCAGTAGCTTTATAATCAAGACCATGCAAGCCATTGACTTTCAGCGGGCGCTGAAAGTGTCTGCGGCCGCCGCCCTGTTGGCGGCTGGTGCTTCACTTTACGCCCAGGACGCGCCGTCTACTCCTCCAAAGCCGGCGACTGCGCAGCAGCCGTCGCCAGACAAGCCGGTGATCGCCCCGACGAATCAGGGCACGGTCATCCGCCGCAGCTTCGACATTGTCTCGACCGACGTCATCGTCCGGGACAACAAGGGCGTGTTCATCGCGGATCTCAAGAAGGGCGACTTCGACGTATACGAAGATGGCGTGAAGCAGGAGCTCGTGTCGTTCGTGCTCACGCACGGCGGGCGCGTCTACAACACGGAACCGACGGCTGCGCCTCCGACGATGGAGGGAATCATCCTGCCGCCAAGCAAACCGACGAACGACGCGGCGGGCAGAATCTGGTTGATCTTCGTTGACGACCTGCATCTCGACTTTCCGAATACCGGCCGCATCAAAGATCTGTTCAAGAAGATCTCGAACGAGTTGGTCCACGAAGGCGACATGTTCGGCATCGTCTCCACCGGGCCGTCGTCGTTGGCGATCGACCTGACCTACGATCGCAAGCGCCTGACCGAGGCGATCGACAAGATCTCCGGCGCCGGACTGAAGCCGAACGAGATTCTCGACGCTCCGCTCGGCGCCGAGGGCCCGTCCGAAGTTCGATATCGCGCGCACGTCGCGTTCGATACCGCGTACGGAATCATGAAGACCCTCGAGCAAGTCCACAATCGCCGCAAGGCGTTCATCTACGTGAGCAACGGCTACGACTTCAACCCGTTTTCCGAAACGCGCAAGAAGAACGACGAAGCGAAGTGGAAGGAAATGAACCCGAACGCAGGGAATGACGACGGGAGCAACGGTGGCACCGGAGACGGCTCCAACGCGAGCGACGTGAACCCATTCATGCAGCAGGGCAACGAGTTCAGCTTTGCCGACCTGGCGTCAGAGTTGGCCGAGCTGACCCGCGAAGCGAACCGCGCCAACACCAGCATCTACACGATCGACCCGCGCGGCCTCGTTGGCATGCCGGATCTCGACCAGAACGTCGACATGATGGATTTTCAGAACTACATCCGGACATCGCAGGACAGCCTGCGCGTGCTGTCCGAGCAGACCGGCGGCTTTGCGACGATCAACCAGAACGACTTCATGAAAGCGCTGAAGCGGATCGACGCCGAAACCAGCGACTACTACGTCCTCGGCTACTACTCGTCCAATCCCGATCCGACGATGCGGAAGCGCAAGGTGGAAATCAAAGTCAATCGTCCGAACATGGACCTGCGCTATCGCACGGAGTACACCCTGAGGCCGACGAAGGCACCGACGGCGAAATCGAACACCACATCATCCAAGCCGAAGCCGCCGAAGGACTAGAAAGTTCAAAGTAAAAAGTTCAAAGTTAAAAGGGCCGTCTCGCACTAGCGAGGCGGCCCTTTCCTTTTTGGCTGGAAACTGGAAGCCGGTAACTGGTAACCAGCTACCAGAGGAACCTGAACCCGATCTGCATGTCACGCGGACCGAAGAGGGTGTTGCTCGCCGTGGTCGGGACGGCAAAGCCGGTGTTCGACGTCAAGTTCACAAGTACCTTGTTCGTTGTCGCGTCGTAGCTGGAACTCATCGCATTGTACTTGGTGGTTCCAAACGTCGTGTAGTTGATCGTGTTGAAGACGTTGAACGCTTCCCACAGCGCGACAAGCTGCCGGCGGCCGCCCAGGTTGAACGCCTTGGACACGCGCATGTCGATGGTCTTCCGTCCGGTTCCCCGGAATCCGTTTCGCGTATCCCAGGGAGCTCGGGTCGACGCGCCGCTGCCGTTGACCGTCGAGGTGCTCACGGCACCCGTGACCGGAACAGTCAGCGCGCCGCTGTTGATCGAGATCGTCGGATTCAACGGCAGGCCGCTTTCGAAAGTCCCGGTGCCGCCAAGTTCGAGTCCCCACAGGTAATCCGGCGCGTAGTGAGCACTGGCGACGAAGCGATGGGTGCGATCAAACGAGGCCGGCCCCTTCTCGGCGTCGTTGTCGAATGGATCGACCATCGTCGCGAAGTTCGAAATGAACGTCGTCGAGTTCTGGCCGGTGTCCTCCGCCTTCGACAGCGTGTAGTTTGCGTTGAACAGCAGCCCCTTGTTGAAGCGCTTGTTCACCTGGAGCACCAGCGCGTTGTAGGTCGAGTCGACGATGTCGGCGACCTCGATCGCGTTATTGATGTTCGGGTCGGGCCGGCCGTTGCGATAGAACGGGAACAGGCCCTTGCTCTGGCCGTCGACGATGAACTCGGCCTGCGAGTTTGCGGGATTCAGGTTCGTGTCGACAAACGTCGGCAGGTGAGAACCGCTGCTGTAGAGATACGACGCTGACACCGTGATGTCCGTACCGATCGCACGGTCTACGGTCAGTTCCGCCATGTTGATCTGCGGCCGTTCGAGCGAAGGGGACAGGTACTGAATCGATGGCTTTGCCGCGTTGGTCGGGGGCGCCGAGAACACGGCGGGGTACTGAGGAGCGCCGGCGGTCGTCGTCGGGTTCGTAAACGTGTAAGTCGCGAACGTGATGCCGTTGTTCGTCAGCGCGCTCGAAATCACGCTGTTGCTCGAACGACCGTAGTAGAGGCCCCAGCCGCCGCGAATGACCGTCGTGTGGGTCCCCATGACGTCGTAGGTGAAGCCGACGCGGGGCCCGAAGTTGTTCTTGTCCTGGTTGAGCGTGACGGTGGCGGGGTAGGCCGGATTGCCGGTGAACTTGACGCCATTCGTCTCGGTCTCCGTCGGCTGCGGGAACTTCTGGTACTCCCAGCGCACGCCAACGTTCAGCGTCAACTGGTTGTTGGCGCGCCAGTTGTCCTGGATAAACCAGTTGTAGTCGGTCGTCGGAAACGACACCTGACCGGCAAAACCGGCGCCGCGCAGGTCGAACGCCTGGTTGTAGCTCGTGTAGTGACGCCCATCGGACGACGTGCCTGACACCAAGGGCGTGCATCCCGTCGCCCCAATCGGGCAGTCCGACGCGATGGCGTTAATGTTGGGATATGCATAGATGCCGGCGCCCTGGAAAAGATTGATGAGGTTTTCCTGGACGTAGTTGATATCGAACCCGGTCTTGAAGCTGTGCGCGCCTTTGTACCACGTCACGTTATCGATGAACTGATACCGGCGCTCATCGGGGTACTTCGGACGGGGAAGGAAGTTCGGGATCCCGATGTCGATGCCGCCCGTGACGGTGGTTCCGGGGCCGTTCGGTGTGTTTGGATCCTGCGCCTCGAAGTCGCGACCGATCTGCACGCGTGCCTCGTTCAGCCACCGATCGGACACTACTGAATTCATCGAGAACAGCGCGAAATCGGTCTTCACCCTGTCCTTGCCGTTCGCTGACGGCGCCACCGAGATGACCGGCTGCGTCTGCACGCCGTTGGGCGAGTCCCAACGATGCATGTTGTATTGCGCGGTGAACGTGTTCTTGTTGCTGAACGCGTAGTCCACCTTACCGAGCACGATCTTGTTGTTGCCTTCGCGCGGGTTGAACACGCCGAGGCCGTTGTAGAACGCGAGCGTCGACGCACACCCGGGAACGGTGCAGCCGCCGGTAATGAATGTGCTCTGGCTGGGCCGCACGAAGTACGGAAAGTCCCTGACCTGCTGGTCGTAGTTGATGAAGTAGAACACCTTGTCGGTCTTGATCGGTCCGCCGGCGCTGACGCCGAACTGCTGTCGACGCTCATCCGGCCGATCGATGCCAACCGGGAAGAACGGATCCTTCGAGGTAAACGCGTCGTCGCGCAAGAAGTAGAAGCCCTCGCCGCGGAGCGCGTTGGTGCCCGACTTGGTTACCGCGTTGACGGTGCCGCCGGCGGCACGGCCGAACTCCGCCGAGAAATTGCTGACGCCGACCTGGAATTCCTTGATGGCGGCCTGGCTGATTGAATACGACGTTCGCGTCCGTCCGCGCGCCTCCGAGAAGAACGCCTGATTGTTGTCGGCGCCGTCAACCGTGTTGTTGTTGTAGAGCCCTGAAATTCCTCGATAGCTCACGAGCCCGAAGTTTCCGTCGTTGGTGACGGCGGGGCCGAGGAGCACGAAATTCTCCCAGCGGCGGCCGTTGATCGGCAGATTCTGGATGGCCGTCTCGCCGACGACGTTGCTCACGTCGGTGCGTCGGGTATCGATCAACGGCGACTCGGCCGTGACCGTGACCGTTTCGGTAATCCCTGCGGCCCGCATCTTCATGTCCACCGCCAGTGTCTGGCCGACGAGCACTTCGAGGTTGCCGACATTGGTGGACTGGAATCCGCCGAGCGTGGCGGCAATTTCGTAGACACCGGGCTGCAGCGCGTTGGCGCGATAGCGGCCGGCGTCGTCCGTAACCAACTCACGGCTGATATTGGTGGCGGTGTTCTTGACGACTACCGTCACGCCCGGCAGCACGGCGCCGGTCGCGTCGGTCACTACCCCTTCAATATTCCCGCTCGCCGCAGTCTGGGCGAACGCGGTGCCACAAAGAGAGAAAACCGCCAGAACCAATGCGGTCAACAACCGAGAGACTTTCTTCATCGAGACTCCTTGAAACGTACGGGCCATACGAGTGTCGCAACTCCGCTGGATAGATGTCGGAATGAATGCTGGTCGTTCACCGGAAAACAGGGATGAAAGGACGCAGAAAACGCGCCCACTTAGCCTAACACAGCTACCCGGAGGTCCGCGGCTGTCAGTCGCCTTTGCGTAACGTCTTCGTAAAGCTGTGGTCGCCGCGCGGTTGACCGAGCTGGGACTCGAAGCGTGAGAGCTCGTCTGCCGGCATGGTGTAGGTGTGCGAGTCGTCCGGGAAGGTCGATTCACGGACTTCGGCGGCGTATTGCTGCAGCGCTTCGAGCGCAGTCGCGCCGAGGTCGCCGTATCGCTTGACGAAACGAGGAACGTGTCCGCGCGTGAGGCCCAGGAGGTCGTGCCACACGAGCACCTGCCCGTCGCATGAGGGGCCCGCGCCAATGCCGATCGTAGGAATCTTCAACGCCTCGGTGATGCGCGCCGCGACTGCAGCGGGGATCGCCTCGAGCACGACCGCGAAACAACCGGCGCGTTCGAGCGCGCGCGCTTCGTCGAAGATGCGTTTCGCGTCGGCGGCGGTCCGTCCGCGCGCCTTGTAACCGCCGGCCAAGCTGGCGGATTGGGGCGTCAGGCCGACGTGACCCATGACCGGAATCCCGGCATCGCGAATCGCACCAATCCGCGTCAGCGTTCGTCCGGCGCCTTCGAGCTTGACCGCGTCAGCGCCCGCGTCTTTCACGAACCGGATTGCGTTGCGAAGCGCTTCGTCCTCGCCCGTCTGGTAAGACCCGAAGGGCATGTCCGCGATAACGAAGGCCCGGCGAACGGCACGGGTGACAGCGCGTGTCAGCAACAACATCTCGTCCATCGTTACCGGCAGCGTTGAGTCGTGACCGAGAATGGTCATCGCCGCGGAGTCGCCCACGAGGATGATGTCGAGGCCGGCTTCGTCGGCCAGCCCTGCGCTCGACGCATCGTAGGCTGTGACCATGGCGATGCGCTTGCCGTGGTGGACGAGGTCGGTCAGGCCGGCGAGCGTCAGACGGTCCATGTCGCCCATATCGATGATCTTCTCACGTTACTGGAGGCTTGCAAGCTCCGGATGGTCGAGGGGCACATTGTCGATCAGGCGGGTCGATCCGGCCCGGGCCGCGATGACAAGCGTCGGCTGGCCGTCGAAGGTCGCGACATCGGCGTAGTCCACCTGCAATCCGTCGAGCGCCGCGCGAGCGGCGGCGGCCGGATCCTGGCCCGCCCGGTGGGCGCTGAGCCCCTCCGACAAGGCCCGCGGGATAGCGAGTGCCCGCAGCCGGTCGGCCGATGTCAGCCGCACGTTTCTCGACGACAGTGCCAGTCCGTCGGCCTCGCGAACCGTGGGGACGACGTGTATTTCAAGGTCAAGGCGGAGGTCTCGTATCGCCTGCCGCATTACGGCCACCTGCTGGGCGTCCTTCTGGCCAAAAAACGCGACATGAGGCTGGACGATGTTGAAGAGCTTGACGCAGACCGTGGCGACGCTGTCGAAGTGACCCGGCCTGAACGTCCCCTCGAGGCCGAGCGCCACGCCCTGAACAACGACCGACGTGGCGTCTCCGTCTGGATAGATCTCGGCGACAGTCGGCACGAACAGCGAATCGACACCTGCGGATCGCGCGAGGTCTGCGTCACGTGGCTCTTGGCGAGGATACGCGGCCAGATCGGCCGGGTCGTTGAACTGGCCAGGGTTGACGAAGATCGTCGCGACCACATGATCGCAGGTGCGGCGCGCGGTTCGAAACAAGGCCAGATGCCCCTCATGCAGCGCGCCCATCGTCGGAACGAGACCGATCCGCGGATCTTTCCGAAGTCGTTTGAGCTGCTCGCGCATCTCGCCGATGGTGCGGAAAATCTTCACGTTTAACTCTCACATTGTCACTTTTGACTGTTCGCTTCTAACTCTTCACTTTTTGTTTTCGTTTGTTGGGCGAGTGCGAGATACATGGCCTCTAGTTCGGGAGTGAAGCGTCGAATCGCGGCCAGATGCGCCTCGACCGTCTGCCAGTCGCCGCGTGCGATCGGCCCTGTGAGCTCGAAGCCGTTATCGATCACGCGCTGCATCAACGGCAGAAGCGCCTCCGGAGGGGCGCCCGCTCGTTGGAGCATGTCGCTTGCCGCGCGATGCAACGTGACCAGGTAGTTCGACGCGGTTGCCGCACCTGCGTGATAGAGCGCGCGCATGTCGTCGGCGATCGGGAACGGTCTCAGTCCCAGTTCGATCGCCAACCATGAGGCGCGCACGACGGCGTCGGGAGTCTCACCGGTCACCGCAGCCCACGCTCCATCGAGCTGGTCCGGTCCGCGTCCGAGGACGATGGTCTGGAGTGGGTGGAGACCGAATCTCTTGACGTGCGGCGTAAGGGCAGAGAGGGGAGTCGCGCCGCTGGTGTGCGCGACCCACGGACCTGGGGCGATCGTGCTGGCAACTTCAGCGATCGCGCTGTCGGGCACGCACAAGAGCACGAGTTCACCCGCATCGTCTATTTGATAGCCACGCTGCGACAGACGCGCGGCGACTGCCGTGCCGACCCGGCCGCGGCCGATGATGCGAATCGACTGGAACATCCCCCGTGGTCATTGTACAGGTTCGTCGCGACGTTCACTGTCACGCTGCACGACGCGTCGTTCACCGCACGTTTTGATGGTCTTTGTTGGCTGGCAGGACGCTGGCCTTGGCCGACGCCACGAGCGATAGAGGAGATCAGGAAAACAAGCAGCCAAAAGGTTGCGCGGGTGTTCGTTTTCGCGATCTGCTTTATCGCTCGACCGCGAAGCGCGGCCCGCCCGCGGCAGCGGCAGCGGAGTTCCGAGATCTTCTTCGGATCGTCTGATCTTCGGATCTTCGACGTCGCCGTGGGCTCGTGCGCCTCGGCAGGGAAAACTGCTGACTGAGCGACTAGCACAGCACTCTTCGGGTCCGTTCGATCGCCTCCATCAGATAGTGCTCGTCCATCTCGATCCCGACGAAATCGAGACCGAGTTCGGCAGCGGCAACGGCGGTGCTGCCGAGGCCGAGAAACGGGTCCATGGCAAGCGTCACCCGCTCGAGGCCGTGAAGCTTGAAGCAGAACTCCGGCACCCGCGGAGGGAACGTTGCCGGGTGCGGCCGCTCCTTGTCGCGGCTCTGGATGGTGTCGTACGGGATAAACCATGTGTTGCCGCGGCAGCGACGGTTGTTTCCGCCGGTCTGCCACCGAGCGATGTTGGACGCATCCTGATATGGGACGCCGATCGCGCGGCGATCGAGCAGGGTGCGTCCTTCCGGCGTGAAGTGAAAGATGAATTCATGGCAGTCATTGACGAAGCGGTCGCTGTTGATCGGCTTGTAGTGCCCGACCGCGAGGTCCCGGGCGAGATCGACCGACGCGCCCGCCGCCGCCTTGTCGATTGCAATCGACTTGATCCAGTGGATGGTGTTCTGAAGCTGCAGCAGGCTCCGTGCGGACTGCGCCACCTCCATCGCCGTCCACGGGTCGGTGGGCTTCGCGCCGACGTTCAGAAACAGCGACCCGTCGTGGGCGAGGTCGCGCCGCACCGCGGCAATCCACTCACGCGTCCATTCCAGGTAGTGTTCCCGCGGCAGGGAATCGTGATAGCTGCGGTACTGGACGCCCAGGTTGTACGGAGGCGACGTCACGACAACCGAAACCGACCGCTCTGGAAACTGAGGAAGCAGGTCGAGGCAGTCGCCGAGATAGAAGCGGAGCGTTCCGGGGCGGCCTTTGAGAATGGTGTGGGGTTTTGGAAGCCGTGCTGACTTCCCAACGTGCGGCATCGGGCGATCAGTGTAGCGCGCCCGATGGAGTTCTCGGCACAACGTGTGCCGACTTCGAACAACTATGACGCTTTTGCGGTGACCGTGTGAACAGCTACGCGAGCGGGCGTGAGCGTGTGATTGCGTCGGTGCGCCTGGAGCGTGCACGACGCGCCCTTTTCTTCGACGTAGGTAATCTCACGATTTGTTGCGACTTCTCGGTACCGGCCGGTCACGCATCCGCAACCAAGCGTCGTGAAACCGAGAAGACGGACCAGACTCATCATGCTGACCCCCGATCCGACACTGAGCAATTCCTGTACCGAAGAGTTCTCTGTAATTTACGAGTACTCCTCAACACCGTAGGACGCGAATCTCGATTGATTTCGGCCTGTTTTTGGCGACGGTCGAGAGCCGCGTGACGTTCCAGCGAAGTGACGGCCACGAGACAGGTGTCAAAAACAATCGCCGGTTGAATCACAAAGACCAAGCAATTGGATTACGACTGGCTATTGGCTGTTGGCGGCTGGCTCTTGGCTGCCGCCCTTTCACTGCTGGCTTCTGGCTCGTCGCACGTTAGCAAGCAGCATCCAGCAGCCAGCAGCCAGTCAGAATTGGTACGATAGCCGCGCCATGCTCGCTGTCGTGATAACGCTCGCCCTGTCGTTTGCGTACGACGCTGCCGAGACCGCTTCAGGTTCCGCGCAAGGATCGACGACGACGGAAATCGGAAGCCGCTTGATTCAAGAGCCAGCAGTCGCTGCCGCGCTCGAGCGCATCAAGCGCGGCGAGCCGCAGGTGCTGGAGGACCAGATCCGACTGTGTGAGATTCCGGCGCCGCCGTTCAAGGAGTCGCGGCGGGCTGAGGCGTTCCGCCAGGCGCTCCAGTCCGTCGGGCTCAAGAACGTACGAATCGATCGTGCCGGAAATGTGATCGCGGAGCGCCACGGGGCGGGCCCGAAGCCGCACCTCGTTATGAGCGCGCACCTCGACACGGTCTTTGGCGAGGATGTCGACGTCAGAACGTCGCGCTCCGGGTCGGTCCTGAAAGGCCCCGGTATCAGTGACGATTGTCGCGGTCTTGCGGTACTTCTTGGAGTAGTCCGGGTACTGGAAGACGGACAGGTCCAGACTCCGGGGCCGATTACATTTGTGGGAACGGTCGGGGAAGAGGGGCTGGGAGACCTCCGCGGCGTCAA
>JBKPNQ010000302.1:0-30064 GCA_046732715.1 Acidobacteriota bacterium | reverse complement strand
CGCGTATCCGCAGACGTTCGTGCGTGCATGGGCGCTCGACAGCCTGGCCAGGTTCGCTATGGGTGATCGGCGCCTGATGCGAGTGGTGAAGAAACTCCTCGATGACTTTGAGTGCTCCGGAAGCAAAGCGCTTCAGGCACGCGCCCGGAATATCAGGGCGCGTCTCACCGCACTCCATACGGCGGGTGGCCACGCTCCTAGTGCGCGCTGACCGGCAGGAAGTAGAACAGGATAGCGATCATCGCGTAGACGAGTGTCAGCTGCGCGCCCTTGTACCAGTTCGACCGGCCGTCGCCGGCGACGATTGCGGCAATCAGGACCCCGAGGAACAACGTCCCAATCTCCGCCCGACTGAACGAGAGTTCCAGCGGTTGCGGCGCAACGAATCCGCTCACGAATACCAGCACCGGCGCAACGAAGAGCGCGATCTGAATGCTGCTGCCCATGGCGATGCCGATGGTGAGATCCAGCTTGTTCTTGCGCGCCATGGCGATGGCCGATCCGCTCTCAGCCGCGCCGCCGATGACCGCGAGAAACACGATTCCGATGAAGACCTCCGACATGCCGAGCGCCTTGCCTGTACCTTCAGCCGCGCCCACGAGGATCTCGCTCATCCATGCTGCCAGGACGGACGCGCCGACCAGGCTGCCGACGGCTCGTCCGACGCTCCACTGCGGCCCTTCGTGTCCGTGTTCCGCTTCGGTTGCGGTGACGCTCTGAAAGTAGTCCGGGTGCGTTTTCAACAGGAACACGAGATAAAGTCCGTACGCCGCGAGCAGCACGAACGCGGTTCCCAGGTTTACCAGCTTTTCCTCATGGATCGTCGCCTCCGGCGAGAAAAAGCGATTGAACGCACTGGGTACGCCGAGGGAGACAGCTGAGATCAACATCATCGAGCTGTAGAGCCTGGCCGCCCCCGAATTGTATTCCTGTGTGTGATATCGCAATCCGCCGAGGAGAAATGCCACTCCGGTCGCCAGCATCAGGTTGGCGAGAATCGATCCGATGATCGATGCGCGGACCATGTCGAAGTAGCCGGCACGGAGCGCCACCAGGGCAATGATTAGTTCCGGTGCGTTGCCGAATGTGGCATTGAGCAGGCCGCCAATCGCGTCGCCGGTACGCGTGGCCAGTTGCTCGGTGGAGAGCACGATCAGGCGTGCGATCGGCAGGATCGATAAGGCCGCCGAAAAGAAGAGCACGGGTGCCGGCACGTGCGCGTACTCGAGCGCGAGCGAGACCGGAATGAAGGCCAGCAGCCAGTTGAGCGACGGCTTGAAGGAGAGAGCCATCTTCAGCGCCCAGTTGCGCGGGTCCGATCGGACATCCGGCCGACGACCGCAAAAAAGAATCCTGTGGACCACCCACACATGAGAATGCCGGTCAAGGCTTCGATGCCTCCAATCAGCCGCCATTCCGCGGGCAGCACGAGATCGCCATAGCCGGTTGTCGTGTACGTGACGGCGCTGAAGTAGAGGGCGGACGACATGTCAGGCATGGCGCCCTTCCAGAAATAGAACGCAGCCCAGACGGCAATCTCGAAGAGGTGCAGGAGGACTATCCAGGCAGCGACGAGGATGAAAACCCACGTTCCGCGCCAGAACTCTTGCATCGAGCCGGAAACGGCACGCAGCCGCCCAAGTGCCCATGTCACGCCGGACGCGTGGATCAGGACGCACAATGCCATCAGGCTGCCGCCGATGAGCAGTTTTGTTATCACTGAAAGGAACCGGCCGAGGCAACGCTGGGGACCCGACCGCGGCTATAACAACAGCAGAGGGCGTGCCTCAGAAGGCGTTTACAGCGACAAGTTGGAACTACTGGCACCAAACGACTTGAGCGGAGCCCGCTGGTAGGCGCCGTGCCCAGGACAGCATTTCGGCTCCGCCCCGCCGGAGTTCTGTTTTGGATTCCGGAGGCGGAACGGCAGAAATCGCCCACTTGGCAGGACATCGGCGAGCTCGGAGCCATCGCCGTCATCCGGACGTTTCTGAACTATTTCCTGGAAAAAGGATCTCGATCAGGCTGAGGAGACCGGCGAGGAACCCGCGATGCCGATGTCCTTGACTGCCGGCGCTGGTGGTGTCGCGGGGCATTCCGACCGGTCGCAGTCGCGAAGGCGCAGGCGTGTGAACCGATCCTCAAATGACTGTGGCCGGGACAACCGGCTCTTCGCGTCCGACGAACGCTCTGTAGAGCAGCACGTCGTAGACAATTTTCAGTCCACCAGCCAGGAAGAATGGCACGCTGATCGTTGATGTCCGGGCGAACAGCAGGCCAACAAAGAGCGGACTGATTGCCGCACCCAACGTTCGCGCGATTCCGGTGATCCCCCCTGCCGCTGCCCGTTCCTCAGGCGCAACGACCGCGATGACGTACGACTGTCGTGTTGGCACGTCCATCTGGCTGATGCTGAATCGCACCATCAAGAGGGCCACTGCCAGGCCCAGCGTCGGCATGAGTGGAATCAGGATGAGAAGCACGTTCGACGGCAGATGCGTCCACACCATTGTCCGGATCAGCCCGAAGCGAGCGGCCAGGCGGGCCGCGAGCAATGCCGAGAGACCAGCGAGGAGGTTGGCGGAAAAGAGAATTGGTCCCAGCATCGACGGATCGATGCCGAATCGCAGATGGAACCAGTACGCGGCAAAGCTCTGGGCGATGAAACCTCCGCCGAACGCGTCGAGCGCGAAGAGCGCCGACAGTTTGAAGACGACCTGTCGAGATCGATCGATTCCCGAAAGGCTTGATATCGTTCGCCGAGCGCCGTCCTTCGCGATCGAGCCGTCCGCGATGTGAACGTCCCTTGGCAGCAGCCAGAAAATCAGGATCAATCCAAGGCCGAGCGCGGCATAGAGCAGGACCACAACCCGATAGCCACCGACGGGCGAGGTCGCGTCTCCAGGCACTTGACTCAGGATGCCTCCCGCCAGAGCGCCAAGCGCCGTGGCCACAGTGCCGGTCAACGTGTACCAGGCAAATACGCGCGTCCTGTCCCGCTCGCTCACCGTCCGGGCAAGCATCGCCTGTTCAATCGGTAAAAACGGCCCGACTTCCTGTCCGCTTGGACTGATGATTCCCACGATTGCGGCGACGAGCAGAATCCAGAACGTGTGCGTCAGCGCGAATACGACTCCCGCCACGACCATCAACACTGCGCCGGCGAGCAGCATCCGGCGATGACCGGTCCGATCCGCACGGGTGGTGATCAGGAACGATACGGCGGTATCGCCGACAAGCGTCAGCGCGAGCAACACTCCCGCCTGGGGCTGAGTGAGGCCGATGCCGATCAGGTAGAAGACCAGCACGACGGACAGCGACCCATACGCAAACAAGCGGACGAATCGCGCGGCGAAGAGCAACCAGGAGATCGGCGGGGCCGGCATCTAAGAACACCCTCACGTCGCGAGAAACACAAGTTTCATCTAGATGTAATACATATTACACTCACTCGATGTGCGCCAATGTCATCGACGCCGGCCAGCCGAGCCGGTTGGATCGATCCGTTGAGCTCCTGCGCAGGTGAGAGAGCACCCCGAACGGCGTAACATTAGTTACGTGACCGATCACCGCTGGCTCCTGCTCGGCCACCAGCTGCCCACGCGTTCGTCGAACGCCCGCGTGAAGACCTGGCGTCGCCTTCAGCAGGTGGGCGCCGTCCCCGCCAGGAACTCGGTCTACGTCCTGCCCAACACGGACCAGTGCCGCGAGGACTTCGAGTGGATTCGAAGCGAAATCGTCGCGCTGGGAGGCGAGGCGACCGTGTTTGCCGCCGATGCGATCAGCGATGGCGGCACCGCAGACATCATCGCCGCGTTTCAGCGCGCGCGCGACGAAGAGTATCGCTCGCTCAAGGCAGACGTCGATCGCCTGGCCCAATCAAAACGACGGCTGGTGGCTGCCAGAAACGGGCAGGGGGGCCGTCTGCTACGAACGCTGCGAGAACGGTTCGCCGCCATCGAACGCACGGATTTCTTTGCTGCTCCCGCGCGACGGCAGACCGCTGAGGCGCTCGCCGGACTGGAACGCGCGACCGCTGGCCGACGGACTGCGCCGCCCGCGCCGCAGACATCTCTGAATCCCGAAGACTTTCGTGGCCGCCGGTGGGTCACGCGGCGCCGGCCGGGCGTGGATCGGATGGCATCAGCATGGCTCATCCGTCGATTCATCGATCCCACAGCGGCGTTCGCGTTTGCGGATCGCCCCGGAGACGACGGTGTGCCCTTTGACATGTACACGGGCGAGTTCAGTCATGACGGCGACTTGTGCACGTTCGAAGTGCTCGCGGATCGCTTCAGCGTGCACACTGGAGCCGTCGTGAAAGTCGGGCAGATTGTCCACGACCTGGACATGAAGGAACTGAAATACGGTCTGCCGGAGGCAACAGCGGTTGGGCGGATGGTCGATGGTCTTCGCGCCCTCCATGCAGACGATCAAATCCTTTTGGAACGAGGCATCGCGATGTTCGATGCGCTGGCCTTGTCGTTCGAGTCTGACAACGCCGCTCGCTCCGCGTCGAAATCCAAACGTCCCGCTGCGCCGAAACCTCGACGCCGTGGTCGTAACCTGGGAGGAAGGAATGCGTCATAAACTGACAATCACCGCCGGAGTTGCTCTTCTATCAATCATCAGCACGTGGCCCGCCTCTGCTCAGGACGTCCCGCCAGCATACAAAGAAGTGCTGTCGTTCCTTGGCAAGTCGGGTGACTTCAAAGACAACGTGCTCAAGGTCAACATTCCCCGCAACGACGTTGCCGTCACCATCGCCGGCGTCTCGACCCCGACGCCATTTGGATTCGGTGGTTGGATTGCGCTGACCAATGGCAGCGGAATGGACGTGATGATGGGCGATCTCGTGCTGCTGCAGGACGAAGTCAATCCGGTCATGTCCGCGCTGCTCGAGAACGGACTCGAGGTGACGGCGCTGCACAATCACTTCTTCTGGGATGAACCGCGCATGGTCTATATGCACGTGCACGGGCACGGCGCGCCCATGGATATCGCGCGCAAGGTCAAGCCGGCGCTGGATCTGATTGGCAAGCAGACCAAGTCGTCTTCTCCACCGGCCGCGGCGGCATCGACCCCGGCAGCGCAACTCAACACGACAAAGATCGCGCAGATTGCCGGCCACTCGGGCGACCAGACCGGCGCCGTCTACAAGATCACCGTCGGCCGCGACGATCTCAAGCTCACCGAGATGGGCGCGCCAATCAACGCACGAATGGGCCTGAACACCTGGGCCGCGTTCGTGGGCACCGACGACAAGGCCGCGATTGCCGGCGATGTGGCGATGCTGCCGGGAGAGGTCAATGCCGTGCTCAAAGCGCTCCGTCAGAACGGCCTCGACGTCGTCTCCATCCATCACCACATGTTGAACACACAGCCCAGCGTAATTTTCCTGCACTACTGGGGAACCGGGCCGGCGGAGAAGCTTGCCACTGGATTCAAAGCTGCGCTTGATCAACTTGGCAAGACACGGGCGTCGCAGTAAAGCTGGCACCTTTTCGCCGCCGCTCCTTCCCTTGGCTGGGAGCCGGAGGCCGTCAGTGCTGTCCGCGGATCCACGTGTCAATCCGCCCGTCCATGTAGGTGAAGAACGGATTGCACGTCAGGCGCATGAGCGTGTCGGACGGAACGGCAAAGACTGCCCGCTCGCCTCGCGGACTCAAGAGTCCGAGACGAATCGTTCGCACGGGGTCAGCCGTCTCCTCGCGACCGTAGATCGGATCCGATAAAGGGAACGGGATGGCGACGTGCGAGAGGGAAAACACGTCTCGGGGCCAGGCCATGCCAAGCGGGCGCGACTCGATCGTGGTTGCGCCTGGCGCGATCGATTTCTCGCCGACGTCGAGCGATGCGGTGTCGACGTTGGTGACGAGCGTGCGCCGATATCTGCGCGGCGAGGCGTCGGTGAGACGCGACAAGAGCGTCGCATCGGCGGGTTGAATGAACGGCACCAGCCCGGATGCTCTGTTGATGTCGAAGAGCACGAGCTCCGAGCGCTCGTCAGCGATCACGTCATACAAGGCGTGTACGACCGCCGGAGTGCTGACGGTGGCGTCCACCAGCGAGTGGAACGTCAGCATGGGCGGCAGTCGCGATCCGAGGCCGTTGGCCGCGGCTCGTGCGATCTGCCGTTGCAGCGTCGTGGTCAGTCGCCACGTCTGCAGCCCGGCGTTGGCGGGAAACGAGTTGTACTTGAACGGGTTGTATTCAGGATAGATGTCGAGCCAGCGCGCTTTTTCGAAGGCGGGGAGCGGACCCAGCATGCTGATGACGCGGGCCAGCCACGCGAATGGCTGAACGCCCACCATCGGCGAAAGCAGCACGATTCTCGCCGCCTGTGGATCACCTGACCCTTCGAGTGCGTCGAACGCGTACTTCAGCACGAGCGCCCCGCCGTTCGAGTAGCCGACCAACAGCAACGGCCTGCCTTCGCCGATGGTCGAGCGAATGTGGCGCGCGCCGACACGAACCGCGGCGAGCCAGTCCTCCCAGGTGACAGCCGTCAGGCCGGCCGGTACCGTGCCATGCCCGGGCATTCGCATCGCGACCACGTAGTAGCCACGTGCGCGGAGGTCGTCGCCAATCGTGCGGAAACTGTACGGACTGTCGGTCAGTCCGTGAACGAGAAGCGCGCCTCCGATCGGCGGTCCGTCGGGGGAAAGGGTCTGGGTGCGATTCCAGTCAATTTCGAGCCGTCGCGGAGACGAGATGCCGTCCGGATTGTACCGGTTGGCGGGTACGCGGGCGGCCGCGTCGAGCCGCTGTTCGATCTGGTCGTGAACCGTGTGGAAAGCCAAATCCTCGATCCCGCGGTAATCGGCGAGCGAGGATCGCGGCGTCAGATCTGAGGCACGGAAGTCTCGCGGGACAAGGCGGTGCCAGGGCGCCAGGTCAGGCAGACGTCGCCGGGCATCGAGTGCGCCGCCAATGACGACGGTTGCGAAGATCAGGAAGGCCGACCACGCGAGCCGAACGGTCCAGCGGCGCATGGTGTGGTGAAGGCGAGACATTTCCCAATCTCCAGTTCCAGTTCGCAGGTCCAGAGTGTTGACTGGAACCTGGAGACTGGCAACTGGAAACTGGCAAACTGGAAACTGGAAACTGGGAACTGGAAACTGACAACTGGCAACTCACCGTCGTCGCGAGCACCTCCGTGAAATCAGCGTCAGGCGCCTGGGCCTACGCCACCTCTGACATCCGGGTCCCTGCGAGCCGCGCGCTCTCGAGGGAAAGCTGTTCGAGCTCGAGCACGCCCGCCGTCAACACGGCTGCCGCCTTCAACAGGCGGAACTCCGCGGCGGTGACGCTGTGATCGTGCTCGAACATCACCTGCATGATGGTGCGCGAGTCACCTTCTCCACTCACGTTGAAGTAAATCGACTCGCTGTCGCCCGCTGGCGCGCTCGGCGCCCGACGGATGAGCACGTCGCGCGCCTGGACCAGACCGCGCACCCCCCGTGCGAATCGAACCGAAGCCGTTTCCGGTTGATCCTGGTCGGACAGTACGGCGGTGACCAGCCGGGACAGCGACTCAGACGTCGAGGGCGAGGTCGATTCGGCGTGAATTGGCAGGATATCGAGCGGCTGCTCGAACTGCGCCGCCGCATGGTATCGGACACCCATCCGATCGACGTGTGCAATTTCGCTGCGAACGAAGCGCGCCATCATTATCCGCTGCAAGCCCAGACCGCTCAGCTGCAGTTCCAGCGTGACCCCGGGTGTCACCTTCGAACCGGACTCGATCAGCACACCCGTGCGGGAAATGTTGACCAGTTCGACGTCAGTGCCCCACGGCATTCGAACGGTCCACAGCCAGGGACTCTGCTGCGGCGAACGATGCGCACACCGCCGGTCCTTATCATTGGGCAGAGCGATCGGCTCGGCGGGAGCCGCGAGCACGGCTCTTCGAACCGGACCGACGATCAAGCGCGGCGTCTCGACAATGGCCTTCACACGGAACCCTGACTCGTACTCTGCGCGCAGCAGGCGTGCGCGCTCGAGGCTATCGGCGATCTGCTTGCCCACCATGTGCGGATCGTACTGAAGCCCGAGGCTGATAGGCTGCCGCCTGAAGAAACCGGTTCGGCGTTTTGCTTCCGGCATCGATTCCCGCAGGACGTCGAGCGCCGAAATCGTCACCATCTGTACGTGTGGGCCGGCCTCGGTCTTGACGTGCGCCGCCAGTTGCGCGCTGTCCGCAGGCGTGAGCAACGTCGGCACGATGATCAGATCCGGGTGGTGCTTTGAAAAACTCGCGATCGCGGCTTTGACAGAGTCCACCATCGTGACTTGCACTTGCACGTGTTCGCGAATAAGCGCCCTCAAGAGCATCTGGCGTGAGCGATCGGCTTCGATTGCGAGAATGCCTGCCATTTGTTTCTCCGAACTGCGTCGTCTTCAGGCCACGCGGCACTCGCGCGGTCTTCGACTACCGGACGTTGACGAGATTGCACGGGTTGTGCGTGTATGTGCGGATTCCGCAAAGCAGATGCCGCTCAGTTGGACACCGGTAAATGATCCGAACGGCTGACTTTTGGTTGAATTTCAAGGCTGAAATTGCCTGAAGTCTTCCGGATACGCGATTATTGTCGCTGTCGGATCGGTCAAATCTGCGGTCGGCCTCCGAAGTCGTCGGAAACACTGATTTTCGCCAGGTGCCCACCCTCGGCTCGCACGATATCGGCGCTCGTTCAGGGCGGGTCCAAATTCGCTCGGAGGTCATACTGCAGGGCAGGGTGTCGCGCTATGCTCTTGCCTCCTCGCGAACGCGTCGCGCAGCAGCGGAGACAGACATATGCGAACGTTTTCAACGATGCGAATCGTCGTCCTGGCAGCGCTGGCGCTTGGGCAGGCGCCCGCCTCACCGCCTCAGGGCAGCAGCGGTTTCGATCTGAGCCGACTGGACCCAGCCGCGAATCCGTGCGTGGACTTCTATCAATATGCGTGCGGAGGATGGCGCGCGAAGAATCCGCTGCCATCCGACAAGTCCCGGTTTGGCACCTACGACGAAATGGCGGAACGCAATCGAGAGCGGCTGCGAACTATCCTCGAAGAGGCCGCGAAACCGTCGTCGGTTCCGACGGCGGTCGCCAAGCAGGTCGGCGATTACTACACGGCGTGCATGGACGAATCCGCTGCCAACAGGAAAGGTGCGGCACCGTTGCAGCCGTACCTGCAGCGCATTGGGGCAATCCAGGACAAGGTCCAAATGATCGAAACCGTCGCCTGGCTCCAGACAAACGGTGTCGCGGCCCTCTTCCAGTTTGGTTCTTCTCCAGACCTGAAGAACCCGAACTCCGTCATCGCGGATATCGATCAAGGCGGCTTCTCGCTGCCGGACCGTGACTACTACCTCGTTGCACGACATGCCGAACGCCTCGCGAAATTCACTGAACACGTCCAGAAGATGCTCGAGTTGCTCGGCGACTCACCCGAGGTCGCAGCCGCCAATGCCAGCACCGTGGTGACGATCGAGACAGCGCTGGCCAAGGCATCGATGGATCGGACCTTGCGCCGCGATCCGAAGAACCTCGATCACACGATGAGCGTGAGCCAGGTAATCGCATCGGCGCCGCACGTCGAGTTCGCCGCGTTCTTCAAGGCGAGCGGCGCGCCGCCGTTTACCGAGTTGAACAACTCGAATCCGGATTTCTTCACGCAGCTGAATGGGCTCGTTGAAACGACGCCGGTGGCTGCGTGGAAGACGTACCTGCGCTGGTGGGTCCTTCGCCGCGCCGCGCCCTCGCTGTCGGACGCGTTCGTCAACGAAGACTACCAGTTCAATGGCGCGTACCTGCGTGGGACCAAAGAAATGGAAACGCGCTGGAAGCGCTGCGTCCGCGCCGTCGACGTCGACCTCGGCGAGGCGGTTGGCCAGTTGTTCGTCCAGCGATATTTCGGCCCTGAAGGGCAGCAGAAGACGCGCGAACTGGTGAACAACGTCATGCTCGCGCTCGAGCAGGACATCAAGGACGTCGAGTGGATGTCGCCGGCGACGAAAGCGAAGGCGGTCAGCAAGTTGCACAAGATCAGCACGACCAAACTTGGTTTCCCGGAAAAGTATCGGGACTACTCGAGTGTGAAGATCGCTCGTGACGACTATCTCGGTAACGTGATCAGATCGAGAGCGTTCGCGATCCGGCGGGACTACGCGAAGATTGGCAAGCCGCTCGATCGCACCGAGTGGGGCATGACTCCGCCGACGGTCAACGCCTACTACGATCCGCAAGGCGCCGAGATCGTTTTCCCCGCAGGAATCCTGCAGCCCCCGATGTTCGACATGAAAGCCGACGATGCCTACAGCTACGGGGCGATTGGCCGGGTGATCGGTCACGAGTTGACCCACGGATTCGACGACGAGGGACGAAAATTCGACGCCGACGGCAGCTTGACCGACTGGTGGACCGAAGCGGACGCCCGGAAGTTCGAGGAACGCGCGAGCTGCATCGAGAAGCAGTACAGCGAGTACTCGCCCGTGAACGATGAAAAGGGGAATCCGCTCCACTTGAAAGGGAAGCTCACCCTGGGCGAGAACACTGCTGACAATGGCGGCGTGCGGATGGCGCTTGCCGCCTATCAGAAATCGCTGGAAGGCAGGGAGCGGAAAATCGTCGACGGGTTCACCCCTGAGCAGCGCTTCTTCCTCGGCTACGCGGTGAGCCGCTGCGAAAACGTGACCGATCAGTATTCGCGCCTGTTGGTCGAAACCGACCCGCACTCGCCGGGCAAGTTCCGTCTCATCGGGCCGTTGAGCAATATGCCGGAGTTCCAGAAGGCGTTCAGTTGCAAAGCCGGAGATCCAATGGTACGCGCGGATGCCTGCCGAGTGTGGTGAGGTTCACGATGAAGAAACTGTTTGCCGCGTTCGTCATCGCCGTATGCGTCGCGCCGTTGGCTGCCGAGCCGCCAACGGCCAAGAAACCGATCACCCATGACGTCTACGACAGCTGGAAGTCCATCCAGGGCACGAAACTATCGCGCGATGGAATCTGGGTCGCCTACGCCCTGGTTCCGCAGGATGGTGATGGTGACCTCGTCGTTCGCAACCTCAAGACGAACGTCGAGTATCGTGCCGCCCGCGGCCGAAATCCCACGATCACTCCCGACAGCCGGTTCGTCGTGTTTGAACAGTCGCCGCTCAAGTCCGACGTCGACAAGGCGCGAAAGGCCAAGCGCCGTCCTGACGAGATGCCGAAATCAGGAGTCGGCGTTGTCAATCTGTCCAATGGTCAGGTGACGACGCTGGCGGAACACGTCAAGAGCTTTCGCCTTCCCGAGGATCCGGTGCGGATGGTGGTCTACCTCCGGGCGGCGGAACCTGCACCACACGGACGTGGCGGACCGGAGCGACCGGACGGCGACGATGGACAGGAAGCAAAGGCTGCGGCCAAGAAGCACGAGCCCGGCACAGATCTCGTCATCCACGATCTCGCCGCCGCAACTGATGCCACCGTCGCGGAAGTCATGGAGTACGCCGTCGCAAAGGACGGCAGCGCCGTGGCGTACTCGGTGTCATCCCGGACTCCCGCGAGCGATGGCGCGTTTGTCAGGAAGAGCGCCGACGGCTCGACGAAAACACTGCTGACCGGTCAAGGCACCTACAAGAGCTTCGCCTTCGATGCAAAGGCGGCGCAGCTGGCTTTCGTCAGCGATCGCGACGACTACGCGGCGAAAGCCTCGCGCTTCAAGTTGTATTACGCATCGATGTCGTCGAACTCGGCGTCGGAGTTGACGGTGCCGGCGGACACGCGGGCAGGTCCGACGGCAGTGAGCGAGAACGGTCGCGTGGAGTTCTCGAAGGATAACGCTCGCTTGTTCTTTGGTACGGCCGCACCGCCGCATGCAGAGCCGGACGACGCGCCCGAACCGGTCAAGGTCGACATCTGGAACTACAAGGATCCCGAAATCCAGCCGATGCAGAAGGCTCGTGCGGATGAGGAGCGCAAGCGGAGCTTCCGCGCGATGATCACGCTGGCCGACGGGAAGTTCACGCAGCTTGCTTCTCCCGACATGCCGGAGCTCCTGACCACCACCAGCGGCACCATCGCCCTGGGCGTTTCCGATGTGCCCTATAAGCAGCTCATCTCGTGGGATGGCAGCTACGACGATGATTACCTCGTCTCACTCAGCGATGGGACGCGGACGCAGATTCTGAAGAAGGCCAACTTCCCGGCCACCATGTCGCCCGGATCGAACTACGTCTTGTTCTTCGACGACCACGACAACAACTGGCACGCGATCCGGACGAGCGACGGTCAGAACGTCACGCTGACCGCGAAACTGGGTGTGAAGTTCCAGAATGAAACCGACGATCACCCGGCCCCGGCGGGACCCTACGGCAGCGCCGGTTGGACCGAAGGCGACCAGAGCGTGCTCCTCTACGATCGGTACGACATCTGGGAAGTGAAGCCGGATGGCACCGGTGGACGCAAACTCACCGACGGCCGTCGCGAGCAGATCGTCTTTCGATACTCACGAGCCGAGCAGGCGCCCGCTGCCACCGAGGAGGAGGGAGGGCCAGGCCGGCGCAACACGGAGGACGACGCGATCTCGGCCACCAAGCCGCTGATTCTCTCGGCGGTGAACGAGAATACGCGAGCGAGCGGCTTATACCGCGTGACGCTCAACGGCCCCGCGCCACCGGCCAAACTTCTCATGCTGGATAAGAGCATCAGTGTGCCGATCAAGGCGCGCGATGCCGATGTCTACGTCTTCACACTCTCTCGATTCGAAGAGTTCCCGAACCTCTGGGTATCGAGCGGCGCCTTCACCGACATGAAGAAGATCAGCGACGCCAATCCTCAGCAGGCGGACTACAACTGGGGCAAGTCGGAGCTCATCGAGTACGTCAACGCTGACGGTAAAACGCTGAAGGCAATTCTGACCAGGCCGGAGGACTTCGATCCGTCGAAGAAATATCCGTTGCTCGTCTACATCTACGAGCAGCTGTCGGGCAACCTCCATCGCTACGTGCCGCCCGCGCCCGGCGGCTCCAGCATCAACGTCACCCGCTACGTCAGCAACGGCTACATCGTCCTCCAGCCCGACATCGTCTACGACGTCGGCTATCCCGGCGAGAGCGCGCTGAAGTGCGTCCTGCCGGCGACGCAGAAAGTCATCTCGATGGGCTTCATCGATCCTGCGCGCGTCGGTATCCAGGGGCATAGTTGGGGCGGATATCAGATCACGTACATGATCACGCGAACGACCATGTTCCGCGCCGTCGAAGCGGGCGCGTCGGTCGTGGACATGGCGGGTGGATACGGCGGTATCCGCTGGGGAACGGGGATGTCGCGCGCGTTCCAGTACGAGAGGACCCAGAGCCGGATCGGCGTGCCTCCCTGGGACAATCCCAAGCTCTATCTCGAGAATTCGCCGATTTACTGGATCGACAAGGTCAAGACGCCGTACCTGACCATGGCGAACGATGAAGATGATGCGGTGCCCTGGCAGCAGGGCATTCAGTTCTTCACCGCGATGCGCCGGTTGGGCAAGGAGGCGTATATGTTCACGTACAACGGTGAGAAGCACGGCCTCCGCCAGCGCGAGAACCAGAAGCATTGGACCGTGCATCTCGCCGAGTACTTCGACTATTTCCTGAAGGGCGCGGCGAAACCGGACTGGATGGAACACGGCGTGCCCTACCTGGAGAAGGGCAAACGGGACGTCACGCCGCTGTTCAAGAAGTCGACGGACGGGCGGTAAACCGCATCCGATGGAGCGCCGTGACTTTCTCGCTGCCGTTGCCGCGATCGCAATGACGTCGCGTGAGTCCGTGCGCGCAGTGGAGGGATGGCGTGCTGGCGTCGCCACGATCGACATCACTCCCGATCGTTCGCTCTGGATGGCGGGGTTCGCCGCCCGCACCGAGGCGTCGCAGGGCGTTGCCCTGCCCTTGCATGCAAAGGCGCTGGCGCTCCGGTGCGGCAGCCAGCCAACCGCGGTTCTCGTCACTGCCGATCTCCTCGGCGTCACGGCGCGCATGACGGACCGCGTCTCCTCCATCGTTCAGCGTCGTCATCATCTACGGCGTCGAGACGTCCTGTTCAATTCGAGCCATACCCATTGCGGACCAGTGGTCGATGAGCAGTTGTCGGTTGCGTATGGATTGACGGCGGGGCAGCTGGCGGACATCCGCGCCTATACAACGCAACTGGAGGACAAGCTGGCGACGGTCATCGGCGAGGCGGTATCGCGGCTCGCGCCCGTTCGCCTGTCGTACGCCCGGGACGCCGCTGACTTCGCGGCAAATCGCAGGACCGCTTTCCTCCCGCTCGGCCCGGTCGACCATACCGTGCATGTCCTGCGCGTCGATGGGGCCGACGGATTGAAAGCGGTGGTGTTCGGCTACGCCTGCCATAACACGACGCTGCCGCCCACGATCGTACAGTTCCATGGCGATTATGCCGGCGTCACGCAGGCGACGCTGGAGGAGCGGCATCGAGGAGCGACGGCGATGTTCGTTGCCGGCTGCGGAGCTGACGCCAACCCGGCGCCGCGCGGAACAATGGAACTCGTCAACGCACATGGCGCCGCTCTTGCCGATGCCGTCGATCGCGCATTGAAGTCTTCTGCACCTGTTCCTGCATCGCTGCGCACGGCGTACGGAACGGTGGAGTTGCCTTTCGCCGACGAACACACGCGTGCGCGCTGGCATAGTCAGCTCAAAATCGACCCAATCTACCTGGAGCGGCACGCGGCCGCCATGAAGCAGTTGATGGATCGCGATGGCCGGTTACCCGCGACCCAGCACGATCCCGTCCAGGTATGGCGGTTCGGTTCACGGTCGACCGGGTTCACGATGGTTGCGCTCGGCGGCGAGGTCGTCGTCGACTACGCGCTCCGACTGGCGCGTGAATATCAGGATCGTCAGATGTGGGTGACCGGGTACAGCAACGACGTCTTCGGCTACGTGCCGTCTCTTCGCGTGCTGCGTGAAGGTGGCTACGAAGGCGGCGACGCGATGATCTACTACGCCAGGCCCGGACCTTTCAACGAGCGCGTCGAGGAGCTGATCGTTGCCAAGGTTCACCAGTTGACGGGAAATCGGTCATGAGCGCCTTCGCCCGCGTCGTCTCAGAACGGCAGCCGTTGAAGACGACCGCGCGACGGTGACCCTCGAGGAGATGCTTTACCGCGTGCGCCAACCGCCCGCGCAGTGGTTCAGTACACACGAGCGCGCCTGTCTTCTTGTCATCCTGCTGATCGCGGTCGTTCTCCGCGGGCTGCTGGTCGCGTTCTCACCGACACCGTTCGGGTACGTCTGGGACTTCTACCACGACGGCGTTCGCATCCTGTGGAACAGCGGACATCTGCCGGGATCGACCGACTGCTGGCAGTGCTACCACCCGCCGCTTTTCTACGTCCTCGGCCTGCCGCTGTACGCGTTCGGCCGATGGATGACACCCGAGTCCGCGACGAGTGACGCCGAAGGTCTCCGATGGCTCGCCGGCCTGGCGCTCGTGTCGGCCGCGGTGACGACCTACTACGGCTATCGGTTGCTGAGCCTGCTTGGCAGCCGTGGCGCTCCGCTGGTTGTTGGCGTCGCCCTGCTGGTGTCGTTCCCGGTCCTCTTCATCAGCTCTTATGGCGCCGAAGCCGACATCGTTCTGACCGCAATCCTCAGCGCGTTCATTTATTACTTCGTCCACGATTTCACCGGATCCGGAAGCGCTCACGCAGCGCTGCGGCTCGGCCTGCTGGCGGGGCTCGCCGCGGCCACGAAATACTCGGGGCTTACGGCCGTCGTGTCGGCGGCGATCTTTTTCGCCATCCGGATCGCAACCGGGCCGCGTCGTGTGGTCGCCATGCGGAACGCCGGGATCGTTATCGCCGTCTGTGTCGCGATCGGCGGTTGGAAATACTTCGACAATTACCGGACTTACGGCACCGCATTTTTCGCCAACGGCTCGGCACAGGCTGGGTTTTCGCTGACCAGTCGCGGCGTTGGCAACCACTACGAGTTCACCACGCTTCGGCTCGCGGAGTTGATGCACGTCTTTGAACCGCATGCGGTTCGTGGTTCGCTCACCGACCTGCCGGTGTATCGCAGTGTGTTGACCACGCTGCACGCACTCACGTGGACCGACATGAGCTTCTTCTCGGATCCTGAACGTCACGGGGATCCGACGCACCCCTATCGGCGCAAGCGAATTCCGCTTGCGCTGATTGCGATCGTGGTGGTGCTCGGATTCGTGCCCGAACTGCTGACAGCCATCGGCTTCGTCGTCACAATTCGTCGGCCTACGTTCCGACCGCTCGCGATCATGTGCGTCGTCGGTATCTCCGCGTACGTGTGGTGGTTCGTTTCGCAGGAGGCGTGGGCGCTCAAATCCAAGTACTTGCTGTTTCTGGTTTCGCCGTTCACGGTTTATGCGGTGACTGGCCTGACATTTCTCTGGAATCGCGCGCCGCTGACGGGAGCTCTTGCCGCCGTGTTACTGGCAGCGCTGTTTGCGGCCGCGAACCTGTACCTGCTTGCGTTCGCGGTCGGACGATGAGAGCACGATGGGATAGAACCTCTCTCGCAGGCTGGAGGCGCCGATGACGATGGGGCGAGCGCAGACGGTGATGATGGCAGGCGCGCTCGCCATCTGCCTGGTTGCCGGTTCGCCGCAGCGGCTGGTCGGAGACGGCCGGGAATATCTGGCCCAGGCGATCGAGTTTGCATCCTTTCGCGGTCCGGCGTTCCGGCCAGGTGATATTCCACACATCCAGGCAGAACTCGCCCGGGTCGATCCAGGCCTCGCACACTGGGACATCTGGAGCTCGACCGTCGCAGACGTCAACCGCGGCCGCGTGTTCCTCCACTTCTGGTTCTACGCGCTTCTTGCGACACCTGCCGTTTGGCTGACGAACGGCCTCGGCGTGCCGCCGACTATCGCCTTCACTCTGCTGAATCTCGTCTTGCTCGGGATGGCGATCTGGGTCGTCCGTCCACGGATCGGGGGTGCCGCATGCGTGATGCTCTTCGCCGGACCGATCGTGTGGTGGATCGACAAAGCGCACACGGAGGTCTTCACATTCTCGCTGCTGACGATCGCGTTCGCGCTGATGCGCGAACAGCCGTGGTGGTCGATGCTTGCTGCCGGTCTGGCCTCGACGCAGAACCCGCCAATCTCGATCCTCGTTCCGATCGTGTTCGCGGTTGCCGTAGCACGCGACAGGGCCAGCTGGAGAGAACGGCGGATGATTGCCGGCGCCGCCGGGGCGATCGCGCTCGCGGTGCTTCATCCCCTCTACACCTACACACATCACGGCACATGGTCGCTTCTCCTCGAGCAGACGCGGTCCGACGCGCCGACATTTCAAGCGCTGTCGGCCGTTGTGGTCGATCCAAGTGTTGGGTTGATCGGAAACTTTCCATTCTTCCTGGTGGTGGTGATCGCGGGAGTGGTGATACTGCTGCGCCGCAACACTGCCGATCTGATCGTGGATGCCGTCGTCATTCCCGCCGTCGTGACGGCGATCTTCCTGTTCTCGTTTTCAAAAACCACGAACGTGCATCACGGCGGCACGCCGAGTCTCAGTCGGTACGCACTGTGGCTGATCCCGCTGGCGATTCCGCTGCTGTCATGCCTGGAGCGAGTCGGCGGAAGATCGTGGCTGCGATTCCTCTGGGGTATCGCGTTGGCGTCCGCGCTGATGTCCGTGATTGCCTTCCGGCCGTCCGTGCCGCAGAACTCGCGGGAGCCGACGTGGCTGGCGACGTTTCTCTGGACCCGGCTTCCGGCATGGAACAACCCGTTGCCCGAAGTCTTCATCGAAACGCAATTGCAGGTTGACGAGATGCGGGTGCCGGTGGCGACGAGCGGGTGCGAAAAAGTGCTGGTTGCCGCCGGCGACGCGGACGGAAGTGCCTGGCCCTCACCGTGCTATCCGGCGCCGCTTCCGGCGGCGTGCCAGACGGCTGGACGCCTCTGCTATGCCAACCGCGCCGGCCGGCAATACGAATTCGTACCGGTTCGCGGTGCGATGGTTGACGTGCAGGCGTCACGGCGCGATGCGGTGTGGCCCGCCAGCGCCGTCACTCAGGTGCGGAAACTCTACGACGCATGGAACTGGCCCAGCCTGCGCTCCGGATCGCTGAGCGGGGTCAGCACTGAGCACGTCTCGCTCGAATCGCTCGGCTCGAACCATCGCTTCATTCTCGTGCTCAGGGATCCGCGCGACGGCGCGGTCGTTCGCCTCCGCCCGATCCGGGCGATGCGCGGCGTTCTGATAGATGCGATCACGGGCGACACGCTGCGGGTGTTGCAGTACGGCGAGGCCGGTGACTCGATTTCCATTGCTGTGCCGCGGGAGTCAAAGATTCTGCTGCTGGCGATGCAGGAGGATTAGGCCCGTTAGAACTGGTGTGAAGAGCCTCGGATAGGCTTGACCCTGACCCAGCGGTAGACTCGATCCTCTCGATGAAGGGAGATCGACGTGCCGGGCACCAATCGCGAGATGTTCAAAGTCCGAGCGTTCGCCGAGCTCGCGGGCGTGACCGTTCGGGCACTGCATCACTACGACCGGCTCGCGCTGCTCAGCCCTAAGCGGACGCGTGCCGGATACCGGGTCTACTCGGCTCGTGACCTGGAGCGGCTGGAGCAGATTGTCGCGCTGAAGTTCCTCGGTTTCCCGTTGAAGCAGATCAAGTCCGTGCTCGACCGCGATTCCCGATCGCTCGGCGACGTGCTCCGTGCGCAGCGCCGCGCGCTCGAAGAAAAGCGGCGGCGGCTGGACAAGGCGATCGGCGTGATTGCCGATGCCGAGCGCTCCATCCAGCCGGGACGTGCGGCCGATTCTGCCGTGCTGAAACGCATCATCGAGGTGTTCGACATGACCGACGCCAATGACGAGATGAGGAAGTACTACAGCGATGCCGCGTGGGCCGAACTGTCGAAGCGACGGGAGGAGATGACTGACCGGCTGCGCGATATTGCGATGGAGGGAACGCGCAAGTGGGAGGCGCTGTTCAAGGACATCACGGAATCGCTCGACGTCGATCCCGCCGGCCCGGTCGCGCAGTCGTTGCTCGATCGATGGAAGGCGCTGATCGACGAATTCACCGGCGGCAACCAGGAGATCAAGGAAGGCATTGGTCGCGCCTGGCAGGATCGTGACAACTGGAGCGACGAGAGGAAGAAGTACTCCGCAGCGTTCACCGATCCGCGCGTCTGGGAATTCATCCGCCAGGCGGGAGCCTGCCGCACGGCCTGATTGCCAGGGGTTACAGGGTTCTCCTCTCCTCCGTGTCGTCGCCACATCGCCAGGGTTTGATTTCTGTTGCTCTGCCAACCGACAGGCCGTAGCATGAGCCGCTCTCTGGGGCACGCGAAGCGGTTCCAAGGCCAGTACGAAATTGGCGAACGAGCGTGCGAGTTGGCCCACCGAACGGAGCGAGCCGCCGAAGCGGCTTGCGAGAGAGCATATGGGGGAGTGGAAAGGAGCCCGAGATGGTGAGAAAAACTCTGTTTCTGGCGATGGGGATCCTCCTGCTGCATGTGACGGCCGCCGTCGCGGCGGACCCGAACATGGGCACATGGAAACTGAACGAAGCCAAGTCGAAGCTCAGTCCTGGTGCGCCAAAGAACAACACCGTCGTCTACGAATCCACAGGGGACCAGGTGAAGATCACGGTGGACGGGGTCGACGGCAAGGGACAGCCTTTGCACCACGTGTGGACCGGAAAGTTCGACGGCAAAGACTACGCCGTGACCGGTAATCCAGCGAGCGACACACGCGCATACACCAAAGTGAATGAGCACACGCTGACGTTTGACGAGAAGAAGGGGGGCAAGGTCGTCACCACGGGTCGAGTCGTCGTCGCGGCTGACGGCAAGAGCCGCACGGTCACGACGTCGGGCACGTCCGC
The DNA here is from genome assembly GCA_046732715.1 of Acidobacteriota bacterium. Taxonomy (GTDB): domain Bacteria; phylum Acidobacteriota; class Vicinamibacteria; order Vicinamibacterales; family 2-12-FULL-66-21; genus JALZOC01. The sequence goes on along the minus strand of JBKPNQ010000302.1, from coordinate 10,200 downwards.
TGACGGCCAGAAGATCAGCACGACCGCCGTCTACGACAAGCAGTAGTCGCCGGCAGAAGGTTCTACAGGGTTCTGCTAGGTTCTACGTGGTTCGGCCAGGTTCGTGCTGGGTTCTACTGGGTTCTGCGTGGTTTCGCGGCAGAGCCTTTCCGAACGAACCTCGTAGAGCCTTGTAGAACCCATTCTTGTAGTCATTTGAAGGCGAGGCTGCGCAGAAACTGATCGAACGCAGGGCCGGCGCTGTCGACCGTCTTGGCCGGGCCCGTGAGCTTGATGAAGTACGGACCCTTCGGCGTCTCCACAACCGTGGCCCGCATTCGGTATCCAAGCTTGTTGTAATGCTCGGCGGAGCCGGGCCGCATTTCCGCGACGTAGGTTCCGCTGACGTCGAGGCTGGTCAGCTTCAATCCGTTCACCGTCGCCGTTGTCCGAACGGGCTCTTTGGTCGACCGGAACTGCGTCGTCCAGCGTTGAAGGTTCGCTTCGACGCTGCCTCCGCCTCCGCCGAAGTAGTAGACGATCACGTCGGCGTCCTCTGAGTCACCGGCCGCCTTCGGTACGACAAACTCCGCGACGCGCATCGAGCTGGCCGCTGCGCGATCGGTCCACGCCGCCGGCTTCGTGAAGGTCAGCGTGGCGGCCTGGACGAGTGGTCCGGCAACTACGAGCGCGGTCAGGATGAATACGAACATGTCGGTCATCCTAGCGTATCAGCGCCTCAAGCCAAGCCGGGCGGCGAGACTGTCGGGCGGGTTGAACCCTTCGAGGATCCAGAAGCTGTTTCGGATCACGCCGGTTCCATAGATGAAGCTCTTGCCGTCGGGCGCGAGGCTGAGACGAATCGACGGTGAGAGGTTGCTGCGCGGGGGGAATGTGTTGCCGGACCCAATCACGTGTTCTGCTCCGGTGGCGATATCGATCGAGAACAGAACCTGGGCGCTTTTCTCCGGCCGCAATCCGTACAGGAACTTGCCGTCTTTCGAAAACGTGTAAAACGCCGACCCGTGTTGGCCCAAAGAACGCACTGTCTTTCCGTCAGGTGATATCAACGAGTTGCCGGAGAGAATCCACTCTCCCGTAGGGGACCAGTCGGGGATGTCCCGACCCTCCCCCTGAGTCCCCTTGAGGAACACCGGTACGGCTTCACCGCTGGTGTTGGCTTTCATGAGATCCAGCTTCCCGTCTCTGACCCCGTAGTACGTCAGCCAGCCGCCGTCAGGCGACCACGTTCCGGGGAACTCGCCGACTCGCTCCTCATCACGGCTGACTCGGATCGGCGTACCGCCGGCGACGGCCGAGATCCAGAGACGCGCTGTTCCATCTCGTTCAATTCTCGTATAGGTGACGCGGTCGCCGCGCGGCGACAGCGCCGGCGCCATGAACCATTGCGTGGTGTCGGGCGGGAAGTCCCGGGCGGACACCACTGGCCGATCGGGAACACCGTTCTGTCGGAGCCAGATTTCGTCCGGCCCATTCCGGTCGCTGATGTACGCCATCGTCTGCTCGGACGCAGCCCAGGACGGCATGCTTTCGTTCCGCTCGGTCGCGATCAGGAGGTTGGCCCCACCAGTCGCGACATCCACCGATACGATGTCGTAGTTGCCGGTCGACTGACTGAGGATCAGTTTGTTTCCGTCTGGCGCGACGGTTGCCACGCTCGTACTGCGCGTTCCGCTGGTCAGCGCGTGGCGCTCGGCGGACTGCGTGTCCACCATCCAGAGCTGTTCAGACCCGTTCCGCGTCGCCTGAAGTGACATCACAACATGGCGGCTGTCTGGCATCCACGCTGCTGTCGGAGTCCCCGCGAGCGTGCGGAACGGCGGCTCGATTTGGCGCACGCCCGCCGGTCCTTCCGCCGGAATCTTCAGCAGCCATCCTTCCTCGCCATTCTGGCCGCGATTGAATATGAGCAGCAGTTGCTTCCCGTCCGGTGAAAACCGCAATCTTGGAGCGTTGTAGATGTTCTTCGTCGCATACGGCTCGACGGGGTACTTCGCTGGAGTCCCGGCAGGGAGTGCGACCGTAGACACGCCATAGGTTCCGTCGTCGGCGTGAGACAGAAACGCGGCGAGCTTGTTGTCAGGCGAAACGGTGACGGCGCCTGCGATCAAGCCTGCCGTTGATTTGGGGAGCGATACGGACAGTTGTGGTTCGCCGCCGACCGTCGCGATGGACCACACCGCAGGCGACTCTCCACCGGTGACAAAGAGCACGCGCTTATCGTCCGGACTCCAGCCGATCGGGTGGGCTGACGTGGGCAGATCGGTCAGCTGTATCGCAGTTGGCGCGTCCAGATATCTGACGTGCACTTGGTACGGCGCCGCGAAGGTCTGTCGCGAGCTGTAGGCGACCGCTTTGCCATCGGGCGAGAACACCGCCGCCGTCTGGCCACCCGGTTCGAACGCGAACGGGGTAAAACGATAGGCCGACGGATCGGGAAGCGGCGGACCGAGCCGGGCGAGCGCGACAGCGACAGGCAACGCCAGCCCAAGCAGGAATGCCACCGGCGCGAGCCATCGAACCCGTCGCCGAACGGATGGCGCAGCGACCGGTTGCACCGCTTCTGTCGAGATCTCCGAGAGATGTTCGCGAATGTTGCGCAACTCGTGATAGAGGTCACGCGATGAGTCGTAGCGCTGTTCAGGATTCTTCGCCAGACAACGGTCGATGATCCAGCGGAGCGGCGCAGGCACGCGCGCGTCGAGCGGAGGCGGCTCGTTCGAGACGATCGCCGCCAGCGTCTGCACCGACTCGGGCTCGTTGAACGCCTTCTTGCCGGCGGCCATCTCGTAGAGCATGAGCCCGAACGAGAATTGATCCGAGCGGTGATCGACAGGTTTTCCGCAGGCCTGCTCCGGGCTCATGTAGCTGACAGTACCGACAATCATGCCCGGGACCGTGTGATGCGTCGCAATGGTCTCGTCGCCGCCGGCGGCGACGGCGGTCTGCTTGGCGAGGCCGAAATCGAGAATCTTGATCCGGCCCTCGCTCGTGATCATCACGTTGGCCGGTTTCAGGTCGCGGTGGACGATATGAGCGGCGTGCGCGGATGCGAGACCGTCTGCAATCTGCACAGCGATGTCGAGTAGCGTGCGAATCGGCATCGCGCCGCGTTCCATCGCGGTCGCGAGCGTGGCCCCATTCACCAGTTCCGCAGCGATGTACGACGTATCATCGACGCTGCCGACGTCGTAGATCGCGAGGATGTTGGGGTGATTCAACGCCGCGGCGGCGTGCGCTTCCTGTTCGAATCGCGCGCGCCGATCCGGGTCGCTCGCAACGTTTGTCGGCAGGATCTTCAGCGCGACGTCGCGTCGCAGGCGCGAATCGCGCGCCCGATACACCTCGCCCATTCCGCCCGCGCCCAGGGGGGCGAGGACTTCGTACGGGCCTAAGCGCGCACCGGGCGTGAGAGGCATCGTGAGTGCGGCGAATTATACCGGAACGGTCGCGGAGGCCGAGTATGACGTAGCCGGCGAAACGCCGCCGCCAAGAAACCATCACACTGGCAGTACTTTCGTTTCACCATCGCATTACCATAGAATCCCCAAAACCTTTGTCGTGACGCGGTCCGTATGAACTTACGAAAGGAGTTCATATGAGGATGTACAACCGACTCGTCACAGGGTTTGCCGCCGTCGCGGCGCTGACGACGCTCGCTCCGGTACGGGCGCAACAGGACACCCGCCTGATTGCGCGCGTGCCGTTCGAGTTTGCCGTGGGCGATACAAATCTCCCGCGCGACACCTACCACCTGTCGCGAATGAGCGAACACCGGAACATGATCCTGCTGCGCGGCGATCGAACCGGTGTCTTCGTGCGCACCATCGAAGAGAGCGTGAGGCGCGACGGCTCCAGGCCGTCCCTCCTGTTCCACCGCTATGGGGACCAGTACTTCCTGCGCGAAATCCGGTGGGAGGAGACGGCGCGATTTGACTTGCCGGAGACGAAGGCGGAGCGCGCCGCCGCCGAGGGCCGTGCGGACCGAGCCGCGGCGCCGATGGAGAAGATCGTCATCGCTGCGGAGCGATGATCCTTCACGTTCGTCGCGTCGACCCTTGCTTGTTAGTTTGGCGGGACACGTCATTCGGGCAGTCGCGTGCTGCCCGAGTCACGTGTCCTCAGCTCTTAGCTCAACCGACGCGAACGACAATCGTCGTCATGTCGTCGTGCTGCGGCGCGCCGGCGACGAACGCGTCAGCCGCGCGAACAATGTGAACGATGAGGTCACGGGCCGGGGCTGCGAGGTTCGACCGGACGGCATCGATCAAGCGATCGTCACCCCACTCCTCATCGGCGGGATTCATGGCCTCGCTGATGCCATCGGTAAACGCCACGAGCACGTCGCCTGGCTCGATGGTCACGCACGCCTGGTTGTAGGCGCAGTCTTCCATCAGCCCGATTACCGGACCGCCGGTTTCGAGTCTGACCACCGAGCGGGCTCCGTCCGATCTCCTGAAGAGCATGGGAGGGTTATGTCCTCCGTTCACGTAGTTGAGCACACGCGAGGCTGAATCGAACTCGCCGTAGAAGAACGTCGCATAGCGGTTGGCATCGGAGCTGTCGTACACCAGCCGGTTGAGATTTGCCATCACCACTGTCAAGTCAGCCTGATGATGGATGGTCTGGGCGCCGCGCAGATACGCGCGCAGCGTCGCCATCAGCAAGGATGCAGGAACCCCCTTGCCAGAAACGTCGCCAATCGCGATGCCCAGTCGTGTTCCCGCCAGCTGGATGAAATCGTAGTAATCGCCACCCACGCCCAATGCCGCGCGGCAGGCCCCGGCGTAGTCCAATCCCGGCATCGGCGGATAGTCCTGCGGAAACAGCCGCTGCTGCACGTCGCGTGCGATTTCGATGTCGCGCATCTGCTTGGCGCGTGCCGTGGCCTCCGCCTTGACGGCCGCGGTTAACCGGCCGTTCTCCAGTGCCAGTCCTGTCTGCGCCGCGACCGAGTCGAGCAGTCGGATATCGGTCGGCGAAAAAGGCTCCTCTGACTGCTTCGGTCCAAGGCTCATGATTCCGAGGAGCTTCTCGTTGAGCGACAGCGGCAGCAGCAGATCCGATTGCAGGTGGGCCAGCGCGTCCCGTTCGTCCTGATCGGCGAGTTGGACCCACGAAGTCCGATCGTCGAACCGGACAACGGCGGGCTGTTGCTTGCGCAAGCGGCTCGCGATCGTGCCGTCGCCCGCGATCTCGGCCTGTGGCGCCCCGGAATATCCCAGGGCGTAGGCAGGCCGGAACGCTCCGCCATTTTCGAGAAGGATCGCAATGCGCGAAACGTGCAACGAATCGGCGATCCGCGTCGCGACCGTCTCCAGCAGCGGTCCGGTTTCAATCATCGTCCGCACTCTCATCGCGAGATCGCTGAGGATAGCGTCGCTCTCGTAGGCCTCCCTGAAGAACTGCCGATCGATCCAGCGACGCAACCGGCCGGCACATGCCTGCAATACGGCCAGCAGACCAAAGCCGACAGACATGAGCATGACGCGGCTAAGCACGCTGGTGTTCGCGCTCATCATCGCCGCCGTCGTGATGATGGCAACGCTGATGGCAACCTGGAGAAGCCGGACTCCACGGGTTGCCAGAACGTACTGCAACCCCTGGCGGATCACGACGCCGACATCCATCGCGCGATGGACGACGATGACGTAGGCCATCGTCAGCGGAAACACCAGCATCGTCGTGCCGAGTGGAAGAATGGTCCACGACGGCAGGCGGTATTCGAGCCTGCCGGCGACCAGGAAAATGAGGAGCGCCACGGCCCCAGGCGCGGCGCCGGCAAAAAGAAGCGTCAGCCGCCGGCGAGCGTCACGGGTCTGGGCGGTGATCGCCTTCCATCCAAGCGACAACACGCACACGAGCAGCGCCAGAAAACTTACCGCGCCGCCGAAGTCGCCTTGTACGCCGGTCAACAGCGCGAGTGGCCGGCCGCTCACCTGCCGTGCCAGCGCCACGTGATCGACCCAGAGGCCGACGCCGGTCGCTGCGAGAGCCGCCACGATAATGAGGTAGCCGGCAATGATCCATTTCAGCCAGGGAAACCGGCGATCGAGGGGCAGACGTTCAGGAAAGCCAATCCCGAACAGCATCAAAGCCGGCGACGTCAGCGAACTGAAAAACGTTTGAAAGGCCGCGAACACCGGCTGGAGAGGAGCGTCGCGTCCGAACAACGTTGGATACCCGGTTCCGCCGAACCCAACGATCGAGGCAAAACTGAGCATCAACGATAAGAGAAACCATGCGGAACGATCGTCGACCCGTACCACGGCCACCCAAAATCCGAGTGCCAGGCAGATGGCGGGTTGAAGGAGACTTCCGAGCGTGAATTGCACGTAGTCCGTCAACGAAACTGGGGTCTCGCTCACGTTCCGATATGGTCGCAGCGCGATCGAGAGATCTCGGACCGGAAGGTTTCCCGGCCCCGGTGATTGCACTCGCACCTGCAATGGTTCTCCGGCGCGCGCTCGACGCAGCTCGCCGTAGTACACAAAGAAGCCATCGACGGGGTGGCCGTTCACTGCGAGTACGGCGTCACCAAACTTGATCCCTTGTTCCTCGGCTTCGGGCTGAAGGTTGACCGCACCCCAGTTGCCGTCGCCCAGATCGAACGGCGGCCGCGCGTACACCGTCGAGTGGCGGATGAGATCGCTGGAATCAGATATGCCGCGAACGAAGACGCTCACAGAGAGGATGAACAACGCAGAGAGAGCGGCGTAGGCAAGCGGATGCGTACGGAGCTGGGACCTCGTCAACAGCATGTCACTCGCAGCGCAATGCGACCTGTGGGTCGACGCGTGCGGCGCGCCACGCCGGAATGCAACTCGCCAGTCCGGCGGCTGCGCCAAGCAGCGCCGCCGCTGTCGCCAGCGTGAGGACGTCGGTTGGTGAGAGACCAAAGAGCAATGAGCTGGCGGACCGCATTGCCAGGGCGGTGAGTGGCACGCCAACCAGCAGCCCGAATGCGAGCAGGGACAGACTATCGCGAAGAACCAGGGCGACGACCTGGGCTCGAGTGGAGCCCAGCGAGAGCCTGATGCCGATCTCCTGCCGGCGGCCCACCACGATGTAGGCAATGATTCCGTACAGACCGACGGTCACGATCGCGATCGCCAGCACACCGAAGGCTCCGGCCAGCCACGCCGTCGTCCGCTCGGCGATGAGGCGCTCGCTTGCCTGAGACCTCAAATCGATGAACTGCGGGACGAACGACGGTCTCAGCTGCTTCACTCGTTCGGAGATGACCGGCGACAGCGTCGCCAGCGCTGTAGAGCCGCGAACGATCACAGGTGCCCACGGATCCAACGCCGGATCCTGGGCGATCGGCACGTACGCGATCGGCGGCATCGGTTCGCGGAGATCCGAGTACTTCGTATTGCCAACCACGCCCACGATTTCGTAGGTCACTTCCGGATAGCCGGCTTCCGCCACGGTTCGGATAGAAGCGCCGATTGGGTTGAGATGACCGAGGTGAGTACGGACGAAGTGGCCGTTCACGATCAACACACGCGGGCTACGCGCCGTATCGGTGATTTGAAAGTTCCGGCCGGAGATGACTGGAATGCCCAACGTCTGGAAGTATGTCGGACTCACGTACATGAATCGCGAGGCCTGTTGCTCGTTTCCGGCGAGTGAGGGGACGCGGAAGAAGTGAAACCAGCTGCCACCGCCGAGGGGGAGGAACGTTGTTGAAGCAGCCGCGGCCACGCCAGGGATGGACGTGATCTCGTCGGTCAGACGTTGTTGAAATGCGACGCGTTCTTCGAGCGACAGGTTTCCCGCCTGACGATCGACGCCCCAGACAACGACAGTACCGTCGAGCGTCAGTCCCGTTTCCACATGCGTCAGATTTCGAAAGCTTCGAACGAAGAGGAGTGCCGAAACGACCAGCGCAAGCGACACAGCGACTTGCCCGACAACGAGCACACGCTGAAGGCGTGCACGCTGCCGATCGACGGTCGAGCCGCGCGACGACCGTCCCATCGCGACGAGTGGATCCACAGAGGAGACGCGAAGCGCGGGAATCAGGCCAGAAAGCACTGACGTGACGGCGGTCACGACGGCGATGAACGCCATCAGCCTCCAGTCGAGCGCGAGATTCAGTGTGACCGGATTGGCCGGCGTATCGAGGAAAGAGGTGAGTGCTCTGCTCGACACGAGCGCCATGGGAACTGCCATTGCCGCGCCTGCCGCCGCCAGGAGAACACTTTCGAGAACGATTTGTGACACCACTTGCAATCGTGGTGCGCCAATCGCCACTTTGATCGCGATCTCATGCCCGCGGGCGCTCGCCCGAGCGAGCGTGAGCGTGGCGAGATTCGCGCACGTCATCAGGAGCACCAGCCCCGTCAGCCCGAAGAGCAGCGTCAGCGAGGCGCCGTAGGCATCGCGCAGGCGGCTGACGCCACGTCCCGCGGGAATCACACCGAAGCGGAAGCCGCGATACCGTGTCAATAGTTCGGCGCTGTAATCCGACGGCATCGTGGCCTCGAGGACTCCAGGACTCAGACTGCGCATGTGCTCGTCCGCGCGCGCGATCGTCCACTGTGGTTTGAGGCGCCCCATGACCGTCAGCCACCAGAGGTCACGGCGATCGAGGCTGTTGCTCCACAGCGACGCCGAGCATAGCGGTAAGGCGACGTCGAACGTTTGGCCAACCTCCAGACCGGTAAAGCTGCTTGGCGTCACGCCGACGACGGTGAATGGTTGATCGACGATCGTCAGCGCACTGCCGATGACGTTCTCGCTGCCGCCAAGATGACCTTGCCAGAAGGCGTGACTGACGACGACGGCTGCGGCGCCGCATCCTTTCCGGTCATCGTCCGTCGTCAGCAGGCGGCCACGCTCCGGCGCGATCCCGAGCGCGCGGAAGAAGTCGCCGCTGACCCACAATCCGTGAGCCTGCCTGGCGTGATCGCCGCGGCCGACCTCCAACTGTGCGTTGCCCCAGGCAAACATCGAGGCGAGCGCGCCCTGATGGTCGCGAATCTGCTCCCACAGCGGATTGGTGACTTCGGCGTTGTAGTTGGTGGATACCCCGAAGCCGTGGACACCTTCAGCGCGAACTTCGACAAGTCCGGCGGGACTGGCGACCGGAAGACTGCGGAAGCGGACGGTGTCGATCAGCTGAAAGATAGCGGCGTTCGCGCCGATGCCGAGGGCCAGCGACACGATGGCCACGGCGGCAAACACCGGTGTCCGGCCAAGGGCGCGCAGGCTGTACCGCGCGTCGCGCGTCAGATGCTCGACGACGAGAGTCAGCACGTCGCCAATTGTAGATGAAAGGCACGTCCCTGAAGCCGGCGCGGGACGTGAGCCAGGCGCGTCCGGAACCGTCGCGTCACGGTGGTAGCGAGCAGGTAAGAGCTCGACTGCGGCAAGATGTCGACGAGGTCTAAAATGCGGTGCCGAATTATCGCGTGGAGACAGGCCTGTTCTGGAGGCAACCGCCATTCTTGTCGGCTTGTTCCCGTCCTGTCGCTGTGTGACACTTCGGCGATGTTCGGCGAGGCAAGGCGTCCGGACGGACGCGAGCGAGCGCAGCGAAGCGAGCCACGCGCCCGCCTTCGCGCCGCAGGGCTCGGCGAGGTCTCGCCGCAGCTTTGCGGAGGCGGAAACGGAGCGAGCCGGCGAAGCGGCTCGCGAGAGAGCGTGTCGGGGAGTCCGAGGGGCGAGGCCCCTCGGAGTGATTAGAGAGGGTCTCGGAATGATCGGGACGACGTTAGGGTCCTATCACGTCCTCGCCAAACTGGGCGAAGGCGGGATGGGCGAAGTCTATCGCGCACGCGATGCCAAGCTCGGGCGCGAAGTCGCCATCAAAGTACTGCCGGAGCGATTCCAATCCAATCGTGATCGGCTCACGCGATTCGATCGCGAAGCGCGGGCCCTGGCCGCGGTCAATCATTCGAACATCGCCGCGATCTACGGCGTCGAGGAACAGGACGGGATCACCGCGCTAGTCCTCGAACTCGTGGAGGGAAAGACTCTCGCCGAGCGCCTGCGGCGCGGACCGGTCCCACTCGGTGAGGCGATCGAGATCGCGAAACAGATTGCCGCCGGGCTCGATGCCGCGCACGGTAAAGACATCGTTCACCGCGATCTCAAACCATCGAATATCAAGATTACCCCCGAAGGTGTGGTCAAGATTCTGGACTTTGGTCTGGCGAAGGCAGTGGAAGAGGTTGTGCCGGGCGCCTCCAC
>JBKPNQ010000301.1:0-17602 GCA_046732715.1 Acidobacteriota bacterium | reverse complement strand
GGCTCTTCCTGCTGTCGTTGCCAGAGCGACTTCACGTCGCCGCCTGGATTCTCACCTGCCATCGGATGCTCCCTCGAAAAAACGTGCGGCCAGAACTTTCTTGATCCTATGGACCTTGGTGGCGACGTTGACGGCCGACATGCCGGTCACCTCTGCGATTTCCAGTGCCTCCAGGTCTTCGAGGTAGAGCAGCATGACCTGCCGATCCAGCGGCTTCAGCTCGTGAATGACCGCCAGCAGACGCGCCGAGGCCCGTGCTCGATCCAACTGATCCTCGCGATCGCCCGACTCCGCCCGTAACTCCAGCTCGTCGACGCCGACCAGCGTCGGCATCCGGGTGCGCCGGCGAATCACTTTCGAGATGGCGAGGTTGTGGGCCACGCGGTAGGTCCACGTCCGCAGCGAGCACCGGCCGTCGAATCGATCCAGGCTCTGCCACAGCGCCAAGTGGATGTCCTGAAGCAGATCGCGCCGCCGCTCGCCGTCCACTTCGTAACCGCGGGCCAGCCGTGCCAGCGCGGATCCGTAAGCGGCGACCGCATCCGCGTACAAATCGTCCTGCTTAGACAGCGATTGGCCCTTTGAATGGGTGATGCATGGAGAGGATAGTCGCCGGAGCCGGGGTTCTCTTACATCGAGGAGCCAGCTGACGGCGAACGGCGACGAACCGCCCAAAGCCGGCGGAATTGCGATCATCGCGGCGGCGTCGACCCGCCTCACCCGCCCGTCGCGATGCCGTAGGTCCAGGACGACCCGGCGTGGCTGTAGGATCCACTCGTGGAGCGCAAGCCACGATAGCGTTGATTTGTGCCCGCGCGCAATCAGCGCGGGTCGAATCCGCCCGCTACGCGTCCGCCGAAGCCGCGTTCAAGTGACGATAAACGCCGTAGTACCGCGCGGATGGAACAACTGTCCACGACCGCTCGCGACCAATCAATCTGATCGTTTCGAGCGAGCCAATCGGGCAGCGCGAAGTGAATGCGATCCCACACGCCCGCTCGTTGCCAATCGCGCAGGCGGTTTTGTTACACGCTCTTATGAAGAAAGAATACTTTCTTCTTTCTCCTGTCGGTGTCCTATTCGATCGCAGCGTGACGGTGAGGCTACTTCAATGTCTGAATCAGCTTCTCCGCCTTCCGCTTGAAATCCCGATCCTCCGCCCCCCAGTTCGGATCGATGGGCGAGGCGAGGCAGCGCTCCAGTGTCGTCTTCGCTTCCGGCTTCCTCTTCAACGCGATGAGCGTCTCGGCGAGGAAGTACAGCGATGCCGTGCTGTTCGGGTTGTAGGTGAGCGCTTTGCGCAGGTGTTCTTCTGATTTGGTGTCGCTGCCACCGAACAAGCCCGGCACTTTGTAGTACCAGCGCCCGAGCGCGCGATCCGCCGATCCCTGCTCATACGACGGGTTGACGCGCAGAACGGTCTCCAGCTCGCTCTTGATCTCGCCGCGATATTTCAGTCCCTGACGCAGGCCGAATGATTCTGCCAGCGCGCCCATGCTGGCCGCGAGCCACATATGGCCCTCCGGCCGGTTCGGCTCCAGCTTTGTCGCGGTACGGCCCGCGGTGATTCCCTGTTCGAGCGTTGCCCGGCGCTGAGTCTCGGGCCCCTGCGTACCGATCCAGTAGCTGGCTTTCGCAAGTTTCCACGCAGACTCGAAGTCGTTCGGGTTGTGCTGCAGCCGCGACTGCCAGATTCTCGCCGCCCGCTGCGCGTTGGCAATGTCGTCGCGTTTGGCGTAAAGCGCATCGGGATCGGCTGAGTCCTGGACGATCGTCGACGAGGCGCTGACGCGATCGGCGTCGGCGGGCAGGCGATGGAGGCTAACAGCCGAAACCGCAAGATAGAATACAAGGATGCAGGACATCATCCGGCAGCTCCTGGCTGACATCGGAGAAGATCCATCACGCGAGGGGCTCGTCGACACGCCCAAGCGTGTCGAGAAATCGATGCGCTTCTTGACCAGCGGTTACAAGGCCAACGTCGATGTGATGCTCAACAACGCGCTCTTCACCGTCGATTATAACGAGATGGTGATCGTGAAGGACATCGACTTCTACAGCCTCTGCGAGCACCATCTGCTGCCGTTTTTCGGCAAGTGTCACGTCGCCTACATTCCGAACGGCAAGGTCGTCGGGCTCAGCAAGATTCCCAGGCTGGTGGACATCTTCGCCCGTCGTCTGCAGGTTCAGGAGCGGCTGACCAATCAGATCGCGGAGACGCTCACCGAGAAGATCAAGCCGCTCGGCGTCGCCGTCGTCACCGAGGCCACGCACCTGTGCATGTCGATGCGCGGCGTCGAGAAGCAGAACTCCGTTGCCGTCACTAGCGCTATGTTCGGCGCGTTTCGCAACGACGCCCGAACACGATCGGAGTTCCTCAATCTGATTCAGAAGTAATTCGTAATTCGCAGTCCGCAATTCGCAATTCGCGATTCGCGATTCGCGGGTCGCAGGTCGCTATTCGCTATTCGCTGCGCGGACGATACACTCTTGTAGTTGCCTTGCTCCTTCGGTCAGCGCTGCCGGCCCGGGTTGCAGAATGTAAGTCGACTTGATCTCGTAGATGTGATCGTTCCGCACGGCACTGACTGCCGACCAGCCAGGGCGATCCAGGATGGTCCGCTTCTTCATCGCCTTGCCGCACCACGACGCAATGATCACTTCTGGGTCCGCATCGCGAACCGCGTCCGTCGTCAGGATTCGATCCTTTGCCAGCGACGCCCGGCGTAACTCCGGAAAGAGCGTCTGACCGCCTGCGATCTCGATCAGCTCGTCCACCCAGCAGATCCCGGAGATCAGCGGTTCGTCCCATTCTTCGAAGAACACCCGTGGCCGTCGCGACAGTCTTGCGGCACGATCACGGATCGTGTCCAGTCCCCGCGCCAGGTCGAGCGCAAGCTTTTCGCCGGCGTCCTGTCGGCCCACCAGTGCGCCGACCATTCGCACCATGCGCAGGATCTCGTCGATGGTGCGCTGATTGAACGTGACCACCGAATACCCACGCCGAATGAGTTCCGCCGCGATATCAGCCTGAAGGTCGGAGAATGCGAGGACGAGGTCCGGCTTCAACGCTTCAATCTTTTCGAAGCGAGCGTTAATAAACGCCGAGACCTTCGGCTTGCTCCGCGCCTCCGGCGGCCGGACTGTATAGCCGGAAATGCCGACGACGCGATCGCCTTCACCGAGTAGGTACAGCGTTTCAGTCGTCTCTTCGGTCAAACAGACAATTCTTCGCGGGTATGCGTCCATAGAGTATTGTCAGCTTTCGCGAGCTGCCAGTCAGCCGCGAACTGCGAACTGCGAACCGCGAACCGCGAACTGCGAACTGCGAACTGCGAACTGCGAAAGTTATACTTGCTCCATGCGGTTTCTGACTCTGATTGTTGCGTTCCTGATGTTGCCGGCGCCTGAGGCGGTTGCCCAGCGCCGCGCCGCGCCCCGCAAGCCGGCGCCAGCTCCACCAAAGATTGAGCCGGCGCAGTTCAAGTGTCCAGAGCCGCTGGGTGTTGGTGTACGAACCGGCGCCGCCTATTGCTTCGTCCTCGCAGGCAGCGATCCGCAACAGGGTGTGCGTATCCCGATCCCTCCACATACCGGTACCGCGTCTTTAATGTTCGATCTTCACAATCGTCACACCTACTCGGACGAGGGCATCCGGGCCGGTCACGGCTACGCGAAGTACACCGCGGTGGTAGCGGTGCTGACGATGAAGGCGGAGCTGATCGATCGCGGGGCGGTGCAGACCGAATTCCGGTCGGCGAAGGACCTCTACGAACGCATCTCCGGCGGGGCCGGGCCCGGGGGGGTCAAGGCGGTGGCCCCGCTCGGCCGCGAGGCCATCACGGTCACGATACCGGCGGCGGTAAACGAGGTGAGCCTTCTCGGCGAGGTGCTCGACGCGACGACGGCCGCCGGACACGAGACCGCGACACCGGGCCGCACCGTCGCCGTGATCAGCAACGTGCGGATCGAATATCGGCCGGCTCCCGCCAAACCGGCGGCCAAGCGCTGACCGTCATCAACCAAGAATCGACAATCTCAGTCGACAATCAGCACTCAGCAATTCCCCGGGCTCCATTTGTGCTGCGAGACGATGACCTTCATTTCCAGAAGGTCGATCAGCGACTTGCATCGTTCGACCAGGCCGTCGCGTTCGAGCAATGCCTGCTTTTCGACCATTTCGAGATCGAGGTACTGGGCCAGGGAGTTGACCAGTTCCTCGTCCGGCATCGACGGCGGCATCTTGGGATCGACGCCACGCCCCTCGGGGCGCGGAACGAGCAGCGACTCCAGCCTCCGCCGCTCCGCCCCGATCGTCGCGCGGTCGCCGTCGGCGACGGTCTCCAGGATCGGATCAATCGCCGCCATGCGGTAGCGACGGCTGTGGTCTTCCTCGCTGACCTTGAACTTGTGCAGCCCGCGCAGCACCAGATTGAATCGTCCGTCGTGCGTTCGCTCGGCGTGCGTGATCAGGCCGGCGCACCCGACCGAGTAGATTGCCGGCCGCCCTTCGTACTCGCCCTCCCACCCGGGCCGAAGCAGCACCATCCCGATGATCCGATCCGCATCGAGCGCGTCCGCCACCATCTCGCGATAGCGCGGCTCGAAGATGTGCAGCGGCAGGCACACGTTCGGAAAGAGCACGACGTTCGGCAGCGGGAAAAGCGGGATGGTGGATGGCAGCATGACAGTGCGGATTGCTGATTTCTGATGGCTGATTGTTGATCGATCATTCAATCAGCAATCAGCCATCAGCAACCTAGTGGACCGTCCTCGTCTTCTTGTCCATATAGTCCATCAGCACGTAGCGTCCGAGCGTGCGGGGCGTCGTGAAGTATGCCTTGCCGTGGCAGATTTCAGCGACTTTCCGGACGAAGCTCACGAGATCGTAGTCGCGCGCCAGCATGAACGTGTTGATCAGGATGCCGGCGTTCCGGCACGCCGCCACCTCGGCGACGGTTTCGGAGACGATGAACGGATCGAGGCCGAACGCGTTGCGATAGATCCGGCCGTCCGGCCTGGTGAGCGCCGACGGCTTGCCGTCGGTGATCATCACAATCTGTCGCATGTCCTTCTGCTGGCGTTCGAGCAGCCGGCGGGCCAGGCGGAGCCCCTCGCGGGTGTTGGTGTAGTAGGGGCCGACCTTCACGCGCGCAAGCTGGCTGAGAGGGATTTCTTCAGCTGAGTCGTGGAACAGGACGACCTTCAGCGCATCGCCGGGATATTGCAGGCGAATGAGGTTGGCGAGCGCGAGCGCGACGCGCTTGGCCGGCGTAAACCGATCCTCGCCGTAGAGGATCATGCTGTGGCTGCAGTCGAGCATCAGGACCGTAGCGCAGGAGCTCTGATACTCCCCCTGGGCAACCATCAGATCCTCATAATCGACATCGATTTGCAGGGACCCTCTTTTGGGGTCTGACCCCGGAGGTGTGGCGTTTTTGCGCATCACCGCGTTGAGAATCGTGGCGCTGGCGTCGAGGTTCATCGTGTCGCCGAACTCGTACGGCTTCGGCGCACCGCTGGCCTCGACACCGGTGGCCATCTCGCGCGTGTCATGACGTCCCAGGCTGCTTTTGCCCATCGATCCGAGCAGGTCGCGCAGCGCACGGTAGCCCAGAAAATCCAGGCTCTTGTCGGTGATCTCGAACTTGAATGCCCGCTCCTGTCCCTGTCCGCCGCCGAGCCCGCCTTCCCGCCGCTCGCGTTCCGCCTCCAGATCAGGCGATGTCGACACGTAGCCCTGATGCTGGAGCTTTTCGATGATCTTCTCAATCAGCTCGTCGAGACGCCGCTCGGCATCCTCGCTGTTCTGCCAGTCCTTTCCAAGCAACCGCTCGAGCGTTTCGTCCGACAGCAACCCGCCGTTCAACAGCGCTTCCATGATCGCGTCGTGAAGCGACTGCATCGAATGTCCGTCTTCCCCTGGCATCGCATAGCCATCATCAAATCCGCTCGACAGCAGCAGATCCGAGAGCCGCGACAAGAGCTCCTCGAGGTCGATTTCATCGAGGTCGTCGCCGGTGAACTTTGAGTAGCGGTATTTCATGCTGTTTCTTGCAATCGCTGGATTGGTGAAGCGGTAGATTGGTGAATTGATGACGTTGCGAGGGCGAGCACCCGTATGGAATTCACCGATTCACCAATTCACCGATTCAGTTGTAATACTTCTTCTTCGTCCCCGGCATCTGCAAATCCCGCTCGATCGACTCGGTCGGACTGGGGCGTGCCGGCCGCCGCTGTTGCTCGCCCGCCTGATACTGAAACTCGTCCGAGCGCGAGATCTTCTTCTGCGCGTACAAGCCTTCGAGGACGAAATCCACGGCCGAGGCGAGCACCGACGGTTCGGCATTCGGCCGGACGCCGGCGTGCTGCGTGAGATCTTTCAGGCCCTGCACATCGTCGGCGCGCGACAGGAGATCCTCGGCGTTGAGGGTATCGTCGACCTGCAACGTTCCCCCCAGGTCGAACCAGTCGGTCACCTGACGGAGATCGGCCGAGGCAAAGTATCCGGTGAAGACGTTGCTCACGGCGCCGCGGATGATGTCGCGCGCGACGTTGTCGGCCCCGCGCAGCTCACCTTCGTACTCGAGCTCGAACTTGCCGGTGATCGCCGGCAGCGCGGCGTAGATGTCGGTTACCCGCGGGACGATGACCGGTTCGCCGGCGAGCAGGGCGCGTCGCTCCGCGTTCGACACGACGTTCTCGAGCAGCGCGATCGGCAGGCGCTGGCTGACGCCTGAGCGCTTGTCGATCTTGGAATCCTGCCGCGCCTGAAACGCAACTTCCTCGACGACTTCTCGAACGTAGTCGGGAACCTCGACCCGGGCGTTCTTCCGCGCGATCCACGCCTCCTGCGAAGTGATCGCCATCGCGTGGTGACGCGTGGCCGGATAGTGCGTGCGGATTTCTGAGCCGATGCGATCCTTCAACGGCGTGATGATCTTGCCGCGCGCCGTGTAGTCCTCGGGGTTCGCGCTGAACACGAGCAGGACGTCGAGCTTCAGACGCACCGGGTAGCCTTTGATCTGAACGTCCCCCTCCTGGAGGATGTTGAACAGCCCAACCTGGATCTTGCCGGCCAGATCCGGCAGCTCATTGATAGCGAAGACGCCGCGGTTGGCGCGCGGCAGCAGCCCATAGTGCATCGTCAACTCATCGGAGAGCTGGAGCGCGGCGCGGGCGGCTTTGATCGGATCGAGATCGCCGATCATGTCCGCGATCGTGACGTCTGGGGTGGCGAGCTTCTCGACATACCGCGCGTCGCGTGGCAGCCATGCGATCGGTAACCGATCGTTTTCAGCCGCCACCCGCGTCCGGCATTCGGAACAGAGCGGTGCGAGCGGATCGTCGTGAATCTCGCATCCCGGAATGACCGGGATGACCGGATCGAGCAGGTCGCTCACCGCGCGAAGGATGCGGCTCTTGGCTTGTCCACGCAACCCGAGGAGGATGAAGTTGTGGCGCGACAGGATGGCGTTGACGATCTGCGGCACCACCGTCTCGTCGTAGCCGATGATGCCTGGAAAAATCGGATCTTTCGTCCGCAGACGGCAGATCAGATTGTCACGGATTTCATCTCTGACGGATCGGCGTAGGACACGTCCAGCCGAAACCGCGGCGCGCAACGCGCCCAGCGTTGAAGGGAGTTCCGAGGTCATAGGGCATCTTACGCTGGAATTGGTGAATTGGTGAATTCACCAATTCACCAATTCTACTAAAATGTCCCCTTGCGTCCTCTCGTCTACGCGCACAGAGGCGGGGCGGCTCTTCGTCCTGAAAACACCATTGCTGCGTTCGACAACGGCCTGTCGCTCGGCGCCGACGGACTGGAATTCGACGTGCGCCTCTCGCGGGACGGGGTCGTCGTGGTCCATCACGATGCCACGCTCGAGAGGACGACGAACGGGCGCGGGAGCCTCGCAGCGTGCACTGCCGACGAGCTCGCACACGCCGACGCGGCGCACTGGTTTGCGCCTGCGGACAGACCTCGAGCCAAGGGCAGCGACTTCTCGTATCCGTATCGCGGCCAGGGCCACGGGATTCCCCGCCTGCAACAGGTCCTCTCGCGATATCCCGGCGTCCCCCTGATCATCGAACTGAAGGTGAACGATCCGGAGCTCGCGCGGCGCACCATCCAGGACATCCGCGCGGCGAGAGCGCAGGATCGCGTCGCGCTGGGATCCTTCGGGTGGCGCGTGTTGCGGGCGGTGAGGAAGCTCGAGCCCGCCATCCCGACCGGCGCGTCGAGGGAAGAAGTCCGCCTCGCCTTGTATCGTTCGTGGGTTCGATGGCCGCTCGGAAAGGAAGCATACCGCGAGTTTCAGGTTCCCGAGCGATCGGGTCCCACTCGAGTGGTGTCGCCAAACTTCATCAGGCATGCCCACCGTGTCGGGCTGCCGGTGAAAGTCTGGACCGTCAACGATCCCGCGGACATGCGCCGGCTTCTCGACTGGGGTGTTGACGCGCTCATCAGCGATCGTCCCGATCTCGCCGCCTCTGCCGTAACTGCGCATTCGCGCGCGTGAACGCGCTCGCTTCTCACACGCGGGGAAGCTGACGGATTCCATCTGCATTTCTCACTACTAGCAGGGTCCCACCCCGCTCGCTCTCGCTCGGCGGCTTCCGCCTTCGCCAAAGCGTCGGCGGGCCGCCGTAGCCTTGGCGGAGGCTAGTCGCGCCTCGCTCGCCGCAGGCGCTCTTGGCAACCCTCCTGCATCAACGCCTCATCCGGACGTTAGATGAACGGAGTGATTCATCAGTCGACATTCTCCTGTCTGATTTTCCACCTCAGCTGCATCAAATCTTTTCAGTTTCGGCGCCTAACCGGTTGACGGAGCCCTCATGCCCAGTGTGGAAGCGGTGACTGACGTTCTCGATCAAAGACGGCTGCTCCGAGTGCTTTCGGATTATCGGCGTGGCGACTTCTCCGTCCGTATGCCGTCCGATCTGGCTGGTCTGCCGGGGAAGATCTGCGATGCGCTCAACGACACCATCGCACGCAACCAGAGGCTCGCGCGGGAAATCGAGCGGCTGAGCAATGTCGTCGGCAAGGGAGGCAACATCAAACAGCGTGCGTCGCTGCCGAACGCCGAGGGCGCATGGACCGACCAGGTGGATGCGCTGAACATGTTGATCTCAGACCTGGTTCAGCCGACGACCGAAGTCGCCCGCGTGATCGGCGCCGTAGCGAAAGGTGATCTATCGCAAAGCATGTCGCTCGAGATCGACGGGCGGCCGCTGACCGGAGAATTCCTGCGCACGGCGAAGGTCGTCAACACGATGGTCGATCAGCTCTCCACGTTCGCGTCGGAGGTCACGCGCGTGGCCCGGGAGGTCGGGACGGAAGGCAAGCTCGGCGGGCAGGCGATCGTCAAAGGAGTCGCCGGGACGTGGAAGGGGTTGACCGATAACGTCAACGCGATGGCGAGCAACCTGACCAATCAGGTTCGCAACATTGCTGACGTCAGCACCGCCGTCGCACGCGGCGATCTGTCAAAGAAGATCACCGTTGACGTCCGCGGAGAGATTCTCGAGCTGAAGGTCACCATCAACACGATGGTCGATCAGCTGAACGCGTTCGCCTCCGAAGTCACGCGCGTCGCCAAGGAAGTCGGCACCGAAGGAAAGCTCGGCGGCCAGGCTGAGGTCAGAGGCGTCGCCGGGACCTGGCGCGATCTGACCGATAACGTCAACCAGCTGGCCGGCAATCTGACGGTGCAGCTGCGCGACGTCTCCAAGGTGGCCACGGCGATCGCAACCGGCGACCTGACGCAGAAGATTACCGTCGAAGCCCAGGGGGAAATCCTCCAAATCAAGGACACCATCAACACGCTCGTCGATCAGCTGAGCGCGTTTGCGTCGGAAGTCACACGCGTCGCCAAGGAAGTCGGCACCGAAGGGAAGCTGGGCGGACAGGCCGAGGTCAAGGGCGTGGCCGGGACCTGGAAGGACCTGACCGACAACGTCAACGCGATGGCGAGCAACCTGACCAACCAGGTTCGCAACATCGCCGACGTGACCACCGCCGTCGCCAACGGCGACCTATCGAGAAAGATTACGGTCGACGTTCGCGGCGAGATTCTCGAACTGAAGGTCACCATCAACACGATGGTCGATCAGCTGAATGCGTTTGCCTCGGAAGTGACGCGCGTGGCGCGAGAAGTTGGCACCGAAGGGAAGCTCGGCGGTCAGGCGCAGGTCAAAGGCGTCGGCGGCACCTGGAAAGATCTCACCGACAACGTGAACTTCATGGCGAGCAATCTGACCTCGCAGGTGCGCAATATCGCCGACGTCACCACCGCGGTCGCCACCGGCGATCTGTCGAAGAAGATCACGGTCGACGTGCGTGGCGAGATCCTCGAGCTGAAGAACACGATCAATACCATGGTCGATCAGCTGAACGCGTTTGCGTCGGAAGTCACCCGCGTGGCGCGCGAGGTTGGCACCGAAGGCAAGCTCGGCGGCCAGGCGCAGGTGAGAGGCGTGGCCGGTACCTGGAAGGATCTCACCGACAGCGTCAATTTCATGGCTGCCAACCTGACCAACCAGGTCCGCAACATCGCGGCGGTGACGACGGCGGTGGCGACCGGCGATTTGTCCAAGACGATCACGGTCGATGTGCGCGGCGAGATCCTCGAGCTGAAAAACACGATCAACACGATGGTCGATCAGCTCGGAACGTTCGCGTCGGAAGTCACGCGCGTGGCGCGTGAGGTCGGGACCGAGGGCAAGCTGGGCGGGCAGGCGCAGGTCCAGGGCGTGGCCGGGACGTGGAAGGACCTCACCGACAACGTCAACTTCATGGCCGACAACCTGACCAACCAGGTGCGCGGCATCGCCCGCGTCGTCACCGATGTGGCGAACGGGAATCTCAAACGGAAGCTCGTGCTGGAAGCGAAAGGGGAAATCGAGCAGCTCGCCGAAACGATCAACGGGATGATCGACACGCTGGCAACCTTCGCCGATCAGGTCACCAGTGTTGCCCGCGAGGTCGGCATCGAAGGCAAGCTGGGCGGCCAGGCCAGCGTCCCCGGCGCCGCTGGAACCTGGCGGGATCTGACCGACAACGTCAATCGTCTCGCCGCCAACCTCACGACACAGGTGCGCGCCATCGCCGAAGTTGCGACCGCCGTCACGAAGGGCGACCTCTCGCGCGCCATTGACGTCGAGGCCGCCGGCGAGGTGGCGTCGCTGAAAGACAACATCAACGAGATGATCGTCAACCTGCGCGATACGACCGAGAAGAACACCGCGCAGGACTGGCTGAAGACCAACCTCGCGAAGTTCACCCGGCTGCTCCAGGGGCAACGTGATCTGATCACGGTCTCGCGAACCATTCTGTCCGAACTGGCGCCGCTGATCTCGATGCAGCACGGCGTCTTTTATCTGAACGATTCGCAGAATGGCGAGCCCGACATGAAACTCCTCGCCAGCTACGCGTACACGCAGCGCAAGCACCTCGCGAACCGGTTCAAAGCGGGGGAGGGCCTGGTTGGCCAGGCCGCGCTCGAACGTCAGAGCATCATCCTCACCGAGGTGCCTGGCGACTACGTGCACATCAGTTCCGGCCTGGGTGCGTCGAAACCGCTCAACATCGTCGTCATGCCGGTGCTGTTTGAAGGCGAGGTCAAGGCGGTCATCGAGCTCGCGTCCTTTTATCGCTTCAGCGACATCCACCTGACGTTCCTCGATCAATTGACCGAGAGCATCGGAATCGTATTGAACACGATCACCGCGACCATGCGAACGGAGGAGCTGCTCAAGCAGTCGCAATCGCTCGCGACCGAGCTGCAGACGCGGCAGGAGGAGCTGACCGAAACCAACGCCAGGCTCGAGCAGCAGGCGCGCACGCTGCAGGCGTCGGAAGAGCGGCTCCGTCAGCAACAGGAGGAGTTGCAACAGACCAACGAGGAGCTCGAAGAGAAGGCCGAGCTGCTCGTCCGTCAGAACGTGGAAGTGGAAAAGAAGAACCGCGAGATCGAGCAGGCGCGGACGTCGCTCGAAGACAAAGCCGAGCAGCTCGCGCTGACCTCGAAATACAAGTCCGAGTTCCTCGCCAACATGTCGCACGAGCTGCGGACGCCGCTCAACAGTCTGCTGATCCTGTCCAAGCTTCTCGCCCAGAATCCTGACGCCAATCTGAGTGACAAACAGGTCGAGTTCGCCAAGACGATTCACTCGTCGGGATCGGATCTGCTCGAGCTCATCAACGACATTCTCGATTTGTCCAAGATCGAGTCCGGGACGATGGACGTCGACGCACAGCCGGTGCTGTTTGCCGAGCTCCAGGCGTACGTCGATCGATCGTTCCGCGAAGTCGCGACCGCGAAGGGGCTGACGTTCAGCGCAGACTTGTCTCCGGTGCTGCCGTCATCGATTGAAACCGACGCCAAGCGGCTGCAGCAGGTGCTGAAGAACCTGCTGTCGAACGCCTTGAAATTCACCGACCGCGGGTCCGTGACGCTGTCCATCGACGTCGCCTCCTCCGGCTGGAGCGCCGATCAGGCCGCCCTGAACCAGGCCGCGCAGGTCATCGCCTTTCGTGTCGTCGACACCGGGATTGGCATACCGTCGGAGAAGCACCGGATCATCTTCGAAGCGTTCCAGCAGGCGGACGGGACGACGAGCCGGAAGTATGGCGGGACCGGATTGGGTCTCTCAATCAGCCGGGAAATCGCACGGTTGCTTGGCGGCGAAATCAAATTGACGAGCGAGCCGGGCGCCGGCAGCACGTTCGTGCTGTTTCTCCCGGACGCGTACCGGCCGAGCCAGATCGAGGCGGTCGCCGTGCCAGTCGGCGCGATCACCCGTCGCCCGGAGTCATCCGAGATTGCGGTGGATGAGTCGCTGCTCGCAGAATCCGCCATCGAAGACGACCGGGATCAGATCGAGCCGGGGAACCGTGTCGTCCTGATCATCGAAAACGACCTGTCGTTTGTCTCGATTCTCGCCGACATGGCGCACGACAAAGGATTCAAGGTGCTTGTGGCGGCGAGAGGAGACGTCGGCCTCGCGATGGCCAAGCGGTACCAGCCGGATGCCATCACGCTCGACATCGATCTGCCGGTCATGGACGGCTGGACCATCCTCGACCGGCTCAAGCACGACTCGACCACGCGGCACATCCCGGTCCACATCATCTCGATGATGGAAGAGGCCCAGCGCGGGATGCGGCTGGGCGCGATTGCCTATCTGCCGAAGCCGGTCGAACGCGAAGCGCTCGATTCCGCGTTCAGCACGATTCACGGCTTCATCGATCGCAAGGTGCGCAACTTGCTCGTCGTCGAAGACGACGACCTGGAGCGCAAGAGCATTGTCGAGTTGATTGGCAATGGAGATGTCAAAACGACAGCCGTCGCCACGGGGGCGGACGCCTTGGCTGCGCTCGAATCGCAGAGTTTTGACTGCTTGGTCCTCGACCTCGGGCTGAGCGATATGACCGGCTTCGAGCTGCTCGAGCGGATGAAGGCCAGCCCTGCCCTGTCGCAGATTCCGGTGATTGTCTACACCGGGAAGGACCTGACGAAAAAACAGGAGACCGAGCTCAGGCGTCTGGCGGAAACGATCATCATCAAGGACGTCAAATCGCCGGACCGCCTGCTCGATGAAACGGCGTTATTCCTGCATCGGGTCGAGAGCAACCTGCCAGCCGACAAGCGCCGCATGCTCGAGCAGCTGCACCTGCACGATCCGGCGCTGTCGGGGCGCAAGGCGCTCATCGTGGACGACGACATCCGGAATATTTTTGCCCTGACCAGCGTGCTCGAGCAGCACGATATGGAAGTCCTCTACGCCGAAAACGGCAAGGACGGCTTGCGCCTGATCGAGGAGGCCGGCGACATCGACGTTGTGCTCATGGACGTGATGATGCCGGAAATGGACGGATACGAAGCGATGCGGCGCATCCGGGACACGCGATCGTTCCGCACCCTTCCGATCATCGCCCTGACCGCCAAGGCGATGAAAGGCGATCGCGAAAAGTGCATCGAGGCGGGCGCGTCTGACTACATCACGAAACCGGTCGACACTGAGCAGTTGCTGTCGCTCCTGCGGGTATGGCTGTCCCGGTAAACCGAAACCGCACGCCGACCGATGTCGAGTCGGTCGAGGCGCTCGAGCTCGAGCTGTTGCTCGAGGCGATCTATCGCCACTACGGCTACGATTTCCGGGGCTACGCGCGCACGTCGATTCGGCGCCGGATCGCAAAGCTGATGCGGGACGAGCAGCTGTCGACGATCAGCGGCCTGCAGGAGCGCGTGCTGCACGACGCGTCAGCCTGGGATCGCTTTCTTCAGGGCATCTCGGTCAATGTGAGCGCGATGTTCCGGGATCCGCACTTCTTTCTCGCCTTTCGACGGCTGGCGATCCCGTTGCTTCGCACCTATCCGTTCCTTCGAATCTGGCAGGCGGGCTGCTCGTTGGGCGAGGAGGCGTACTCGCTGGCCATTCTGCTCGAGGAGGAGGGGCTGTACGACCGCAGCCTGATCTATGCGACGGACATCAACGAGGCCACGCTCCGTCACGCCCGTGAGGCCATCTTCCCGGCCGACCTGATGCAGAAGTACACGCAGAACTACTTGCTGTCGGGAGGCCATCGATCGTTCTCCGAGTACTACACCGCCCGATACGAATACGCGGTGATGCGGCCATCACTCAGGCGGAACATCGTGTTTTCGCAGCACAACCTCGTCAGCGACGGCGCCTTCAACGAGTTCAACGTGATCATGTGCCGGAACGTCATGATCTACTTCAACCGGCAATTGCAGGAGCGGACGCACGCGTTGTTCTACAGCAGTCTTGCGACGTTTGGCATCCTCGGCCTCGGGGCCAGGGAGTCGCTGAGGCTGCTGCCTCAAGAATCCCTGTACGAACCGCTGGATGCCGGGGAAAAGCTCTATCGAAGGATCGCCTGAATCATGCGTACAGGGTTGATTGCGATTGGCACGTCACTCGGTGGTCTCAACGCGCTGTTGTCTGTCGTCCGCCAACTGCCACGCGACTTGCCGGTCGCGCTCGTCGTCGTCCAGCACCGCGGCGTGTCGCAGGACACCGGTCTCGTGGATCTGCTGCAGCAAAACACCGCGCTCACGGTGGTCGAGGCCGAGGACAAGATGGCGCTGAGGCCGGGCGTCGTGTTTGTGGCGCCCGCTGATTACCACCTGCTGGTTGAGGATCGGGAGTCGCTCGCCCTCTCGACTGACGCAGCCGTGCGTTCGGCGCGGCCCTCGATCGACGTGCTGTTCGAATCAGCCGCCGATGCCTATGGCGACGCGCTCATCGCCGTCCTGTTGACCGGTGCCAGCGCCGACGGGGCGGCAGGGCTCGCCCGCGTCAAGCAGCGCGGTGGGCGCGCCATCGTCCAGGACCCAGCCACCGCCGAGTGCGCGACGATGCCGTCGGCGGGGATCGCCGCGACGGCGGTGGACTACGTGCTGCCGCTCGAGCGCATCGGTGAGCATCTGCTCAGCCTGGCGGAGGGAACGCGCGTATGACGCGGCCGGTGGATATTCTGCTGGTCGACGATCACGAGGAGAATCTGCTCGCGCTCGAGGCGATCCTGACCGAGGAGTCGTACAACCTCGTGCGGGCGCGATCTGGACGAGACGCGCTCCGCGAAGTGCTGTCACGCGATTTTGCGATCATCCTGCTCGACGTCGCCATGCCGGGTCTCGACGGCTACGAGACGGCGTCGATCATCCGTCAACGCGAACGGTCGCGCGACACGCCGATCATCTTTCTGACCGCGAATTACCGCACCGACATGCACGTGTTTCGCGGCTACTCGGTCGGTGCGGTCGACTACATCTTCAAGCCCTTCACACCGGAGGTCCTGAAATCCAAAGTGGCCGTGTTCGTCGAGCTGTACAACAAGCGCGAAGCGTTGAAACGTCACTCCGAGGCGCTTCAGCGCGCGCACGACGAGCTTGAAGATCGGGTCCGCGCGCGGACCAGGGAAATCGCGACTGCCAACGAAGCACTGCGGGCCGAGATCGCGGAACGCGAACGGATCGAGCGGGAACGGCTCGAGTTGCTCGAGCGCGAACGGTTCGCTCGCGCCGAGGCGGAATCGGTCAACCGCTTGAAGGATGAGTTCCTCGCCACCCTGTCTCACGAGCTTCGAACGCCGCTCAACGCGATTCTCGGCTGGTCGCACCTGCTGACGTCAGGCAAGACCAATCCGGCGACGTCGCAGCGTGCGCTCAACGTCATCCGCAACAATGCGATGGCCCAGTCGCAATTGATCGAAGACATTCTCGACGTCTCGCGCATCATCAGCGGCAAGCTGCGCCTCAGGGTTCGTGCGGTCGATGTTGCCGAGGTCCTCGGCGCGGCGCTGGACTCGGTGTCCCCGGCTGCCGAAGCGAAGGCCATTCTCATCGAGCGTGACCTGGAGCCGCTGGAACCGATCGCCGGCGACCCCGACCGGCTGCAGCAGGTGTTCTGGAACCTGTTGTCGAACGCCGTCAAATTCACGCCGCGCGACGGACGCGTGGTCATCCGGCTGCGCCGCGAATCCGGCGACGCCGTCGTGTCCGTCGAGGACACGGGCATCGGCATCAGCGCCGACTTCCTGCCCTATGTATTCGATCGCTTCCGCCAGGCCGACGGGACTGCCACGCGCCGTCACGGCGGGCTTGGACTTGGCATGGCGATCGTGCGGTATCTCGTCGAACTGCACGGCGGAACCGTCCGGGTTGAAAGCGAAGGGGAGAACCGGGGCGCCACATTCACCGCGGCGCTGCCGATCCGAGTCCCGGAGCTGATTGCTGAATCGGCCGATGTAGACGACCACGAGCCGGACGAACCGGAACGGGACGCACGGCACCCACAACTCGAAGGTCTCCGCATCCTGGTCGTGGACGACGACCGTGATTCGCGGACCTTCCTGGTGACGCTGCTCGAGGAGCACGGTGCGGAGGTGCGGTCGGCAGGGTCGAGCGCCCAGGCGCTCGACTTGTTCAGTCACGATCCCGTGGACGTGCTGGTGAGCGACATCGCGATGCCCGGGGAGGACGGATACGACCTGATCCACCGGGTCCGCGAGTTACCAGCAGACGCGGGCGGGCTGACCCCTGCCGTTGCGTTGACCGCTTACGTCCGCATCGAGGATCAGCATGCGGCAATCGCCGCCGGATACCAACGTCACATCAAGAAGCCGGTGGTCGTCTCCGAGTTGATTGCCGTCGTCGCTGAACTGGCTGCGCTGAAGGTGGACTAATCCCGGCTGCCTAGATCGGATCCCGGACCATGGAGTCGGATACACACGCTTTTTCACATCACTCTCACGACTCTTGACCCTCGACCGGGCCATATTTGAGTCATGTGTGGTGGGAGGTCATCATGGCTGCGATGTCCGATCGGTGGCTCCTCTGGAGCCCGCGTATTCTTGGCATTCTGGTCGGCGTGTTCCTCGCCATGTTTGCGCTGGATGCATTCAGCCCGGCGCAGCCGTTGCTGGAAGCGGTGCCAGGATTTCTCATTCATCTGATTCCCGCGTTGACGGTCCTCGGGGTCGTCATCGTCTCGTGGCGACGGGAATGGATCGGTGGCCTTGCGTGCATGGGTCTTGCGGTCGCGTACGCGCTGAGCGTTGGGGCGCGCC
>JBKPNQ010000300.1:0-6023 GCA_046732715.1 Acidobacteriota bacterium | reverse complement strand
GCGCCGCTGCATTCGTCACTTCCGTATTGCGGCGCCGAAGTCGTGTGGGCCGCTCGCGTTGAGATGGCGCGCACGGTGGAAGACGTCCTGGCGCGACGGACCCGTGCACTGTTTCTCAACGCCCGCGCCGCGATCGACATGGCGCGTGAGACGGCCAGGCTACTCGCGCGCGAACTCGGGTACGACGAGGCCTGGCAGAAGCAGCAGATCAGCGCGTTTCATGCGCTCGCAGACGGCTATCTCGTCAAGACATAAAGTTCTATAGGTTCTACAGGGCTCCCTGCGCAGCAACCTTGTAGGACGCGTGCCAGAGTCTCTCGTCGTTCTCAACGTCCGTCCCGCCGGTTCGTAGCAAGCGAGTAGAAATCCTGCCCTGACAAAGACTTGGCTGCAATTGGTGGATCGGTGAGTTGCTGGATTTGCACCGCGCGGCTACCGCCGCGCTTCTAAAGCACGCGCGGTAGCGCGTGCGAAGCCAATTCACCAATTCACCATTCTGCTTGGGGTAGAGTGTGAATTGGCAAGGACCAAGGGCGAGCAAGAAGGATGACGGCTCTTACCTACGCATTCATAACGTTCGTGTGTACCGCCGGATGTGCGGTGCTCGGCACAACCATCCGCACGGTCCTCGTGATCTCTGCGCTGTCGGTTGCAGCGGCGGTATTCCTGATCCTGGAGCTTGGCGGCCCGTTCGAAGGCCTGATCCGAATCTCCAGTGAGCCCCTGCGCTTCGCGCTCGCCAATCTTGGCCGTTGACCCCCGTCGCAACGGCGACCGCACTCCGATCACCACAGTCGGCGTGACGACCGCCGACAGACCGGAGCCTCTGCGGCGGTGCTTGCAGTCACTCACCCGTCAGCTCCGCCATCGCCCGGATCACGTTCGGATCATCGTCGTCGATGGCTCCAAGCACCCGCGGAACGAATCGCTGAGTCGATCGATTGTGAAAGCGATCGTTTCGTCGACCCGATGTGAAATCGCGTTCATCGGGCGCCGCGAACGCCGTGAGGTCCGGGACCGTCTGCGAGACATCTGTTCAGGCGATCTCGTTGACTTCATCACGACGCCCGGCGCCTCGGGAAACAGGAACATTGCCATTCTCCTGTCGAGCGGCGAGAACATTCTGCTCGTGGACGATGACGTGGTCTGTGAATTGTGGACGTTGCCATCGTTCCGGACCGCGATCGACGTCTGCGGACACTTCGAGCGACGACACATCGAGTTCTTCAAGACCCGCCTCGCCGCGCGCCGTGGCATGGCTCGCGTCACGGCCAGCCTGCTCGACGCGCACGGTCTGCTGCTCGGACGTTCGCTGGAATCGCTTGGCGCCAGCACATCTCCGCGGGTTGATGTTCGGCGCGCCTGTCGCTTTCTCGTTGAAGGCCTGGCGGGGCTTCGGAACGTCGTCGTGCGGACCACGTTCAGTGGCTTGACCGGCGACGCCGGCGCGAGCAACCCCGAGCGCCTGCTCTTCGCGAAGGGAAAGTGGAAAGAGCTGCTGCTGTCGAGCCGCGATGTCTACGACACCGCGTTCACGTACCGGGAAGTACGACGGGTGGCGGATCGATACCTCGTCACTCATGACATGGCGTGTATGGGATTCTGCATGGGGCTCGCAAACAGCTCGATGCCGCCTCCGTTTTTGCCAACCGGCAGAAACGAGGATGGCCTGTTCGGCTTGACGCTGGCCGCGATCGATCGATCCGCCGTCGTGGGCCACGTTCCGTACGCGGTTCTCCACGATTCCGCGCGCGCCTCTCGCTACGGTCCCTACGCCTTCGTGTCCGCGACTCAGACCCGTATGGCCGATCTGATGATCCATCTGCTCAACTCCTGGAGACCGTCCACAAAGTCAGTGAGACCAGGGCAGCGCCTGTCGCGACTGGCGGAATGGTTCGGGGACCTGGCCGATCTCGACGAACCCGACCTCGCCAGAACGATCGTGGAGACGGTTTTTCAAGTGAGAGAGCGGGAGCTCTCACTGATCGCTGGCGCTCTTCGCCTCGAGAGCGATTACCCGGTCCATTGGCGACGAGACTTGACGCGCTACCGCGATACGCTGATGGCGAACCTGCGCCGGCCCGAGTTCTTTCTGCCAGTGGAATTGAGCCGCGATCAGTCAGTCGGCCGCCGGTACCGCGCCATTCGCCGGTTCCTCCGAATGTCGTCGGCAAGCCTCGCGGCATGGCCGACGTTGTGGGAGGAGACGAGGAGGAGAGCGCGCGTCGTGTGACGATTACGGGAGACAGGACTACAATGCAGCTCTCACGGAGGATCTCCCGATGGATCGTCGTAGCTTCGTCCTCGGCACGGCCGCCGCGGCCCTTTACTCGTCGCTTCCAGTTGGTTTGCGCGCCGCCACTGTGGAACTGGGATCGATCGACGGCAGCGTCGGCGGCAACAACTTCACGCCGACGCAGTTCCTCGATTATCTCAGCTCGATCAAGTTGACGTGGGCGATGATTTCGGTGCCGCCGGCCATACTCGGTGACGAGACGGCGGTGAGGCAGGTTCGCGAACATGCCGATCGGCTCGGTATCAAACTGCAGCTGGCATTCGGATCGGTGTGCCCCAGCTCGCGATCGTTTAACCCCCAGAACGGCACGCTCGACGAGCAACTGGGGCGCGCGCTCAAGGCGTCGCAGATTTTTGGCGCGACCTGCATGCGCTGCATCCTTGGAGGTGATCCGGAGCGGCCGCAGATCGATATGCACATCGACAACATGATCAAAGCCGTCCGCGGCATGCGGTCACGAATCGTCGACGCAGGCATCAAACTGGCGGTTGAAAACCACGGCGGCGATCTGCAGTCGCGCGAGATGAAGATGATGATCGAGGCGGTCGGCACCGATGTCATGGGGGTGTGCCTCGACTCCGGCAACCCGGTCTGGATGCTCGAGGATCCGCACATGACGCTCGAGATGCTCGTTCCCTATGCGGCGACGTGCCACGTACGGGACAGCGCGGTCTGGAAGGTCCCCGAAGGCATTGCGGTTCGCTGGGTGAACATGGGCGACGGCAACGTGGACATCGATGGCTGGATCAGAAAGTTCATCCAGGCCAAACCGGGGCTGCCAATCATTTTCGAGAACCTGGTGTCGGGCAATCCGAGAGTTCACGCCATCTATAACCCGCCGTTCTGGGACAACTGGCGGAAGATGCCGGCGTCCGAATTCAGCCGATTCCTGGCAATCGCGGACAAGGGCACGCCGAAACCGGCGACGCCGAGGCCCGAAGGGAAGACTGCCGGGCAGCAGCGGATCGAAGACCTCGAGAAGTGCGTGCGCTATACGCGCGATCTTCTTCTACGACTCTGACTCAGCGACAGCGCGACCGACGTCATGAGCAACACTCGAGTGGCGCTTTTCGGCGCCGGATTCATCGCCGACATCCACGCCGAGTCCTACCAGCGCTTCGTGCCGGACGCCGAGGTCGTGGCTGTCTATTCGCGAACCGAGAGCCACGCGCGCGCCTTTGCCGAACGTCACGGAATCCTGCGCTGGTCCACGGCCCTCGACGAAAGCGTCGCTCGCGACGACTATGACGTCGCAGATATCTGTCTTCCAAACCACCTTCACGCGCGGATTACCATCGCCGCGGCCAGTGCCGGCAAGCACGTCATCCTCGAAAAGCCCCTTTGCCTGACGCTCGACGAAGCTGACGCGATGATCGCCGCGTGCAAAGCCAACAATCGGAAGTTGATGTATGCGGAGGAGCTGTGCTTCGCACCGAAGTACGAGCGGGTCAGACAACTCGTGCGGGAAGGCGCCATCGGATCGATCTATTACATGCGTCAGTGCGAAAAACACTCCGGCCCGCACAGCGACTGGTTTTACGACCTCGATCGATCAGGCGGCGGCGCGCTGATGGACATGGGCTGCCATGGCTTCGCGTGGTTCCGTTGGATGCTTGGCCCCGAGGCCCGTCCTCTCACGGTCTATTCCACGATGCAGGCAGGGCTCATCCACTCGATCCGGACCCGCTGCGAGGAGAACGCCCTCTCCATTGTCGAATTCCAGGGCGGCGCAGTCGGCATCGTCGAAAACAGCTGGGCGAAGCTCGGAGGCATGGAGGATCGGGTCGAGGTCTGCGGGACTGGCGGCGTCGTTTACGCCGATCTGTTCATGGGGAACTCGGCGTTGACGTACAGCGAGAAGGGCTACGGTTATGCCATGGAGAAGGCTGGCTCGACGCAGGGCTGGACTTTCACCACGTTCGAAGAGGCGTTCAATCAGGGATACCCGCAGGAACTGCGGCATTTCATCGCTTGCGTTCGCGACGACACTGAGCCCGTCACAACCGGCGAAGACGGACGCACGGTGCTCGAGATGCTGAACGCCGCGTACCATTCAGCACGCATCGGGCAGAAAGTGCCGCTGCCGTTCCGGCCCACGGCGTCGAAACCGATCGACCTATGGCTCGGTCCGTAGGATGAACGTCCTCAAATTTGATTCGGAATCGTCCTGGATCGATTGTGTCTGTTCATTGTGGCGCGATCGCCTTGTTACCAATCCGGGTTTGACCTTGTGTCTCCCGTCGGGCACCACACCTGGTGGAATCTATGCGGCGTTGTCCCGGAGCGCCACGGCCGGCCTCGTATCGTTCGCGCGGGCGAGCGTCTTCGCGCTCGACGAGTTCGGCGGCCTCGCGCCTGACGACCCCGGACGGACAAGACACACATTGCAGCGTCAATTGATAGACGCCGTCGATCTGCCGCCTTCGGCTTTTCACTTCCTCGATCCAGATGTGCCCGACACGCATCAACACTGCCGCGACTACGACGATGCGATCGGGGATGGATTCGACCTGGTGCTGCTGGGAATCGGCCTCAACGGACATCTCGGGATGAACGAACCGGGTTCACCTCTGGACAGTCCGACTCGACGAGTCGACCTGCACGGCACGACGGTTCAGTCGTCCGCGAGGTACTTCGCGCATCAGAACCTGCCGCGCTGGGGACTAACGGTTGGCCTGAAGGCGGTGATGGCTTCGAAGGAAGTGTGGGTGCTCGCGAACGGCGCGGCAAAGGCCGGCATCGTTCAGCGAACAGTTCACGGTGACGTCGGGCCGTCCAATCCGGCGTCGTTGCTTCGACAGCATCCGAATTGTTCGTTCTTCGTGGATGCCAAAGCAGGAGCGCTGCTGTAGACGAGGCCGGGCCCGGTTCGCTTGGCTTCACCCATCTGCGGCTCTGAGCGCGTCACCCTTGACAGTACGGCCTCGAGCACCGGCGTCATGCACCGGAGCTGTCGGATCCGAATCACCAGGTTCCAGGCCGCCTCGAACTTCTTCCAACCGGCCGCGTACGCGAAATGTTTCAGCTGATGCTTCAACGACTCGTGGCTGCTGGCGGCGCGTGCAATCGATGACCACCGGTAGAACTCGCGATACGCCCACACAAAGCCGGCATCGATCGTCGCCGCGGTCATACGCGACGGCTTGTAGACAACATGCCGTGTGTCGTACAGGTCCCAGTTGCGGGTCGTCATCCGGCCCTGCTGCTCCATCTGCGCGTACAGTCTGGTCCCTGGATACGGCGTTTGAATGTGAAACGTCGCGGTTGTCATCCCTGATTCCACCGCCCACTCCACCGTCCGACGGAACACGTCCTCGTCATCGTCGTCCATTCCGAAGACGAAACTGCCGTTGATCATCACGCCGAGGTCGTTGAGCCGCTTCGTGACGGCCCGGTAGTCGCGCCCCAGGTTCTGACGTTTGTTGCTGCGCGCGAGGTTGGTCGGCGTCAGTGTCTCAAAGCCGACAAAAAGACTTCGCAAGCCTGCGTCGGCCGCGCGTTCGATCGCGCTGCCCCTCAGAATCGAGTCGACCGTGGCCGCGCCTTGGAACAGCCGGTTCATGCCCTTCATTCCGTCGAACAGGGCCGTGGCAAAACGCGGGTTGCCGAGAAGGTGGTCGTCGAGGAAGTACAGGTGACGGCCGGGCAAGCGCTCGATCTCGGAAAGCGCATCGTCCACGCGCTGCGTGTAGAACGAGCGACCGCCCGCGAAGAAGGCATCCTTGTA
>JBKPNQ010000299.1:0-14507 GCA_046732715.1 Acidobacteriota bacterium | reverse complement strand
GGATTATAGTCAGTTTCCGGCTTTCAGCCGCTATCTTGCTTGCCTGAGCTTCCAGTCACCAGTTGCAGAAACTGCGAAGTGGTCTGACCCCAGTCTGACCCCAGTCTGACCCCGGTCTGACCCCGTCCTCCTGAGCAGCCGAGCCAGGAGGCACAAGCCAGGAGTCAGCAGCCGGCACCTACAGGGATTCACTTGCCGGACTAATGATTTCATGTTAGTTTGCGCGCGAATTTCCCTGATATACGGCAACCGCAAGTCGGAAGGAGCCGGAGATGAACAACGTTCGGGGTGTATGGGTTCTACCGTTCGTGGTCGCATCGATCTGTCTGTCGGGAGCCTCGTCTGCTCTCGCGCAGGGCACTACTGGAACACTGACCGGCACGGTCGTGGACAGCTCGTCGTCCGCGGTGCCGGGTGCAACCGTTACCGCGACCGAAGGCGAAACGGCCGCCGTTCGCACGGTGGTCACCAATGAAAATGGATTGTTCCGGATCACCGGCCTGAATCCGGGGCGATACACCCTCAAGGTAGAGCTCACCAGCTTCAAGCCCGTCACCGTCGCAGACATTGCGTTGTCCTCTTCGGAAATCCGCGATCTGGGCAAGCTCACACTGCAGGTAGGCGCCCTCACCGAAACTGTCTCAGTCACCTCCGAAGTCACGCCCGTGCAGGTGGCCGACAGCGCGCGGCGCAAGACCGTCACCGGCGACGACCTGAAGAACATCCAAATGAAGGGCCGCGATATTTATAACCTGCTCGCCGTGCTGCCCGGCGTCCAGGACACGAACCTGAATCGCGATTATTCCTCGTGGACCTCGGCGACGCAGATCACCATCAACGGCGCTCCCTCGCAAAACAAGGACGTCCGTGTCGACGGCATCAACATCGTCGACGAAGGCGGATGTGGAACCGCGTTCGTCAACCTGAACATGGACGCCGTTAACGAGATCCAGGTCATCTCCAACGGCTACACGGCGGAGAACGGCCGCAACAACGGCGGCATGATCAACGTGGTCACCAAGTCCGGCTCGAACATTTTCAAGGGCTCGGCCTGGTACAACGGCCGCCGCGATCAGTTCAACGAGAACGACTACTTCCGCAAAGTCAATAACCAGCCGAAACCGCTGTACGACGTCAACATCTCCGGATACGGCTTCGGCGGCCCGCTGGTCATCCCGGGCGTGATGGATGCCCGCAAGATGCAGAAGAAGACCTTCTTCTACGTGTCGCAGGAATACACCTCCGACAAGCGGCCGACGACGACGCTGCGGACCAACCTGCCGACCCAGCTCGAGCGCAATGGCGACTTCTCGGCGACGCGAGTGACCAACGGCTCAATTCAGCCGATCATCGACCCGCAGACGGGTGTGGCGTTCCCGAACAATAAGATTCCGGCCGAGCGGATCAGCCCGCTGGGACAGAAGATGCTCAATCTGTTGCCGCTGCCCAACGGGATCCTGAACCTCCAGGCGGGCCAGGAATGGACCTCGAACGCGGCGTACGACACAACGCCGGAACACGGTCGAACCAACAACGTGATCCGCGTTGACCAGGTATTCACTGCAGCGACCCGCGCGAGCTTCAGACTTCTGAAGGATCGCGACGACACGTGGAGCTACAACAACTTCACGCCCGGCAGCGGACACGTGGCCAACAACACGCCCGGCATTGTCGCATCGGGGACGGTCACGCAGGTGCTCAAGCCGACGATGGTCAACGAGATGAACTTCGGGTACACCCACAACCGGTGGGGATTCAAAGCTGGCCCCGAAACCGAGGTGGGATCGAATTACGACTACACACAGCTATACGCGTCAAACCTCGGCATCGTTGCGCCGCGTTTGCTGCCGTTTGGCGACCACAGTGATCCCCCTGCGCTGACAGGCTTCGGCGGGCCGCAGGTGGACGAGTGGCCGTACGCGCCGCGGTTCAGCACCAGCGGCGGCAACCGATCCAACCTCGCCGGCTACATGACGGCCAACGGCAACCTGCCGCTGCCGCGCCTGAACATGAGCGCGCGCGCGTCGTGGGCCGACGACTTGTCGCTCACCAAGGGCCGACACAGCCTCAAGGCTGGGGTCTACCTGGAGTTCAACCACAAGACTGAACCCGGCTCGGCGGACTATGTCGGCAACTACAACTTCGGAAACGACGCCAACAACCCGCTCAACACGGGCAACGGCTACGCCAACATGCTGCTCGGCGCGTTCAGCACCTACACCGAGCTGACGGCGCGGGTCGACAAGGCGGTTCGTCACTGGCAGAACGATTTCTACATCCAGGACAACTGGCGCGCAACGCCACGGTTTACGCTGGATTACGGTCTCCGCATTCAGCACAGCGGATCGGACTACGAAGTCAACGACAACCACACGGGCTTCTTCGTCGATCAGTGGAAAGCCTCACAGGCTGCTCGTGTCTA
This sequence comes from Acidobacteriota bacterium, assembly GCA_046732715.1. Taxonomy (GTDB): domain Bacteria; phylum Acidobacteriota; class Vicinamibacteria; order Vicinamibacterales; family 2-12-FULL-66-21; genus JALZOC01. The sequence continues at coordinate 12,085 of JBKPNQ010000299.1, read as the reverse complement.
CGTGCTGACCTGCACGACGCCCGGGGTCGCAGGCAATCAGGCCTGCGCGACCGCGAACCAGCGTGCCATCGATCCGGCGAATCCGAACGTGTTGCTGTCGTCGGCATACAACGGGAACATCGTTCCGGGCTCGGGAAACTTCATCAACGGCGTGTCGACCGATGGCATTTCCGGGGCGAAGCCGGGCACCTATTTCAAGTTCCCGTACTTCGTCTACGCGCCTCGCATCGGGATGGCATGGAACGTCACGGGTGACGGGAAGACGGCGATCCGGGCGTCGTCCGGCATCTTCTACAACTTCCCGCGTTCGACTGGCACTGGCGGCTATGCGTTCGCCGGTGGCTGCCCGGTGTCGTGCAGCAGCCAGCTGCGATGGGCGACGTTCGATGACATCCAAGCGTTCGCCAGCGGGTCGAGCACGTTGAACCTGGTGCAGTCGCCGGTCGGCGTCAACGTCGGCGGCTTCGACCAGCCGTTGGCCAAGTCGTACAACGTCAACGTGGCGTTCCAGCGCGACATCGGCTTCAACACCGTTGCGGAGATTGCCTATGTCGGCAACTTCGCGTGGGAAGGCGGTCGCACCGTAGACGTCAACCGTCTGCCGCTCTACGTCTACGCCGATCCGAAGAACCTCGTGAACAATGCGCCGCTGAACAATAACTCGCTGCGCCAGTTCTACGGGAAGTACCCCGGTATGGGATCGGTTTCGCAGTTCGTGCCGGACCTGTACACCAACTCGCTCCAGTACAACGCGATGCAGCTCAACGTGCAGCGCCGGTTGTCGCACGGACTCCAGGCTGGATTTGCCTACACCTACGCCAACGGCGTTGGCTATTGCGCGCAGGGCTGTAACGCAACCAACCCCGGATACGATCCTTACACCGACCAGATCGGCGGTGAGTCCGCACTCAAGGCCCGTTACTGGGGGCCGACGGCGGAGAACCGCAAGCACAACCTGATCGTGAACTACAGCTACGACATCCCGTCGTTCACCGACAACGCGTTCATCAAGCCAATCGTTCGCGATTGGCAGGTCTCCGGTGTGACGCGGCTGCTGAGCGGCGCGCCGATCACGCCGACCTGCTCGTCGAACAATGCGGGCATCCAGAACAGCAACCCATCGCTGACCGACGGCATCACGTCTCGCTGCCAGCTCGTCGGCGATCCGTTCACGCTGACGGCAGCGCAGATCGAGGCGAACAAGAGTCTGCCATTCGCCGATCAGGTGCACTTCAACGTCGACGCCTTTGCCATGCCACAGCCAATCGGCAGCATCGGCAATTTCGGCAACACGCCGGTCGGGATCCTGCGTCAGCCGACGTGGCATGAATGGGACCTGACGTTGTCGCGCCGCTTCCCGGTCAACCTGATGGGACGGAAGAACAGCGGCGTCAAGCTGCAGTTCCAGGCTTACAACATCTTCAACGAAGTGCAGTTCACCAACATGAACGCGTCGTACACGTTCACGGGTGCGAACAACGCCACGAACTCCAACGCGAACACCGGCAAGTACGTGGCGTCGGGCGACGGTCTCGCGGCGGGCACGATCGCGCCGCGGACGATGGGCCTCACCGTGCGATTTGACTGGTAAGAGACCGAGGCGCCTCAATTCAAACCCCGGCGGGAACCCTTCCCGCCGGGGTTTTCGTTTATTCGGCGCCTGATTTTTCGCGATTCGCAGTTCGCGATTCGCGGCTCGCATCCGCCTGCGCGGCTTTGCCGCTTCGGCGAGACAGGCTGTATGCTAGTGGCGACGTGGCTTTGAGGTGCCAGCTCCTAGCTCTTGGCAACACTCAACTATGACTATCTCAGCTCAATTCCGACGATCTTCTCTCACGCTTCTGGCAACACTTCTCCTCCTGCCGATGATCGTCGGGGCTCAGAGCGCGCCCATCCAGAGCGGCATGGGCAATGAGGACACCGGGGCGCCGAAGTTGAGCCTTGACGAGCCACTTCCCGGCGAAAAGATCATCGACAAGTTGAAGTTGGATGGGAAGACGCAGGCGCCGGAGGCCAGGCTGGTGTTCATGGACGCGAGCAGGGAGGCCGCGCCGGTCGGCCAGAAAATGCTGGAACTGCGACAGCGCCTCATCAACCTGGAACTTCAAAAGAAGCCTGAAGAGATTGCGCCGGCGGTCGAAGCCTACACGGCGGCGGCCGCCGAAATGGCCGCGATCGAAGCTCGCACGTTCGCCAAGATCTATGCGCTGCTGAAGCCAAACCAACAACAAAACGCAGCACAAGCGTTTGCGATCATGGGTGGCATGTTCCAGCCTCCGCCGCCGCGCGGCGGTGGTGGCCGGGGCGCGCAGAGAGGCGGTGGGCAGTGAGGCACACTCTCATGTCACGCTGGTCGATCGGCCTGCTGACGACAGTGGCGCTGGTCGTCGCGTTTTCGGCCTGGCCGCAAGCACAGCGCGGTGGTGGCAGGGGCGGTGGTGGTGCACCGTCAGGCGAAAACGGATACCAGTACTCACGGCTCGAGATACTCGCGAATGGCTTCAACCTGACCAAGGACCAAAAGAAGAACGTCAAGACGCTGTTGGACGACGCGCACAAGGGGGCGGCGGCGACCCGCGAAGAGCTCGCCAGTTCTCACGCCGCGATCGGCGCGGCTATCGCGGCCAACAAGGGTCAGGCCGAGATCGACGCCGCGGTGAAGGCGTATGCCAAGCAGGCGGCGGCGATGACCGAGCTGGAGATGAAGGCGCTCGCAGATGTGCTGACGCACCTCGAGCCCGAGCAGCGCACCAATGGCGCCGCGATCCGGTCGGCGTTCTTCATGATGCGAGGGATATTCCTCGACGACAAAAAATGGGACGCGGTTCCGGACTCACGGAGCTATTGAATCGCTAATCACTAATCACTGATCCTGAATCCCTGATCCTTGAATCCCTGATCCTTGAATCTCTGAATCTCCGAACCTACAACTGCGAACGATTCAGCGATTCGCGATTCGAGGATCGATGATTCGACGATCAGTGATTCGGCGATCAGTGATTCGAGGATCAGCGATTCGGGATCAGTGATTAGTGATCAGGGATTCAGTATCCAATCGCGAGCCCATCCTTCCTCGGGTCCGATGCGCCGGCGAGCGCTCCTGACTCCGCATCAATCATGATCGCCTGACCGCCGCCCATCAGGGCGCGGTGCTTGATGCCTTCGGGCGGGAGCACGCGCTCGTGGCCGCGCTGGACGAGATCAGCAATGACGCTCGACGGCAGCGTGTCCTCGAGCATGACCCCCTTGCCGCTGATGTAGCGGATTCGCGGCGCGTCGATTGCCTGCTGCAGGTTCATGCCGCGATCGACCAGGTTGATGAGCACCTGGGAATGCCCCTGCGCCTGGATGTCCCCACCCATGACGCCGTACGACATCAGTAGCTTGCCGTCCTTGAAGACCATCGCTGGGATCAGCGTGTGGAACGGCCGCTTGCCGGGCTCGAGCTTGTTGGGATGATTCGGGTCGAGCGAGAAGCCGCTGCCGCGATTCTGCAGCATGATCCCCGTCTCCCCGGCGACGATTCCTGATCCAAACGAGTTGAACAGGCTGTTGATGAACGACACCGCGTTGCGATCCTTGTCGACGACGGTGAAGTAGGTGGTGTCGCTGCCCAGGTTGACGTCGCCATACTTCGGCGGGTCGATGGCTTTCTTTGGATCGAGCAATGCGCGACGCTTGGCGGCGTAGTCCTTCGAGATCAGTTCCTTCACCGGAAGTTTGGCGAACGCCGGGTCGGCGATATAGCGATTCCGATCGGCGAAGGCGATCTTGGTCGCCTCGATGAGCGTGTGATAGTAGAGCACCGGATCGTTGCGCATCCCCTTCAGGTCCAGGCCTTCGAGGATGTTCAGGATCAGCAGCGCCGTCAGCCCCTGATTGTTGGGCGGCAGCTCGTGCAGCGTGTAGCCGCGATAGGTCGTCGAGATCGGCTCGACCCAGTTGGATTTCTGAGCCGCGAAGTCCTCCATGCCAAGGAAGCCGCCGTGCTTCTGGCAGTAGTCGACGATCGCGCGGGCGATTTCTCCGCGGTAGTAGGCGTCACGCCCGCCTTTGACCAGCATGCGGAATGTCTTCGCCAGGTTCTTCTGAGTGAAGATCGTTCCCGGCTTCGCGGCGCCGCCATCGACCAGATAGGTCGCCGCGGCCGCCGGATCCTGTTTCAGCTTGCCAACCTCGGGTTCCCAGTCGGCGGAAATCTTCTCCATCACGGGGAAGCCGTTCTCCGCGTACGAGATCGCCGGCGCCATCAGATCGGCAAACTTCATCGTCCCGTATTTTTCGAGAACGGTGAGCCACCCGTCGAACGCACCCGGGACGGTGATGGTCTCCATGCCGGTCAACGGCATCTGGGTGATCTTCTTGGCGGTGAAGTGGTCGAGGGTCAACGCCTTCGGACAGCGTCCGCTGGCGTTCAGCGCGTCGAGCTTCTTTGACTTCGCCGTGTAGATCATGGCGAAGCAGTCGCCGCCGATGCCGGTCATGTTCGGCTCGGTGACGTTGAGCATCGCCGCGACCGCGATGGCGGCGTCCACGGCATTGCCGCCGCGCTTCAGGATCTCGAGTCCGACCTGCGACGCGAGCGGCTGGCTCGTGGCGACCATCCCCTGGTTGGCCCTGGCGACCGATCGCCCGGCCATCGGCCCTGTGAACCACTGGTCCGATGACGAGCCGGCTGACTGGTCGGTCGGGGCATCTCCCGCTGACGCAGCGCGCGCACCAACAGACGCATCTCCGGTTGGAAGGGCTCCCGTCATCGCGGACGCGCAGGCCGAAATCTCAAGGAATTCACGGCGTGAAAGAGGGTTGGTCATCAATGTACCTCTGGAGGTCTTGACCTTTCCAGACTTGTACAAATCAGTCAAGTCTCTGGGTCAAGACCGTCCCCGCGACGGCGGGGCGTTATCAAAAATGCGCCAGCGAGGCGCAGCCCTCGATGCTCGGAGGCGGAGTCCCGCTGGATATGCATCTCCGGGAGTTCGATTATACTGACGCGCCGAGGTACCCATGCCACACGCGTTGACGTCGTCTCTTGCCGCTGCCGTCGTGGTTGCTGTGCTTGCCGGAACTTCGTCCGTATCGGTTCTTGACGCGCGCACTCAGGCGACGAGGCCGCAGACTCGGACCATTTACGCGTCCGCCACCGACAAGAACGGGACGGCTATCATCGACATGCAGGCCGCCGACTTCGAGATCAAGGACGGTGGCAAGGCCTGCACTGTCGTCAGCGTCGCTCCGGCGGAGATTCCCCTTCGAATCGCTCTTCTTGACGCCGATCAGGGCACCGGTGCATTTCAGCTCGGCATCGCACGGTTCATGCAGAAGCTGCTCGGCCACGCCGAATTCGCCCTGTACTCCGTTGTCGTTCAGCCAGAGAAGATTGTGGACTTTTCGCACGACGGACGCGAACTGAGCGCCGGCGTCAGCCGTCTCGGACCGCGCGGACGCCAGACCGGTACCGCGCAGCTGCTGGAGGCGATCGACGAGGTGACGAAGGAAGTTCAACACGAGGACAGGCGTCCCGCGATTGTCGTCATGCGGCTCGGTGGTGAAGGTCCGACGACGCTCGTGGGCAACGACGTGCGCGACAAGCTGCGAAAGAGCGGCGCCGTTCTTTACGTGGTTTCGGGCGCCGGGGCTCAAGGGAACGCGCCTCCGCAAGCCAGGGGCACCGACGCCGTGTCGGTTCAACAGGGTCAGCTGCGGGACCAGGAACTGACGGAAGGACAGTTCGCCCTGAATCAAGTGCTGGGAGATGGCGCCAAGGATTCGGGGGGCCGGCACGATCAGGTGATCACGAGCACGCACGCCAAGGCGGTCGAACAGGTAGCGGAAGAGCTGTTGCACCAATACGAGATCAAGTATGCGCTGCCGGAGGGCGTGAAGCCGTCGGAGAGGATCTCGGTCACGACCAGGCGCAAGGGCGTGACGCTGCACGCCCCGTCGCGCGTGGCGAACTGATAGGCAGCCCTGAAGGGCTGCGCTACATCGCGCTGCTGAGGGTGTTCGTCGGCCTTGCGCGACATCGCGCTGCTGAGGGTGTTCGTCGGCCTTGCGCGACATCGCGCTGCTGAGGGTGTTCGTCGGCCTTGCGCGACATCGCGCTGCTGAGGGCGTTCGTCGGCCTTGCGCGACCTCGCGCGCTGAGGGCGTTCGTCGGCCTTGCGCGACCTCGCGCGCTGAGGGCGTTCGTCGGCGTTGCGCGACCTCGTGTTGCTGATGCTGCTGTTCGTTGCCTCTCGTAGCGCAGGGCTTTAGCCCTGCCATCCCGTCTCGGAGGATCCGATGAAGATCTCGCGACGCTCGCTGCTTCTTGGAATGGCCGCGGCTCCGATCGCGCTGCACATGCAGCAGCGACGCGCGGCGCGCCCGAAGCTGGCGGCGATTTGCACCACCTACTTCAAGTATTCCCACGCGCAGCACATCGTCGATCGCTTCCTCGAGGGCTACGGCTGGAATGGAACGTGGCATCACCCGCCGATGGACCTCATTTCCATCTACATCGATCAGATCCGCGACGATGATGTCAGCAAGAGCCGGCTCGATCAGTTTCCGACGATGAAGCTGCATCCGACGATTGCGGAGGCGCTGACGCTGGGCGGAAGCAAACTTGCGGTCGACGGCGTGGTCCTGGTCGGCGAACACGGACGCTATCCGCGAAACGAGAAGGGCCAGACGAAGTACCCGAGGTACGAGTTCTTCAAACAGATCGTCAAGGTCTTCGAGGACAGTGGACGATCGGTGCCGGTGTTCAACGACAAGCACCTGTCGTGGAACTGGGAATGGGCGAAGGAGATGTACGACACGTCGCGGAAGATGGGGTTCCCCTTGATGGCGGGGTCGAGCCTGCCGGTCACCTGGCGAACGCCGTCGATCGAGATGCCGCTGGGGGCGAAGGTCCGCGAGGCGATGTGCGTCTGCTACGGCGGTGTCGACAGCTACGATTTCCACGGTCTCGAAACGCTGCAGTGCATGGTGGAACGGCGCAACGGAGGGGAGGCCGGCGTCAAGTGGGTGCAGGCCTACCGAGGCGACTCGTTCTGGAAGGCGCACCAGGAGGGCGTCTGGCCGAAGGACTTGTTCGAAGCCTCACTGTGCCGCAGCCACACGCTGAAGCCGGCGCGTGAGGGATTCAACGACGTCATGCCGACGGTCGAACAGATGCGCGGGTTGGTGAAGGATCCGGTTGCCTACCGCTACGAACATCAGGATGGTGCGATGTCCACGATGGTGCTGATGAGCGGCTTGATTGAGGACTTCAACTTCGCCGCGCGTATCGACGGCCAGCGCGAGATCTTCTCGACCCAGATGTACCTGCCGATGCCGCCGGCGCGCACGAGCCTCGCCAATTTCTTCAGTCCACTCGTGAACAACTTCGAGCAGATGTATTTGACCGGGAAGGAAACGTATCCACTGGAGCGGACGTTGTTGACCACTGGGCTGACGGCCGCCGGCGTCGAGAGCCTGTTCCGGCAACAGGCGCGCTACGACACGCCGCACCTCGCGATTCGCTATCAGGCGCCGAAGGCGTCCACCTTCTGGAGGACCTAGCGATGAAACGTATAGCAGTCGTCGCGACTGTCTACCGCTATCTCTCGCACGCCCAGCACATCGGCGATCGGTTTCTGGTCGGCTATCCGCGAGACGGCGCGTGGCACAAGCCGGACATGAAGGTGGTCTCGCTCTACGTCGACCAGAAGCCCGATGGAGACCAGAGCGCCGCGCGCGCGAAGGAATTCGACTTTCAGGTGTACCCCACGATTGCCGAGGCCCTCAGGTGCGGCGGGAGCAAGCTCGCGGTCGATGCGGTGCTGGTCATCGGCGAGCACGGTGACTACAAGCGGAACGAGAAGGGTCAGGTTCTCTATCCGCGTTATGAGTTCGTGAAGCAGTGTGTCGATGTATTCGAGAAAGACGGCGCTGCCGTTCCTCTCTACAACGACAAGCACCTGTCGTACAGCTTCGAGCACGCGAAGTGGATGGTTGACGCGTCGAAGCGCTTGAAGTTTCCAATGCTGGCGGGCTCGTCGCTCCCGGTGACGTGGCGATTGCCCGATATCGAGCTGCCGCTGAACACGGAGATCGAAAGCGCATTGATGGTCGGTTACGGCGGCGCCGATGTGATGGATTTTCACGGTCTCGAGGCGCTGCAGTGCATGGTCGAGCGCCGCAAAGGGGGAGAGTCTGGCGTCGCGGCGGTACAGATGATCGAGGGGGACGCGGTCTGGAAGGCCGGTGATGCCGGACGATACCCCAAAGAATTGCTGACCGCGGCACTGTCGCGAAGCGATTCGCCGCAGGGGCAGACAGTGGTCGATGGTCGAACGCAGGATCTCGTCGCCAAGGGGGAGTTGCCCAAGCTGGTGAAGAACCCAGCCGCGTACTTCATCGAGTACCGCGACGGCCTGAAAGCGACGCTGCTGATGCTGAACGGGGCGGTGAAGGATTTCAACTTTGCCGCACGCCTCAAGGGCGGTGGGATCCAGTCGACGCAGTTCTTCCTGTCGCCCGAGCCCAACGTCACCTACTCGGCGTGCCTCGTTCGGAAGATCGAGGAGATGTTTGAAACAGGCAAGGCCCCGTATCCGGTCGAACGAACGTTGCTCGTCAGCGGCGTCCTCGAGAGCTGCCTGACGTCACGACTGGAGGGCCAGAAGCGGCTGGAGACGCCGCATCTGTCGGTGCAGTATCGAGCGCCTCAGGCGTCACAGCACAGCCGCACATAAACCCGATGCGACTCGGTCTCTATTTCATAGCATTGGCGATCCTTGCCGCTGCGCCGCAAGTCTCCGATCGCGCCGCCCGTCTTCACCGTGACGCGCTCGTCTTCGACGCGCACGTCCACGTCGTCGATCGGCAGTTCTACCACGGCGGTGACATGGGCCAGCGCGTGGATGATGGACAGTTCGATCTGGTGCGCGCGAAAGACGGCGGTCTCGACGCGATGTTCTTCTCGCTGTTCGTGACCGAGCAGTACTATCCGGCGCGTTTCGAAACCAAGCAGGTGCTGCGGCTCATCGATGCCGCCTACAGTCAGCTCGACAAGAACAAGGACAAGATCCAGCTGGCGTTCAACGCGACGGACGTCGAGCGGATCGTTGCCACCGGAAAGATCGCGGCGTTCATGGATCTCGAGGGCGGATTCGATCTCGATGGCGACCCGGCGGTGCTGCGTGACTTGTATCGCCTCGGCCTTCGATCGTTTCAGCTGTCGGCGCACAACTGGGCGAACAACTTTGCCGACTCCTGCTGCGCGCCGGCGAAGTGGCATGGCCTGAACGATCGGGGCCGCGCAGTGATCCGCGAGGCGAACCGTCTGGGCATGGTGATCAACGTGTCCCACGGCTCCGACGAAACGATTTCCCAGGCTATCGATGCGAGCACGGATCCGGTGCTCGCCACCCATCACGGCCTGCGCAGCGTCAACAACATCCCGCGCCTGATGCCGGACGATCTTCTGAAGAAGCTGGCTGCCAAGGGTGGCGTGATGGGTTTTCAGATCGGCAACGAGTTTCACAACGTCAAGGTGTTCAACTGGAATACCCAACACGCGGGCAAGCCCTTCTGGGACACGACCGACATCGGGGCGAAGGAAGCGAAGATGACCATCGAGGAACTCGACGCGCTGGCGGCGCCGCAGTTTCCGATGGTTGGGTTCAAGCCGCCCGCGCCAGATGAGATGAAAATCACCCCAGACGGCTGGCTCGCCGTCGTCGAACGAGCGATTGCGCTCGTCGGCGACGATCATGTCATGCTGGGATCGGACCTCGACGGCGGTCCGACGCTGCCACTCGGGATGCGCGACGTCCGAGACCTGCCGATGCTCACCGACGCGATGCTCAAACGCGGCTGGTCCGAGCCGCGCATCCAGAAGTTCCTCGGCGGAAACCTGCTCCGGGTCGTGCGACAGGTGACGGAGAAATAGAACCGTTCTATTCGGGCAACCCAAATACGTACAGCGCGCCCTCACCTGCCACCGCGACATATTGCCGGCCATCAACGGCGAACGTGATCGGGCCGCTGGCGACGGTTCCGCCCAGGTTGGTGTTCCAGAGCAGCTCGCCGGTGCGAGCGTCGAGCGCGAAGAAGTGCCCCTCGCGGCCGCCAGAGAAGAGCAGGTCGGACGCCGTCGTCAGCACACCGCTCTCGGTGTAGTCGACCATCTTGAAGTCCCACTTCTTGTCGCCGGTCTTCGGATCGATCGCGCGTACCGCGCCGTATCCTTCTTCCTCGGTGCGATAAGCAACCGGCATTCGGTTGGCTGCGCCGCCGCCGGGACCTGCCGGCGCACGGCCGGTGTACTTCTTCCCGTCTTCCCAGGGCGCGACCTCGGCATACCTCGCGATCGCTGAATAATTGTCCCACGCGGACACGTAGAACAGACCCGTCCTCGGGCTAAACGACGGTGAATACCAGTTCGTGCCGCCCTGCGTTCCCGGTTCGATGCGTGTCCCTTCGGGCGTAGGCTTCGCCTTCGGATCCCGCACCGGCCGGCCGTTGTCGAATCCGAGATTCCAGTTCTGTTTCACGAAGGCCTTGCCGAGCAGGAACTCGCCGGTGACACGATCGAGCACGTAGACGAAACCATTCCGGTTCGCCCACAGCATCACCTTGCGCGGACGACCCTGCCAATCCATGTCTGCCAGCACCGGAACCTGGACCGAGTCCCAATCGAACTCGTCGTTCGGCGTGAACTGATAGTGCCACTTCAGCGTTCCCGTATCGGCGTCGAGCGCGACGACGGAGTCAGCGTAGAGGTTGTCGCCGGGATTGCGCGGACCACCGTTCCACCCGGGATTGGGATTGCCCGTGCCCCAGAACGTCAGGTTGGTGGCGGGATCGTACGAGCCGGTGACCCAGATCGGCGCACCGCCGTGCTTCCACGAATCGCCGGGCCAGGTGTTGTTTCCTTTCTCTCCCGGCTCCGGCACCGTCTTGAAGCGCCAGACCTCATCACCGGTGCGGACGTCGAACGCTGCCACCCAGCAATTCGTACCGAACTCGTTGGTAGCGGGACCGAGAATCACCTTGTCCTTGACGACCAGCGGCGCGACGTTCAGCTGGAGGCCTTTTTTATAGTCGAAGAGCGTCTGGTTCCAGAGTGACTTCCCGGTCTTCGCATCGATCGCGATCAGGTGTCCGTCGTAGGTCGGCCAGAACAACCGGTCGTCAGCGAAGGCGAGGCCTTTCACGACCATGACATACGCATTCGACTCCGGCGGCACGCGATATCGGAACGTCCAGTAGCTGCGGCCTGTCGCGGCATCCAGCGCGACGACTTCGCTGTTCTGAACCGTGTACATGACGCCGTCAACGACGATCGGCGTGCTCTCCATCTTGTCCAGATAGCGCGGGCGCCACACCCATTTGAGCGTCAGGTTCTTCACGTTGTCGCGCGTGAGCTGATTGAGCAGGCTGTATCGCTGGCTTGCGTAGGTGCCGCTGTAAGTGAGCCAGTTCTGCGGCTCGCGTTCGGCGTGCAGAATGCGCTCGCCCCCACTGGTCGCACCCCTGGCGCTCTGGGCGCTCCGGGTACTCATCGCACCCGTGTTCCCCTTGAGCGTCCCCAGGTAGCTGACGACGTCGGCAAGCTGTGAGGCGGTCAGCGTCGCCGCGAACGATGGCATCAGGCCCTTCTGAACGATCGAGAACTCCCGAAGGCGCGACTTGAAGTACGACTTCAGCTGCTCATCAGGGGTCATCAACTGGAGGCTGAATGCGTCCTGATTGAGCAGCTTTCCTTGAATGCTGGTTCCCTCGTTCGTGACGACTCGGACGAACCGATTCTCCGGCAACACCTCATCGTCCGGGGCAACAATCGCTCGCTGCAGCAAGGCGGGCGAGCGCCGGCTGCCGATGTCGGAAAGATCGGGTCCGAGTCTCGAACCCTCGTCGCCAATGCGATGGCAGTCCATGCACTTGCTTGATTGCACCAGCGCCCGGCCGTTGGTCCAATCACCGGGAGTCATGCCGGTTTGAGTGTTGCTTGCTGTTTCCTGTCCGTGAAGCGGTGAGGCCGCAAGGACTCCGATGATGAGCACATCAATCGCGCCACGTAGCACCCGTGAACCGAACGTTCTCATTG
>JBKPNQ010000298.1:0-6828 GCA_046732715.1 Acidobacteriota bacterium | reverse complement strand
TGGTGCCGCCGCTGGGACGGATTGGTGACGAACAGGCTGACATGATCCGGACGATTCTCGGTCCGCTCGAGCGACGACCCGCTCGCGCTGATCATTTCGTAGCCGGCGGGAAGCGCCACGTCGATCTGCGAGGGCTCTCCCTGCACGATCGTGATGTCCAGCAAGGTGAGGAGCCGTACATCCGCTTCACCGATCGTGACGAGTGTCTTCACCTCGGAGAGCATCTGCACGTCGCGCGCGTTTGGCGGCGTCGGCGTGTTGTCTCTCGTCGACCACCACACCTCGGTCGGGTTACCGGGATCGAGCGTTGCCTCGATCGTCGTTCGGCCGTTCGCCGAGGATCGCCGCAGCACGATGCCTCGCGACAGGTGAACTTCGGTCTGGTCGCCTGCTACTGTGATCACAGCCGTCGCGGTTCCGGCGATCGGCACCGGCAGCACGAACGCGCCGCGCCCGGGCGCAAACGACACCGGCGCACCGACCTCCAGCGTCGCCGCGAACGTCGTCGGCCCGGGCAGGAACGCGACGTGAAGATCTCCCTCGGCCACGACCGGCAACGGCCGGTTTTCTGCTCGCGCGTCGAGCAACGTCGCACCCTTGATCAAGGGCACCTTGGCCACGCCGTTTCGAAACACCTCGCCTTCGACCAGCATCGTCGCTCGCGCGACGCTGCCATCGACGCGCACGCTGATGTCGACATGGGTCAACGCCGCGGCAACCGGCGCTGTGTCAGGTGGGCTCGGTTTGCGATTCGCCGAATCGAGAAGACGATCGTACTCGGTGCGGGAGAGCGTCACCGTGCCGGCAGGCCCGAGCGGACGCGGCGCCTCCTGCGCCGCGACGACGGCAGGTGCGAGGATAAGAGCTGCGAACGCGCGTCGAGCCAATACAGCGAGTGTCATTTGCGGCCTCCCGTCTTCCGATAGTCGATGTCGAAGGATGTCCGACGTGATTCTTCGGTCAGCTCCGCTGCGAGAAACAGGGTCGGCCCGACGGACGGAAAAACGATTGCGAGCGGCACCGTGCCCTGGCTTGTGCGACCTGCCTCCTTCCGATATCGATCCATAAGCGTTTGAAGATCCGTGGCATCACGATCTCCGGCTGGCTTTGCAATCGGCTCCGGCGGGGCCGGTGGTGCCGCAGCCGCGATGCTCTCGGCGATCGCCCTCAGATTCCCGCTCCATGGACCCGGATCGGGCGCGACGCGGAAGGTCCCGGGCCGCGGATCGATTGCGTACGTCGGCGAGTAATGCACGGTCAGGCCGGTGCGTGCGATCGGCAGGTCGGCGGCAGCGAGCTCGATATGCGCGTCTCCCCGATCGGCCCATGGCACACCACGGTGCAGATAGGTGATCTCAACGACGAACGTGGGCGCCTCCTGGTTGCTCCGTCCTTTTTCCAACGGCAGCAGAAGCGCGCCGTCGGCCGCCACCCCCGGACGAATCGGACGCCCGGCCAGCGACGCGCTCCAGAGCACCGCCTGCGACGGAAGCGTGACGGCGAGAAAACTGCGCTGATTGTTGCGCACGGCATACCGTACGCGGATCAGCGACTTGCCGTCTTCGCCGAGCAGCGCGTCGTAGCGCGCTTCTTCGACGTTCGCAACGAGCACCGCCTGGGGCGTGTAGCGCGACACGAGCACCGTCAGGCTGCGCGCCGCCTCGCCCTTGGCTGGGGTGAACTGAAATGCGGCCATCGACGGTGATTCACGGCCGGCGACGATGTCCCCGAGGTCCGACGGATCCGCGGGCTCGAGGCCGCGCGGTTGCCGCTCACCGATTTCCCCCGCTCCGACGACATCGACGGCTACGCCGCCGGTCTCGCGATCCGCGGATGGAACGCGCACGAGCGGCACCGCGATCGATCCTTCGCGAGCGACGCGCACCTCGCCGGTGATGAGGAACGAGGTGGCGGTTGCAATCGGCTCGAGGAAGGTCACCGACAGCGTGCCGGTGTCGACGTTCCAATCGGACACGTTCGCACCAGCAACCTGATTCACGACCAGGCCGTCGGGAAGCGCGACGATCGACTGGCGGGCGAGTCCCTGCGTGACCTCGACCCGCACGGCCGTCGTGATCTGCGTCGAGTCTTCTCCCAGTGCAACGAGCTCGGTTATCCGCGCGCGGGTCTTGAGCGGCAACGTTGCACGACGATCGTCGGCCTTGCGTTTCCACGAGAACGTCAACGGCCGGCCGGGACTGCCATACGCAACCCAACGGCTCTCGCCGGCGTTCTCGCTCTGTTCGGCGATGAATCCGCCGGTGACGCTGAGCTCGACTCCGGTTCTCGGAATCGTCAGCGATACCGCCGAGAGCGCGCAGCCTGGGCCGGGGAGCGTCATCGATTCGGTTCCCGCCGACGACGTGAGCGGGACGACCACTCCGAGGTTGAGGGTTGAGCGACCGGGTCGAGCGATCAGAATCCGCGGCGGCTCGCCGTCGACGATTGCCGTTGGACTTCCGTCGAGGCGCGCGTCGCGAATGAGCATGCCAGCCGGCACTTGCACGCTCACCCAGCCCTGTTTCAGCACGTCGATGGTGAGCCGCGCCTGGCCGGTGACCGTTTCTCCGATGATCCGTAAATCGTAGTCGACGCGCGACAACGCGGCATCGAGCGGCGGTGGTGCGGGATCCGGTGGCGTCGCGTTGGCGCGAGCACGCAGCGTTCGGTACTCGTCAATCGGCAGCACGACCCAGCCGTCCTGCCGAACGGCATCCTGGGCACGAACGCTCGCAGCGCCCAGCAGCACAGCGATGACTCCGACGATGATTCGATCCATATGTGCAGCCTCCGTTCGTCTTTCCACTCCGAGGGGCTTTCGCCTCGGACTGCCCGACACCGTCGCTGGCGGGGCCCCCGCTGCCCCGCTCCGCTCGGTGGCTCGCTCGCTTCGCTTCGCTCGCGTCTCTCGTCGCTCAGTCCTGCTTTGCCACCACACCAGCCAGTCTCCTGGTCCGTCGTCTCACTCTTAGAACGTCGGTCGCGGGGCTTCTTGCGGCCTACTCCACTGCGACGGTCACCCAACCGCCACGGGCGTTGAGGCCACTTGGATTCAGACGCGGCCGGCGCGGGTTCTGCCGGTTGCAACTGACTGATTGCAAAATTGCAATTGTCACCGGGGTCCGCGCGCGGCTGATCGCCACGGTACGGAGTTGCAAGCGCATCGCCGATCGCGACGATGGCTCCGCGAGACGGGTCAACCCGCAGCGAGATCTGGCGTTAGATGTGGCGAGGAGCGAGAGACGGAATTGTGGGTGTGACGGCAGAAATCAATCTTCTGCGCCGGGCGATCCATTCCGTTGTTGTTCACCCTTCCCGATCATCGGGACATCGCCGCTGTCAGCTGCCGAAACAAGGACCGTCGACGCGGCGGAAAGGCAGGCGGTGGAGGACCTCACCAACATATAATCCGTTCACCCATGAGTCTTGCGATCGGTACGCGCCTCGGTCCGTACCTTGTCGAGGCGCCGATCGGCGCTGGCGGCATGGGCGAGGTCTACCGCGCGCGCGACACGCGGCTCAATCGCGACGTCGCAATCAAGGTCCTGCCGGCGGCGCTGGCCGCCAACCAGGACCGAGTCGCGCGGTTCGAACGCGAGGCGCAGGCAGTGGCCGCGCTCTCGCATCCGAACATCCTCGCCATCCACGATGTCGGCGTGCAGGACGGCGTGACCTACGCCGTCACCGAGCTCCTCGACGGGGAGACGCTTCGCGATCGCTTGAAGGCCGGCCCGTTGCCGACTCGAAAGGCCATCGACTTCGGCGTGCAGCTCGCACGGGGCCTTGCAGCGGCGCACGACAAAGGCCTCATCCATCGCGACCTCAAGCCCGAGAATCTTTTCCTGCTCCGCGACGGCCAGTTGAAGATTCTCGACTTCGGTCTGGCGAAGGCGGCGTCCGACGCGACTCGGACCGCGCCGGCGCACGCTGCCGCGGAGACGGTCGCGACCACCGACCCGGGCACCGTCCTCGGTACGGTGGGCTACATGGCACCCGAGCAGGTACGAGGCCTGGACGTTGACGCCCGCGCCGACATCTTCGCCGTCGGCGCCGTCCTGTACGAGATGCTGAGTGGCGCGCGGGCGTTTCATCGCGACACTGCGGCAGACTCGATCACGGCGATCCTCAAAGAAGACCCGCCAGACCTCACGACGAAGCGCGCAGACCTCTCGCCCGCTCTCGACCGCATCGTCCGGCACTGCCTCGAGAAGAATCCGGCCGAGCGGTTTCAATCGGCGCGCGACGTCGCTTTTGCTTTGGAGGCGTTGTCAGGGACCGCGGTGTCGTCGGCGCCCGTCGCTGCAATGCGATCCAGCCGCGGTTGGCTGCGGCCGGTGCTCGGCGCGGTCGCGCTGATTGCGGCTGGTGCCGGTGGCATTGCCGTCGGGCGCACGTTCGCGAAGCCGGCGAGTGCGCCGCTGCAGTTCACGATGCGGACGTTCGAGCCGCAGTCCATCTTCAACGCCCGCTTCATGCCAGGCGGCGAAGCGATCGTCTTCAGCTCCGCACTGTCGGGCAATGCGGTCGGATTGTTCGAGATCCGAGCGGGCACGCTCGAACCCAGATCCTTCGGCCCGCCACGCACACATCTGCTGTCGGTGTCATCGACCGGCGAGCTCGCGGTCCTCGCGGATGCACGCTTCCTCGGCCAGCGGTTGTTCACCGGCACGCTGGCCAGGATGTCGCTGGAAGGCGCGCCGCGCCCATGGATGGACAACGTTCGCGAGGCGGACTGGAGTCCCGACGGATCGACACTGGCAGTCGTGCATAACGTGGGCCTCAAGGACCGGCTCGAGTATCCGATCGGCAAGGTGCTCTACGAGACGGGCGGCTACATCAGCGACCCGCGCGTGTCGCCGGACGGCAGCCGCGTCGCGTTTCTCGACCATCAGGCACAGTACGACGATCGCGGCTGGGTCAAAGTGGCCGACCGGGCGGGCACGGTGACGACGATCGCGGGCGAGTTCACGGGAGCGGAGGGTCTCACCTGGAGTCGCGACGGATCGACGCTGTTCTTTTCCGCCAGCAGCGAGTCGGTCAGGGAGGGGGGGCACCTGTACCAGGTGCACTCAGTGCGTGCGAGCGGATCCGGAGGAGGCGCGAGCGTGCGCCTGACGAGCCCGGGGGATTTCTACGTACACGACATCGCTCCCGATGGCCGCTGGCTGGCGACGCGCGAGGATTCCCGGCTCGGCGTCGTCGCGCGCGGAGCGAACGAGGGAGTAGAACGGGACCTCACGTGGCTCGATCTGTCATGGTTCCCGTGGCTCTCGACCGACGGACGACGCTTGCTGTTCTCGGACGGTCATGTCGGCGCGAACTACGGCGTGGTCTGGCGCACGACTGATGGGTCGCCCATCGCCCGCCTCGGTGAAGGCAACGCCATGGGCTTTTCGCCAGACGGCACATTTGCGCTCGCAAACATCTTCACGCCGCCGAGCCTCGTGCTCTACCCGCTCGGTGCGGGCGAGCCGGTGCGGCTGGAGCGCGGAGCAATCGAGCGGTACTACTCGACGGCCATCTGGTTCCCCGACGGAAAGAGCATCGTCTTCATGGCCAGCGAGCGGTCGCGGCCGCCGCGGGCGTATCGACAGGACATCTCGGGAGGCGCGCCGAAGCCGTTTCTCGGCGGGGACATGACACCGGCGGCGATATCGGCGAACGGCGCAACCGTCCTCGGCAAGGATGTGAGCGGGCGCTGGCAGTTCTATCCTGTGTCGGGCGCGGCGCCGTTGACCGCCAAGGGTCTGACCGCGGGCGACGCCGTGGTCTGCTGGGAGGGCGCGGCGGTCTTCGTCCGACCGGACACAGAGGTCCCGGCGAAACTCGAGCGGGTCGATTCCGCGACGGGAACACGAACGCTCGTGAAAGAGCTGGCACCGGCCGATCGCGCCGGCCTTATCAGCATCCGTCTGTCGACATATCACCCTGCGACCGGCGCGTACACCTATGACTATTCGAAGCGCGTCTCGACGCTGTTCGTCGTCGAGGGCGCGAAGTGAACAGCTGACGGCGATCGCGAATTGAAGTTCCGGGCGTCCCGTTCCGATAGGGATGAGAAGGCCTCCAACCTCCGGCATGTGCTGTGAGCCTGTCAGGCCCGGAGTTCAGCGATGCGATTCGATGACACGATCCCGGTGCGCTGGGCCGCCATGGCGATGCTCGTATTGGCCGGGCTGCTCGGCACGACAACACCAGCCTCCGCCCAGGGTTTTGGTCTCGGCGCGCGCATCGCCTGGGTCCACCCCGACGTCGAGGCCGACGTCGACGCCGTGCGCTATTTCGGCGGTCAGGTGCGCCTCCTCGGCCCGCGTTTTGGACTCGAGGTGTCTCTGGATCACCACTCAGAGTCGGTCGAGCTCGTGAATCAGAAGATCAGCGAGACTCCGATCCAGGCATCGCTCATCATGCGCCTGGGCCACGGCAGCGTGACGCCCTTCCTGCTCGGTGGGCCAGGATGGTACCGCCGCAAGGTCGAAGCATTGGATAGCCCTGGCAACCTGAGTTCCACCACGACCGAATTCGGCTGGCATGCCGGCATCGGCCTCGAGGTCCTCGCCGGTAGACACGTCGGCATCCACGGCGACTACCGCTATACGTTCCTCGACTTCCACGATGACAACAACGACGGAGGACTCATTGGTATCGGTAAGCTCCTTCCGGGTCATCGTGGCTCGATGTGGACGCTCGGAACCACTTTCTATTTCTAGTACTAATCCGAAGGGCTTCGCCCCTCGGACTCCCTTACACGCTCGCTCGCGAGCCGCTTCGCCGGCTCGCTCCGGTCGCGTGGCTCGCGTCGCTGCGCTCGCTCGCGGCTTGCTTGCC
>JBKPNQ010000297.1:0-11678 GCA_046732715.1 Acidobacteriota bacterium | reverse complement strand
CCCACGTACCGCGCGTTTCTTCCCCGGTTCGTCCACGCCGAGCGCGCCCTGTTCCCGGGCCTGGTGCCTCCGGTGCTCGCGGCGGCGGCCTTGTGGCCACCTCTTACGGCAGGTCGCGTCGCGATGGTGGCCGCCGGCGCTGTCGCCTTCGATGGTTCGCTCGGCCTGCATGGCGTGCTATACCCGGTCCTCTACAGATGGTTTCCTGCGTTCCACTCGGTTCGCGTACCTGCGCGTTTTGCCATCCTCGTCGTCCTCACGCTCTCGGTGCTCGCCGGCGCGGGGGGCGCTCGCATCCTCACGCACGTTGCCAACCCGTGGAAGCGCGCGGCGGCCGCGGCCTGCCTGACACTGGCTCTCGCCGCGGACGGCTGGCCTCGATACGATCGACTGCCGATGTGGCAGTCGCCTCCGTCCATCTACGCAGCGCTGCCGGCGCGCGGTGCCGTGTTGTTTGAGTTTCCCGTGCACTCCCCTGCGGACCGATTCGCCGAGAATCTGCCGTACATGTACTTTTCGATGTGGCACTGGACGCCCATGGTCAACGGCTACAGCGGCTTCATCCCCGCGTCGTATCAGACGCTGGTGGAAGGAACCTCGACGTTTCCGGCCGACGGTGCGCTCGACTACCTCGAGCGAGTCGGCGTCACGCACATCACGCTGAATTGTCGGCTGTGGGAGGCCGACGTCTGCGCCAGTACGATGCAGCGGCTTGATGCGAGCCCGCGTCTCCGCGGGCTGGCGCGCGCGAACTGGTATGGGGCGCCCGTGACGTTGTACGAATTGCGGCCATCGCCTTGAGGAAACGGAGGTGGATGGAGGCAGCGGAGTGATTCCGGACCACAGAGTAAACAGAGTAAACAGAGTAAACAGAGATAAGATTTCTACTATTTCTTCTCTGTTACCTCTGCGAACTCTGTGGCGATAATCCTCCGCTATCTCGATCGCACTCCGCTCACTCGCCATGTCCCAAACTAGCTCAGCGACACCTGATGCTCCGCTGTCTCATTCCGCGAAGGCCGCGGATGCGGCGAGTGCCGCGCTTATCGCGATCGCGGCGTGGTGGCTCCTCGTCGCGCGGCCCGTTGGCGTCTTCAATGCCATCAGCGAGGCGCTGTCGCCGGCCATCCTTCTGTATGTTGCCGGCTCGATTCAGGTCGTGCGTCACCTCCTATGGCCAAGACCGAGCGTCGCCGCACGGCTCAATGACGTGCGCGAGCAGATACGGGCGAGGCCGCATCTCTACGCGGCGTGCCGCGCCTTCGTCATGACCCGGCCGGCCGTGTTCGTAATCGCCGTCGCCGCGGTGGCCACGATCGGGATCACTTCGACTCCAGGATTCGTCTTGTCACGCGATCCGTTGGCCAACCTGCCGGCACGGTTCGACGCTGGCTGGTACGGTGGCATCGCGCTCGACGGCTACTACTGGGACAACACGTTTCAGCGCCAACGGAACATCGCGTTCTTTCCCGCGATGCCGATGCTGATGCGTCCCGTCGGGGCCGTCCTGGGCATGTACGAGAACACTGTCCCGCGAGAGCGGCGCATGCTGCGTGTGTTGTGGGCTGGAACGGTCGTCTCGCTGGTCGCGTTCTTCTGGGCGCTCGTATATGTTTCGCGCCTCGCCGAGGATCTGATCGGCGCTGAACGCGCGCCGGCCGCAACATTCCTCCTCGCCGCGTACCCGTTTGCCGTGTACTTCAGCGCGCCGTACACCGAAGCGCTCTTTCTCCTTGGGGCTGCCGGCGCGTCGTATCACTTTCTGCGACGTGACTGGATTGCCGCGTCGATGTGGGGGTTGTTGTGCGGACTTTCCCGGCCGAACGGATGCTTCTTGAGCGTCGCGCTCGGCATGCTCGCGCTCTTTCCAGGTGCCAGCGTCAGCGGCCCGAGCGCGAGTGCCCGCCTTCGCCGAGGCTCCGGCGGGTCCGCCGTCGCTCGCAACGCGAATGAAGGCTGGAGGGCCCCACGAGCAGTACGAACTGCTGACGGAGGCGCGACAAGTTTCCCGGACGTCCTCGGCCGCCTTGTCGTTGCCGCGATGCCCGGCATTGGCATGCTGCTGTTCACGGTGTACCTGCACCAGCTGACCGGGGGCGTCTGGTTTGCCTGGGCGCGCAGTCACGAGGCGTGGGGCCGGACGTATGGGGGACTCGAGCCTGTGCTGCACCTCGCCCAGCGGTTGCGCGACGAGCCGTTCCTGCCGCTCCTGATGAACGACCCGTTCAACGCCCTTAACGCCATCGCCGTGTTGTTCGCGCTGGCGCTCACCTATCCGGTCTGCCGCAGGGTTGGGCTTGCCTGGGGGGTGTTCGTGCTGATCAGCCTGGTGCCACCGCTCTTTGCAGGCGGGTTGGTGTCGATGGGACGCCTCACGTCCACGCTCTTTCCGCTTTTCCTGGCGCTCGCAGCACTACTCCCGCCCCGTGCTGTCCCCGTCTGGGCCACCGCGTTCGGCATCGGTCAGGGGCTGGCGGCGACGCTGTTCTTTACGTGGCACGCTCTTTTCTGAGTCGTCGGAGGTGGCGGAGAGCACGGGACAAGACCGACCCGGAGGCGCGAAGACACGGGGAGATCTTTGGCTTGCCGTTTGTTACCTGAGCCCGGCAAACTGAAAACTCAAAAAACTCAAAACTGAAATATCTCGTGTCTCCGTGCCTCCGTGTTGATCTTGTTCCGCGCCCTCCGTCCCCTCCGTGGTCCCAGGGCACGAAACAGCTCAGACTCTGGTCGCAGCCGCTCCGTCTATAATCCAAACAGGCACATGCGGAACACCGTCTTTCGTCCGGCTGTCGTTCTCCTGCTGTCGCTGTGTGTCTGGACCGCGGTCACCGCGCGCTCGCACGGGCAGCAGTCGTCGGGGCCGGCCCTGCCGTTTCCGGCCAGCGCGTGGCGAGCGCTAGCGCACGGCAAGCCCGCTGAGGCCGAAGCGCTGGCGCGGGCGCGTCCCGCAGACGATCCGGCTGCGGTGGCGGTGCTGGCGCACCTCGCGGCCGACAAGGGAAAGTACGACGAAGCCGTTTCGATGCTGAAGCCGGCGGCCACTCGCGCGCCGCTCAGCGACGCGGCGCTCGAGCTCGCGCTGCTGCTGCAGAAGCTGGGCAAAGGCAAGGACGCGATTCCGCTTCTGAACGTGATCTCGAGGTCCGGCTCCAACGATCCCGCGGGGCTGGCACGCGCCGCCCGAGCGACGGCTGCGCTCGGGGAAGCGCACAACGCCAACAGTCTGTTCCGCGCGGCCTCCGGGTCCGGCTCCAATCCTGCGCTCGATACTGCGTGGGGCTTGCTGTTCCTCGACAAGTTCAACTATCCCGAGGCCGCGAAATCGTTCCAGCAGGCGCTTGCGGCGGACCCCGAGTGGGCGCCGGCGCACATCGGGCTGGCCGAAACGCTGGCGGAAGATGATCCGCCTGCCGCCGCGGCGGCCGCCGAGCGCGCACTCGAGATCGATCCCCACCTTGCGGAAGCGGAACTGCTCCTCGCGCAGCTGGATCTGGACAACACCCGCTGGGATGCGGCGCGTGAGCGGATCGCGCGTGTCCTGGCCGACAAT
This sequence comes from Acidobacteriota bacterium, assembly GCA_046732715.1. Taxonomy (GTDB): domain Bacteria; phylum Acidobacteriota; class Vicinamibacteria; order Vicinamibacterales; family 2-12-FULL-66-21; genus JALZOC01. The sequence continues at coordinate 8,125 of JBKPNQ010000297.1, read as the reverse complement.
CCTTCGAACTTCGATGCGCGTGCTCTCGCCGCCGCCATTACTTACGTGCGCGGAAGCCGCGCGGCGTTTGATGCCGAGGTCAAGAATACCCTCGCCATCAATCCGTCATTCGGCGAGATTTACCGCGCTGCGGCCCAGCTGGCGGCTCACAATTACCGATTCGAAGAGGCCGTCGGGCTGGCGCGCGAGGCGGTCGCGCTCTCACCGGACAGTGCCCGGGCGCACGCCGAGCTGGGCATGCACCTGATGCGGACCGGTGACGAGGCGGAAGCGCGGCAGTCGCTCGAGCGTGCATTCAAGCTCGACCCGTTCAACCAGGTCACCTACAACCTCCTCGGGCTCCTCGACACGCTGGACAAGTTTGTCGAAATCCGCGAAGGCGACATCATCCTCAAGCTCGATCCGAACGAAGCGCCGGTGATGCGCGAGTACGCGATGCCGCTGGCGCAGGAAGCGCTGAAGACGCTGTCGGCGAAGTACCACTTCACGCCGAAGGGGCCGGTTCTTGTCGAGATCTTTCCGAAGCACGACGATTTCGCCGTGCGCACGCTCGGGTTGCCCGGCATGATTGGCGCCCTCGGCGCCTGCTTCGGACGGGTCGTCTCGCTCGATTCGCCGCACGCGCGCCCGGCGAATCCGTTCTCATGGCAGGCGACGCTGTGGCACGAGATGACGCACGTCATCACGTTGCAGATGTCGAATCAGCGCATTCCACGCTGGCTGACCGAAGGGATCTCTGAATACGAAGAGACGCGAGCCGGTCGCGACTGGGGTCGCGACATGGAGATCCCGTTCGCGATCGCGCTCGAGCGCAACAAAACCTTGAAGCTCGCCGACCTGAATTCAGGGTTCACCAAGCCGGACACCATCGCGCTCGCCTACTACGAGGCCTCGCTGCTCGTTGATCACATCGTGGAGACGTACGGCGACGCGAAACTTCAGGCGCTGGTCCGGTCTTATGCCGAAGGGCTCGAGGGCAATGACGCCATCGAAAAGAAGATGGGCGTCACGCTTCCCGAACTGCAGGCGTCGTTCGATAAGGCACTCGATGCCCGGTTTGGAACCATGAGGGCAGCGCTTCGCGCCATTCCCGGCGCGGCGGGGCCCGGCGCACCTGGGAACACGCGTCCTGCCCGGACGACTGACCTCACCGAACTCCGCGCCACCGTTGCGGCCCACCCCGGCAACTACGCGGCGCAGCTCGCGTTGGGCCATGCGCTCGCGGCCGCCGGCGATCGTGCGGCATTCGAGCCGCTCGAGAAGGCGGCGGCGCTGGTCCCGGGCGCCACCGGCGACGACAGCCCGCACGCGGTGATGGCGCAGCTGGCTGAGAAGCTCGGAGACAACGCCCGAGCGATGTCAGAGTATCGAGCGTTGCTCGCACAGGATCACACGGCGGTCGAAGCGGCCAGACGACTGGCCGCGCTCGCTGAAAAGTCGTCGCCGCAGATCCTCATGCAGGCCTACGATCGGATCGTCGCGATCGATCCGTTCGACCCTGCCGCGCATAGCGGTCTGGGACGGTTGGCGCTCAAGAACAATCAACCTCAAGTCGCCGTGCGCGAATTCAAGGCCGCGCTGGCGATCGGTCCTGCGGACAAAGCCTCCGCGCACTGCGACCTCGGCGAGGCGTACCTCCTGGCCAACCGGCCGGCGGACGCAAAGGCCGAAGCGCTCGCCGCGCTCGAAATTGCTCCCAGCTTTGATCGCGCGCAGGAACTGCTGCTTCGTTCCATCAAGGGAGCCGGCGCCGCCGGCGATCGCCAATGACGCGGCTGCTCCCGGTAGCGGCCGCCTCCGGCCTGCTGCTGTGGGCCGGCACCGCCTGGGTGGCGCCGCGCGCGGACGCGCAACTGAACACCGTGTCGGACGCGCGATTTGCCGGACTGCAGTGGACCTTCGTTCGCATCCGCTACCACGCCTGGACGGTCCCTCAGGGCGGTGTGCTCAGTCCGGAAGACGAACCGTGGTTCATTGATGCGCCAGCCGCGGAACAGAATCTCTCCCGTCGAGTCCGTACGGTCACCGCGATTCAGGTCAACGATCCCGTCGTGCTGACGCTCGAGGATCCGAATCTCTGGACCTACCCCTGGATCTACATGGTCGAGCCCGGCAACCTGCGGCTCAAAGATGCCGAGGTGCCGATCCTGCGTGAGTTCCTGTTGCGCGGCGGCACCTTGACCTTCGACGACTTCCACGGGCCGATCGAATGGGCGAATCTCGAAAGCGAGCTGCGGCGGGTGTTTCCTGACCGGAAGATCGTCGATTTGCCGCCGTCGCATCCAATCTTTCACTGTTTCTACCAGTTCGACGGCTTTCCGCAGACGCCGGGCCTCGGTTCCTTCCTGCAGGGGCGCACCTGGGAGAAGGGGGGCTACGTGGCACACCTGCGCGCGATCGAAGACGACAACGGGCGCGCGATGGTCCTGATCAACTGGAACGTCGACATGGGCGACGGCTGGGAATGGTCGAACGCGTCGGATTTTCCCGGCTACGTGAAATACACCGCTCAGGCCTATCGGATGGAAATCAACGAAATCATCTACTCGCTGACACACTGATGCAGAGGACGACGACCGATATCGCGGCGGTTGCGGAGAGGGTCTCTCAAGGACGCGAGCGCATCCTGGCGGAGATTCGAAAAGTGATCGTCGGCCAGGACGAGGTCATCGATCAGGTCCTGATTGCGCTCTTCACCGGCGGACATTGCCTCATTACCGGCGTCCCCGGGCTGGCCAAGACGCTGCTGATCAAGACGCTCGCACAGATTCTCGATCTGTCATTCAAGCGGATTCAGTTCACCCCTGATCTCATGCCCGCCGACATCACCGGGACGGAAGTGCTCGATGAGCAGGGAGGGCATCGTTCGCTGCGGTTCGTGCAAGGGCCGATCTTTGCGCAGATTCTGCTGGCCGATGAGATCAATCGCACGCCGCCAAAAACTCAGGCGGCCCTGCTCGAGGCGATGCAGGAATATCACGTGACCGCGGCCGGTCACACATATCCGCTCGATCGGCCGTTCTTCGTGCTGGCGACGCAGAACCCGATCGAACTGGAAGGCACCTACCCGCTGCCCGAGGCGCAGCTCGATCGGTTCATGTTCAACATTGTGATGACCTACCTCTCCGAGGACGAAGAAGTGCGTGTCGTGACGACAACGACCGGCGTCGAGACGGCGACGCCGATGCGCGTTTTCAACGGAGCGGACATCCTCGAGATTCAGCAGCTCGTCCGCCAGGTGGTCGTCGCCGAGGAGATTGCCCGCTACGCCGTGCGCCTGGTCGACGCCTCGCGTCCCGGCCGCCAGAGCGATCACCAATTCATTCGCGACTGGGTAAAGTGGGGCGCGGGGCTCAGGGCGTCGCAGGCGCTCATCCTGGCGGGGAAGGCGCGCGCGCTGATTCTCGGACGCTACCACGTGTCGGTCGCTGACATTCAGGCGCTCGCGCGTCCCGTGCTGCGGCACCGCGTGATCCCAAACTTCTACGCCGAGTCCGAGCGCATATCGGCCGACAATCTCGTCGAGCGGCTCCTCGAAGCCGTGCCGATTCCACGCAGCGGAATGTAACCGTCATGCCGACCTCGTCGACCACGCGCGACCTGAGATTTCTGGATCCCGCTGTCATTACCAAGCTGGGAACGATGGAGCTGAAGGCGCGGACGGTCGTCGAGGGGTTTCTTGCCGGTCTTCATCGCAGCCCCTACAAGGGGTTCAGTGTCGAGTTCGCCGAGTACCGTCAATATCTGCCCGGCGACGACTTGTCCACCCTCGACTGGAAGGTCTACGCCCGGAGCGATCGGCACTACGTCAAGAAGTACGAAGAAGAAACCAACCTCGAGTGTCACGTGTTGCTGGACGTCAGCGCCTCGATGGCGTATCGAGGTGGCGCTCCGATGAGCAAGCTCGAATACGGATCGGTGCTGGCGGCGTCGCTCGCGTTTCTCATGAACCGGCAGCGCGACGCGACCGGCCTGATCGCCTTCGACGACCGTATCGCGTTCCGGGTGCCGGCAAGCGCCCGGCCGGGACACCTGCACACGCTGCTCCTTGGTCTGGAGCGGCTGAAGCCCGGGAGCCGATCCGACGTCGGACGGCCGCTGCATCAACTTGCCGAAGCCCTGGTCAAGCGAAGCCTCGTCGTCCTCATCTCGGATCTGCTGGACGAGCCCGAACCGGTGATCAAGGGTCTCCGGCACTTGAGATTTCGGGGGACGGACGTGGTCGTGTTCCAGGTGCTCGATCCGCACGAGCTGACGTTTCCATTCCACGGCGCGTCGCGATTCCGCGATGTCGAGAGCAACGACGAGATCACCGCCGACGCGGCCGCAGTTCGCGGGGCCTACCTTCGGGAGCTTGCCGGGCTGACGCTTCGTTACGACCGGGAACTGCGCGGCTCGGGCATCGACTACGTGCAACTCGACACGTCGCAGCCGCTGGACTTCGCCCTGCTTTCGTACTTGTCCGCGCGCGCGCGGCGGAAATAGCGGCGTATGAACTTTCTCTATCCGGCGTTTCTGATTGGCGCAGTGGCGGTGGCGGTGCCCATCGTGCTGCATCTCCTACGGCGCGATGTCGCCCCGGAGGTGCCGTTCAGTGCGGTTCGCCTGTTGCGCCGATCGCCCATCGCGCGATCCCGTCGGCGCCGCCTCCGCGATCTCCTGCTCCTCGCCGCTCGGGTGATCGCGCTGCTGCTGCTCGCCACGGCGTTTGCCCGGCCGTACATCATCGGTGCCTCCAGCACGTCGACGATGAGAATTGTCGCGATCGATCGATCGTTCAGCATGGGCGCTCCAGGCCGGTTTGCCCGGGCGCTCGAGTTCGCCAGGCGCGCGATCGACGATGCGGCGGCAGGTGAACGCGTGGCCGTGGTTGCATTTGACGACCAGGCCGAGACGATCGCCGCCGCCGGCGCCGCCGGAACGGCACGCGCGGCGCTCGTGGGACTGACGCCCGGCTTCGGCGCGACGAAGTACGCCGAGGCGCTCGCCAAAGCCGCCGAGATCGCTGCCGGTGACGAAGCCCGTCTGATCGTCGTCAGCGACCTGCAGCACGCGGGATGGGAGACCGACGAGCACGCCGTGCTGCCCGGGAACCTGACGCTCGAGGTCCGCGATACTGGTGCACCGCCGGCAAACCTGGCGGTGACGGCACTCCGAGTCGCGCGCGACCGGACTGTGGCCACCGTTCTGAACACGGCGACGCACGCCAGACGCGGGCAGGTTAGAGTCGAGCGTGACGGCCGGAGCGTGGCAACCGCAGACTATTCCGTGCCGCCCGGCTCGGCAGCGGACGTACCCATTTCTTACAGGGCGCCGACGTCCGGCTCCATTTCCGTCTCGCTCGACGATCCGGAAGGATTCGTCGCCGATAACGTCAGGTACGCCGTGCTCGATCCTGTGCTGCCAAAGCCCGTCCTCCTGGTCACGTCGGGCGACACAAGCTCAGGCTTCTTTGTTTTCCGGGCGCTTGCGGCCGCGGCTGGAATCGGCCCCGATCCCATAGAAGTGAGGACGGCAACCGGTCAGTCCCTTCCGGAAGTCCGATCGTCTGATTACTCGGCGGTGCTGCTGTTGTCTGATCGTGGCATTGAGCGGCGGACGTGGGAGTCGCTGGCCGCCTACGTCAGTGGCGGCGGCGGACTGGTGATTGCAGGTTCACCTGATATGGACCCGGCTGTGCTGTCGTCGATGTTCAAATGGACGCCCGGCATAGCGGGGCCGATCGAGGTGGCACCATCAGTCACGCTCTCGCCGACGGATCAACGTCATCCGATCTTCCGTCCCTTTGGTCCGCTGGGTGCAAACCTGGGGCAGGTGCACTTCTCCAAGGCGTGGAACGTCGCGGGAGACAGCTGGGACGTCGTGGCACGATTGACGGACGGCCGTCCGGCGCTGGCGGAGCGGCGCGAAGGACGCGGCCGCGTCGTGTTGTTTGCTTCGGATCTCGATCGTCGATGGAACGACTTTCCTTTGCATCCCGCGTTTGTGCCGTTCGTCGTCGAAACCGTCCGATATGCTTCGGGCACTCGCGACCGCGGTCGCGACTACACCGTCGGGTCGTCGCCGCAGGGAGCGGACCCGCGTCCGGGCGTCTATCGCGCGTCATCAGATAAACGCGCCATTGCGGTCAACGTCGATCCTCGCGAAAGCGCGACATCGGTGCTTGACGCAAAGGCATTTGCCGGCATGATTGAGCCGGTCGTGACGAACCAGAATGCGACGGCCGCCGGGCGTGCGGCTCACGTCGAGGCAAGACAACGTTACTGGCAGTATGGCCTGCTGCTGATGCTGCTGGCGCTGGTGGCAGAATCTTTCGTGGGACGTGCATGAGCGCCGATCGCTTGCGGGACGAGTTGCGCACAACGCTCGAGGACGTCCGCCGACGGTGGACGACGTTCGTTCGGCTGCGTGCCTGTACACGGGCAACTGTCGGCGGCGCGATTGCGATCGTCGTCGCCTTCGGCCTCGATCGCGTTCTTCGTCCCGAAGGGCTGCCGCTCGTACTCCTGATGCTCGCTGGCGTGGCCGTCGGGGTCGGAGCCGCAGTGAGAGCGATCCGGCTGATGCCGCCCCGTCCAGGCGATCCTCAAGTGGCCCGCTTCATCGAGGAGCGTGTCTCGCTGGATGATTCGCTCGTCAGCGCCGTTGAAGCCGCAGCACGCCCGTCGGCGCAGCAGCCGTTCCTGTTGCCATTGATCGGCGGGGCGTTGCAGAAGCTTCGTGCGATCGAGCCGTCCGCGCTGCTGACGCGTGCGGAGATGCGTCGGCAGATCTTGACCGCGGCAGCAGGGTCGGCCCTCCTGCTGTTCGCGTTGTCGATGAGTTGGCCGTCCTTTGACCGGGCTGCCACCACCGCGCGGACGAAGTTCTTTCCAGGCTCGGTCACGATTCAGGTCCAACCAGGAAACGTCCGCGTCCCGATCGGCACGGCTGTTCGCATCCGGGCATCCGTCCGAGGCGCCACGCACGCCCTGAGCGGACTGGCGCCCACGTTGATGGTCTTTGCCACTGGCCAACAGCGGGCGGTTCCGATGGTTGCCTCGGCCGACGGTTACGAGTACGCGATCGAGTCTGTCGATCGGGCGTTTTCGTACGACGTCACAGCCGGAGCGGCGCGCTCGGCGCGCTATACGGTCACGCCTCTCCATCCGCCGCGGGTCGAGCGGATCGATCTGCATTACGTCTATCCATCGTTTGCCGGACTGCCTCCGCGCGATGAAAAGGACGGCGGCGATATCTACGCGCCGGCAGGCACGCGCGTGCACCTTCGAATCCAGGCGGACAAGCCGATTGCTTCCGGTGCACTCGCGCTCACTCGATCGCCGACTGTGGCGCTGCAGCGCTCGGACGACTGCACCGTCGAGGCGGAACTGCTTTTGGCCAAAGACGATTCATACCGGATACGTCTGGCGGACGAAGACGGTCTGACGTCGCGCGGCGAAGCGGAGTACTTCATTCGCCTGATGGACGATCGTCCTCCCGACGTGCGCATTCTGCGGCCGTCAGCCGATCAGCAGATTACGCCGCTGGAGGAGGTCGCGATCGAGGCGCGCGCCGACGACGACTATGGAATCGATCGTTTTGAGCTGGTGTACGGCGTAGCTGGCCGGGCTGAGCGCACGCTTCCCTTCGAACGTGTCACCGGGACAAGTATTCAGAAATTCGGGAGCCGGTTGCTACCGGCCGAGGAGCTGGGAGTCAAGCCTGGCGATGTCATCACCTATTACGCGCGTGCGCGCGACATTGCTCGAGGCAAGCGTTCGACTGAAGCGACGAGCGACATCTACTTTCTCGAAGTGAAGCCGTTCAACGAGGAGTTCACGGCCGCCGAGAGCCAGGCGGGTGCCGGCGCGTCGGATCCGCAGATCGAAGGCCTCATCCAGGCGCAGAAAGAAATCATTGCGTCGACATGGAACGTCGAGCGCCGCGCGCAGGCGGCACATTCAGCAGACGACGTGAAAGCAATTGCGGCGGCTCAGGCCGAATTGAAGACGCGCGCCGAGAAACAGCTGATGACTCGAACGCTGCGAGATCGAATCCAGGCCCCGGCACCGGAGCAGCCGATACCGGCCCCGGATCAGCCGCGCGGAACCGGCGGCGATCCTGCGTCGAGCGCTGTGGGCGC
>JBKPNQ010000296.1:0-14994 GCA_046732715.1 Acidobacteriota bacterium | reverse complement strand
AGCCGGAAGTCTGGCTGTTCAGGGGTCGCTATCGCGTCGAGCGCGGGGAATGCGCCGGTGCAGTCGACGATTTCCAGCAGGCCGCCCGCCTGACGCCGGACAACGCGGCGGTGTTTGCGTCGCTCGGACTGGCGCAACTGTGCGCGGGTCACTCGGCCGCCGCGCGGACCAGTCTTCAGAAGTCTCTGCAGCTCGATCCGAATCAACCGAAGGTGCGCGAATACCTCAGGGGGAATGGTCGATGACCGGAATCGTCGGGAGAAGCATTGGCCTGGTGTGTCTGGTGGCTTCGATCGCGGCGCAGACGCAGCTGTCGGAGCGTGAGCAGTTGGCCGCATCGCAGCATTTCAAGCGCGGCATGGAGTCGCTGCTCAGGGACAAGTACGACGTCGCGGAACAGGAGTTCAAAGGAGCGGTCGCGATCGATCCCCTCTATGACGCCGCGTTCTACGGCCTGGGACAGGTCTACATGGCGACCAAGCGGTACGACGAGGCGTTGAAGGCCTACCTGGCGTCGCGCGACGCATTCAAGGCAGCGACTGCCGCTGAGGTACTGGCCAGCGCCGCCTCCGATCGCCGGATTCGGGATCAAATCGATGCGTTGAAGGACAACGAACGCAACATGATGCGGCTGATGTCAGGCGGACAGAGTGCGGGCGCTCAGCAGTCAATCGATCAAGTGCGCGAGCAGATTCAACAACTGGAGAGTCGAAAGGGTCGCCGCGCCGGCGCGACGCCTCCACCCGTACCTGCCGGCGTTTCGATGGCGATCGGCAGTGCGTATTTTCGTCTCAACGATCTCGCGAACGCTGAAAAGGCATACAAGGACGCGGTCGACGTCAATCCGAACTTTGGCGAAGCGCACAGCAACCTTGCCGTGGTCTATTTCGTCACCGGCCGGTTGCCGGAAGCTGAGACGGAGATCAAGGCAGCCGAGAAGGCCGGTTTCAGAGTGAATCCTCGTCTGAAGGACGATATCGCCGCGGCGAAAAAGAAGTCCTGACGATCAGGCGACCGCGGCGGGAACGCCAATCTGCGTCAGCACCGCGTTGAGGTCGGCCGCTGTAAACGGCTTCTCGAGGACGGGCAGGCCTCTGACGTCCTCGTCGATGTGCACCGTGCTGCGATCGCCGGTAATGAAGACGAAGCTGCGGGCGATCTTCGGATCCCTGATCGTCAGCTCTCGATAGAGGTGGCTGCCGCTCATTCCCGGAAGGCTCACGTCGCAAAGTACGAGAGATACGGGCGCGCTCTCGGCAATGGCGAGTGCTGCCTCGCCCGAGTGCGCCTCGCATACCTCGAATCCGCGGCGCTCGAGCAGCCGCGCCAGCAGCCTTCGGATCGCCGACTCGTCGTCCACAACCAGCGCCCGCAGGGTGCCTCGCTGATCCAGACTCGCCCGGGCCATGCCATGGCCGCTCTCAATGAAAGCGGGCAGCGTCAGGCGCAAGCAGGCGCCGGAATCGACACCCGGATACAGCTCGAGCGAGCCTCCGTGGGATGCGGCGATCCCGTGAGAAATTGAAAGGCCGAGACCGGTCCCCTGCCCGACGTCCTTGGTCGTGAAGAACGGTTCGAAGATTCGTCCACGAATCTCCGGACCGATTCCCGGTCCGTTGTCGGCAACCTCGATCACCTGGTACCGGCCGGACGTGTAACTGCGAACGGTAATCCGGCTGCCAACGCCGGAGAGTTGAATCGCCTGTTCCGCGTTCAAGACCAGATTCAGCACGATCTGCTGAATCTCTTCTCGATTGGCGAGTGCAGGCAGCGGGGCGGGATGGAGCTGCGAGACGATCGCGACGTTGTTCTGCTGGAGATGGAATTCCCGCAGCCCGATCACCGCGCGAAGCACCTCGTTCAGGTCGATCTGGCCGCGGTCCGGCGCACTTCGTCTGACGAACGCCAGCAGGTTTCGCACAATCTGTCCCGCGCGTGCGGCCTCGCGACGCACGACGTCGAGATCGCGCCGCAACGTCGGCGTCGTCACCTCGTCCATCATCAGCTCGACCGATCCGACAATCGTCTGCAGTGGATTGTTGATCTCGTGCGCGACGCCCGCGACGAGCTCGCCGATAGCAGAGAGCCTTTCACTGTGAACGAGCTGATCGCGCAGCCGCAGCTCGTCGGTCGTATCGCGCTCGACGCCGACATAGTGCGTGATCGATCCTCCAGGATCGCGGAGCCCGACGACGGTACACGACGCTGGAAACGTCGTCCCGTCGTGTCGGCGGCGGACCAGGGTGCCGCGCCAGACGCCGTGATCGCGGACGGCGGACCTGATCTCGCGGTCCAGCGTCTTGAAGCCAGGCTCCATCAGGTCGGCGATCGTGAGCGTGGCGAGATCCTCGCGCGAGTAGCCGAGCGCGCGTACGAACGCATCGTTCGCGTGCTCAACGATGCCGTTTTCGCGGGTAATGAGGATGAGATCTCCGGTTTGCTCCGTCGCGGCGGCAAGCAGCCGCATCCGTGCGCCCGCCCGTTCCAGTTCGCTTCCCTGGGCGGCGAGGCGAAGCGTCAACAGCCCGAGACCGGCGACCGTCATCACGCTCGTCAGCAGCGCGCGGAACGAGTCGTCTGATCCCCCGAGCGGCTGGAGGTACAGCGCTCCGTATCCGACCAGCGGAATAAGGAATACGGGAACGGCGGAGATCAGCGCGTGCTTTGGAGGTACGGGCGCCTCGACCGATTCGGATTCCGCGGGTGATTCCGGCGACGCGATGGCGGCGGCAGCGTAGCAAAGGAATGGCACAATCCACGCGAGATCGTAGACGGTTCCGCTCTGGTAGGTGCCCCGAATGATCGCGAGGCTCGTCAGGATACGCAGGAAGAAGCCGATGCCGGTCGCGACGGTCATCCACCGGTACGCGGGATACCACGGCGTGCGTCGCGCAACGATCATGACTGCCACGGAACCCACGAAGAGCAGCGCACGATTCAGCTGGACGAGCGTCAGCAGCGCCACCCGCTCGTCGCGGCCGCCCGGCGTGATGCCGGGAATCAGGATGAAGTAGGAGTAGATGAAGACCGCGAGCAGGCCGTAGCTCGCGAGCACGAGCCCGACCGCGCCCACCGCTTCTTCTCGAACACCCCGATGGGGCCGTGCGAAGAATGCGATGAGTGGGCAGATGCCGCCGCATAGGCTGAAGACCGTGTGCCACTGAAGCCAGGACTGCCGCTTGAGGACGAGATCTTCGAACGTCCAACCGAGGTGACCGACGATCCAGAGCCCAAGGCCGATCGCGACGGTGTCCCAAAACAGCCGGTGACACCCCCGCCACACGGGGCGCCGGCGCAGGATCGCCGCCAGAACCGCAAGCGGCGGGATCAGGAGACCGATGTCACCAAAAATCGACAACGCGAACGGCTGATCCCGGAGCAGCCAACCGATAGCTGGATACACCAGAATGTAGCCGACGCCGAGAGCCAAATACACCAAGAGGTTCCTGAATGCAGGGGGCAATGAACTTTAACATGACTGGCGGCTCGCGGCTCGCGGCTCGCGGCTAGAAGAATGATTAACTGGAAACTGGAAACTGGAAACTGGTTACTGCCGAGCCAACTGCTCGTCGCGAGTCGCTACTCGCCGAGAGCATCACGAATGCTCCACATCAATCTGCGCTCTTTGCAGTTTTCCACTGAAATCGATGTAGATCGATTTCCACTCCGAGAAGACGTCGAGCGCAGCCGTGCCCGCTTCACGATGGCCGTTACCGGTGTTCTTGGTTCCGCCAAACGGCAGGTGCACCTCGGCACCAATGGTTGGCGCGTTGACGTAGAAGATCCCGGTGTAGAGATCGCGCATGGCCGCGAACGCGCGATTGATGTCCTGCGTATAGATTGACGCTGACAGTCCGTATTCCACGCCGTTGCCGATCTCGATCGCTTCATCGAGCGAACGACACGGAATCACCGACACCACCGGCCCGAAGATCTCTTCTCGAGCAATGCGCATCGTCGGCGCCACGTCGGTGAAGATGGTGGCCTCGTGGAAATGACCCTTGGCATGAGCGCCGCCTGACAAGCGATGACCGCCGCACGCGAGCGTCGACCCTTCGTCGGTGCCGGTCTTCACGTACGACATGACTGTCGCCAGCTGACTCTCGGTGATCGACGGACCCATCTGGGTCTCCTCCCGCAGGCCGTCACCAACGACCAGGGACTTCGCCCGCGCGACGAACTGCTGGACGAATGACTTGTAGACCTTCTCGTGAACGACCACGCGGCTGGCTGCCGTGCAGCGCTGTCCGGTTGTTCCAAATCCGCCCCATAGGCAGCCGTCCACCGCGAGTTCCAGGTTTGCGTCATCCATGATCATGATGACGTTCTTTCCGCCCATCTCGAGGTGGACCTTCTTGAACCCGGGCGCCGCCGCCTGATTCACGATCCGCCCGACGCGGGTCGATCCGGTGAACGAGATCACACGCACATCACGGCTCGTCGTCAGCGGTGTACCGACCTCATCGCCGTCGCCGGTCACCATGTTGACGACGCCTTTCGGAACACCGGCGTCCTCGAGCACTTTCACGAAGTTCAGGGCGGACAGCGGGGTTTGCGATGCCGGTTTGAACACGACCGTATTGCCGCACACGAGCGCCGGAATGATTTTCCAGGATGGGATCGCCATCGGGAAATTCCAGGGCGTGATGATCGAGCACACACCCAATGGCTGCCGGACCGACATCGCGAACTTGTTTCTCAGCTCGGACGGCACGGTCTGACCGAACATGCGCCGCCCTTCTCCGGCGATGTAGAAGGTCATGTCGATGGCCTCCTGCACGTCGCCGCGGCTTTCGTTGAGCACCTTCCCCATCTCTCGCGTCATGTCACGCGCGAACTGCTCCTTGCGTTCGACGATGAGCTGGGCAGCTCGAAAGAGCATTTCTGCGCGGACCGGACCCGGCACCAGGCGCCAGCTGTCATAGGCACGACGCGCCGCTTCGAGTGCTGATTCGACGTCGGTTCGCGTGGACTTCTGAAAGACGCCGATGAGGTCGTCGGTGTTGGCAGGATTGCGATTCTCGAACGTTTCACCGGACGTCGAAGGAACCCAGCGGCCGTCGACGAAGTTGTTGTAGGTCGTGAAGGTGGAGGTGGAGGGCATGAGTGAGATTGTACTGGGATCCGCGGGTCGCGGGTCGCGGGTCGCGGGTCGCGGTTCGCGGTTCGCGGTTCGCGGTTCGCGGTTCGCGGTTCGCGGTTCGCGGTTCGCTGAAGGGAGAGTAACTGGAAACTGGCAACTGGCAACTGGCAACTAACTAAAGAGCTGGCGCAGGAAGCTGAGAGCTATTCTTCCGCTATCTCGGCTTCCACAATCGGCGGTGGCGCGGACGCGGCGAACTTCAGGGCTTCGACGAAGGCGTGAATCGCCGACACCGCGTGGTCTGAGGGCTCAATGAATTCGATGCCGGTGCGATACAGGATCGTGCCGCCCTCCTGCAGGTCCCCGATCTGACAGTGCGCGATGCGACCTTTGACCACGACCGAGCGATCTCCGAGTGACAGGCGGAACTCGTGAAGCGAGTCGAGATGAAGCGGGAACTTCGTCTCCACCTGCGCGCCCCGGTCGCTCAGATCGAGGATCGTCATCGGCTCGTACACGGTGACCTCTCCGGTCACCTGTCCTGCGGTCGGGACGCGCTCGCTATCTCGGGTGTTGGTCATTAATCACTCCGAGGGGCTTCGCCCCTCGGACTCCCCCACACGCTCTCTCGCGAGCCGCTTCGTCGGCTCGCTCCGTTCGCGTGGCTCGCTTCGCTGCGCTCGCTCGCGCCTTCCTGGCGTGCCCCCCTCCCGCGTCCTAGCCCCGTCCCTCGACAGTTCGAAGACGGGTTGCGTGGGCTCCCTCGCACACTGGTTCGCCTGCGTCTCGGTAGGATAGTGAAAGCGCTTCTGACGGCTGGTCGACACTTTGATACTTATCGGACCCGGACGTGCTGGAGATAATCCCCGGACTCGATCCGCGGGGCTTGTGCCAACGGGGCATTATAAAAATAGACCCAGGCCGGATGCTGGACGGCGTCTGGCAAGGTGACGGTCACCCGCGACCGAACGTACAGACTATGGTCAGGATCCCCGGGGGTGTATCCTTCGATTTCGTCGAGGGCCGCAAGCACCGCCGCCGATTCTGCCATCTCGTACAATTCTCCCCACACGCAGCCGTCCCGAGACGGAACCGCAGCGGGATATAGCCCGAGGTCGAACAGTGATGCGCTGATCCAGCCCCTGCCCTGGAACTTGAGCTTGTCATCCATTCCTGCCCGGCGACGACGGTCAAATCCCGCCATCAGCGTGCCGTAGAAGAACACGAAGTCGGCCACGGGGACAGTGTAGCTTGTATCGCGATTCGCGGTTCGCGGTTCGCGGTTCGCCGCGAGCGCGCGAGCGAGCCACGCGGCCGGAGCGAGCCGCCGCAGCGGCGAGCGAGGATGCGTGTCGGCGAGTCCGAGGGGCGAAGCCCCCCGGTTAAAATGCAAAGCCCGCGATCGCTCGCGGGCTTCTATGTAAACGACGCTCCGGGAGGAAGCGTCTACTTGACGAGTTCCTTCTCTGGCTGTGGATGCGCCTTCGGAATCATCTGCAGCACTTCAGCCGGCACCGTGAACGAGAGCGCTACGGTCTTGCCGGTTCCTGACAGCTGGAGCGATTCGACCATCGCGGCGCTTCGCGGGTCGGCCTGGGCCTGCAAGCGGGCGAGGCCGAGGAAGCCGCGCACGACATCGCGAAGGTTTTCAGCTGACTGGTCATCGCGTGCTTCCGCACGGACGCTGCCGGACAGCCCGCCGTTGACGTGACCGGCCGCGGCGAACCACTTAATCTGCGGAAGGCGTGAGGAAACCTGTTCAGGAAGATTGGCATGCGAGGCGAGGACGTCGAAGCGGCCGACCGCCCACGCGTTGTTGCCGCTGCTGATGTCGGCAACGAGTTCCATCATTTCGTTGTTGCTGGTGACGCTGTGCGCGGCGAGCTGGGCATCGATCGAGGTCTTGACGGCGCTCGATTCACCAATGGCCACGAGTCCCGGCTCGAGAAAAGCGAGGGTCACGCTTCCCGCCTGAATCGGGGCACCATCGTGTTCGCCGGTCGGGCAGACAATCAGGCGCTTGCCCTTGTACTCTTCAACGGTCCCACCATGCTCGCGAATAACTGCTTCGAGCTGCGTATCGTTAAAGCGGCCCCGCGCGACCACCAGCGGGGCGGGCTTCGCAGATCCAGCGGTCAACGAGGCGACGACGTAGTCGATGTCCTTCTCGATATCGATTCCGGTCTGGGCCTGAAATTCCTGCTGGCCTCGTTCGTCGTGGAGCGGCAGGGCTTCCTTCAGGCGCGCGCGCACGTCCGAGTCCATGATCGCCCTGACATCCGCATAGGCGACCACGGTGGCGTCGGCTGGAATGTAGCGTAGTTCGTTGGAAACGGCCGAGGCCGAAACAGGTTGGAATCCGCCGGTGTAGTAGGCAACAAGCCCGGTTCCGAGGCCGGCAGCGAGAACCGCCCCGGAAGCCGCCAGAAAATACCGAGTCTGCTTCGTCATGCGCGTGGCCCTCTCGAAAGAATTATACCGATGGATCGGGTAAAAAGTTCCAAAACCCCTCATTCTTTTTGAGTTAGCGCCTCGGCCGCTGCCCAAAGGTGGCTGGCACCTTTCCGGGAAAGGTGCCAGCCACCTTTTTACCGAAAAAGAGCCGCTAACTTATTGCTCCAACACGTATTCCCGCCGTTCGACGATCCACGCGGCAAGCACTACGAAGCTGACGAGGATTGCCCCCAGCCAGAAGAGGCTGCCGGCCAGGGTCGGGCTCTCCCGGAAAATCCCCTGAATCAGGCTCAGCGTGCTGTCGCTCGGCATGGCGTGCGGGACGAGGCCCTGCAGGTAATAAGCGACCGTGAACTTCTTCATATAGCCCGGAAACGCAAGCGCTGCCTGCTCCCAGCCAAAGATGAAGATCAGGCCAACGAGGAGCGGCCGCTTGAATTTCGCGCCGACGAATGCGAACAGTGCACCGTAGACCGACAGTCCCAACGCAAGCAGGCAGAGGTCCTTGACGAGATCGATAAACGACGCGCCCAGGCTGCCGTGCAACGGCACGACCAGCAGGTACACCATCACGACTGACGGCAGGACGACGAAGATCGTGCAGGCCAGATAGGCGAGGTACTTTCCAAACAGCACGGCTCCGCGCCGGATCGGGCGCGTGAACAAATAGGTGATGGTCTTGTCCTCGACCTCATCCGCCATCAGCGACGTGCCGTAGAAGACGCCGAGTACCGGCACGGTGAACCGAAGGTAGAACACCCAGATCATCAATCCGAAGATCGCCGGCCCGGTCATCCGGATCTCCGAGCCGCCGCCGCGGGGGCCCTCGAGTATCGGCGCGCCCAGCGCGACGATCACCCGCAGCATGCACGCGATCACGACCGGAGCGCCGACCACGAGCAGCATGAAGATCGTGCGGCGCGACCACAGCATCTCGCCCAGCGAGAGATCGAAAATCCTCGCGCCAGAAGCCAGGAAGCCGGGGGCCGCGGGAATCGGGCGAGCGACGGGTTGAGTGTCGGTTGATGTCATCGATCACTTCACCAGGTACTGAAACACCGCCTGCAGGTTGTCGTCAGGGGACGTGACCTCCTCGATCGCGCCGTACTCCCCGGTGGCCGCCAGCTCGGTCAACCGGGCATAGAACGCGTCCGGCTTGCCGGTTTCAATGGTGACCGATCCATCATCGAACTTCATGCTGCGGACGTCCGCACGTTCGATGAAGTCGCGCGCCAGGCCCCTCGGATTCTCCGCACGCACGTAAACGGTATGCGGATGCTCATCGATGAGCTCGCGAATCGCATGCACATCCCCTTCTGCCAGAATCCGGCCGTTGTTGATGAGGAGGATGTTGCCGGTCATCGATTCGATTTCGTGCAGGATATGGCTCGAGACGAGGACGCTCTTGCCGGCGCGGGCCCACTCGCGGATGAGCCGAATCGTCCGCCGCCGCGCGAGCGGATCCATCCCCGACAACGGCTCATCGAGGATGAGGAGCGACGGATCGTGGACGATGGCCTGGGCGAGCTTCACGCGCTGCCGCATGCCCTTGCTGTATGCGCCGATTTTCTTGTCGGCCGCGTCCATCAAGTCCACGGCGGTCAGCGCGCGACGCGCGGCCTCGTCTGCCGCCTTCTCGTCGAGACCGTTGAGGCGGACCAGCGCCGTGACCCACTCGAGCCCGGTCATCCGCTCGTAGAACGCGTCCTGCTCCGGACAGAAGCCGATTTGAAAATAGAGGTGCGGGTTGCGCCAGATCGGCTCGCCGAGCACCTTGACCGCCCCCTTGCTCGGTCTCAACTGCCCGGTGATGAGCTTCATGAACGTCGACTTGCCAGCGCCGTTCGGACCGAGAAGGCCGGTGATTCCGGGCGGCACCTCGACACTCACGTCGTTCAGGCCGATGACCTGGCCGTACCACTTCGACACGTGTTCGGCCTGGACGATCGGCGCGCTCACGTGACCACCTCCACGCCGCGAACCCGACGCTCGAGGATGGAAATGGAGAGCGCGACGAGGCCGAGAATCACAATCATCGACACCGGCCAGGGTGTCGCGTAGCGCGGCTTGAGCCGGAAAATCACGTCGACCACCTGCGTCAGGTTCGCCCCCAGCGACAGCCACGACAGGCGCGTGCTGCCGGTGATCGCGAGCATCGCGCCATAGATGGCGGCGCTGAAGAACAGAATGCCGGCGTAAAGGATGGCGACATAGCGTGCGCTCTTGGACAGCGACGATAAGGCGAGCATCGTGAACGTGCACAGAATCGCCTGCAGCACGGCGGCGACGGTGATCGCCGGGAACAGGAACAGGTTCTTGCTCAGAAACGCGAAGCTGCCGGCAAACAGCACCTGCAAGAACAGCAGCAGAATGTCGGGCACCAGCGTGACGAAAAGAATGAATGCAAACAGGATGGCGGCCTTGCCGAAGATGTACTCGGTCCGCATCAGCGGCTTCGACAGGTAGATCTGCAACGCGTTGGCGCGGCGATCGTTGGCGATGAGCCCGGCGCCGACGTAAATCGTCATCACGAAGACGAAGAAGTCCTGCTGCTCCAGGATCTGCCGGAACGTTTCCGCGGTCGGCGCGATCAGGGCGAGCTGCGGATAGTTGGCGGCAAAGTAGATCTGAACCGCGCGGATGAGAAACGGCAACCACGCCATCAGCAGCAGGCCGAGGAAGACACGCTTGCGGATCATGTTCATGATCCCGGCGCGGGCAATGACCGTCCACGCCTGGCCGGGCATCGCTTTCCCGCCGCGGTACCGCCGGTAGCTCTGATCGTGTATCGGCATTGCCGGCTTAGTTCTCTTTTCTCACTTGGCGCTGGGGCCCCACCCCCAGCGCCTGCCAGCGCTCGCTCATTCGCTCGCGCCGGCTGATCGCTCCGACTTACTTCTCGCCCAGCGCCTTTGCGAACACATCTTCGAGCGTCGGAATGCTCGGACGCAGATGGCGGACCTGAACGCCATGTTGTGCGGCGAGCGCAAACAACACGGCCTGGTCGTTGAGGGTTCGGCCGTTGGTGCCGCGCGAAGCGCCGTCGGGCACGAACACGCGCATCACATCCTCGTCCGTCCAATTGCACTCCATCCCGGCCGCACGCAGCACGTCGATGAATGCCGGGAGATCGCCTTTGATCCGCAACTCGAAAACGCGGCCCGCAGGTCCCTTCAGCTGCTCGATCGGCCCCTGCGCCGCCACCTGCCCTTTGTCCATCACCACCACGTCGTCGCACGTGTACTCGACATCAGGCAAGAGATGGGATGAAAGGATCAGATTGACGTTCTTGTTGTGTCCCAGATCGCGAATCAGCTCGAGCATCTCGTCCCGACCCTTGGGATCCATCCCGTTGGTCGGCTCGTCGAGAAACAGGAGGTCGGGATCATGCACGAGCGCCTGCGCCAGCTTGATGCGCTGCTTCATGCCGGTGGAATACGTTTCGACATTGCGGTAGCGTGCCTCGTCCAGGCCGACGTAGTACAGCACCTCATGGGCGCGCTGCATGGCATCGACTGCCGGAAGTCCGGCCAGCTGGCCGCAGTAGGCGACGAACGAGACGGCGTTCATGCCCGGGATGTGCGCATCGCTCTCGGGCATGTATCCGATACGAGCCCGGATCTCGAGCGGCCGATGAGCGACGTCAAGCCCGAGCACGGTCATGCGGCCATCGGCTGGCTTGACGAATCCGAGCAGCGCCTTGAGCAACGTGCTCTTGCCAGCTCCGTTGGGGCCGAGCAGCCCTACGGCGCCGGCATTGAACCGCGCGGTCACATCCTTCAACGCGCGATTGGCTCCGTAGATCACGGTGACGCCGTCGAGGTGCACGACCGCCTCTCCGGCTGGCGTTGCCGATCGCTCGCGCGTGGCGATAACGTGACTGGTGTCCAAGTTGTAGCCTATACGGTCTTTGGAATCAGAGCGTTCCGCGCAGCCCGAGCACGTCGGCGCGCTCGCGCATGAATGTAATGACGTTTCCGATGTGCTGATCGATCGGCAGATTGATCTCTTCCGCACCTTTCCGCAGATCCTCGCGGCTGACGGCCCGCGCAAACGCCTTGTCCTTCATACGCTTCATCACCGATGATGCCTCGAGGTCGAGCACGCTCCTCGAGGGCCGCACCAGCGAGCACGCGGTGACGAAGCCCGACATTTCATCGCACGCAAACAGCGTGTGTTCGAGCTTCGACTCACGCGGCACACCGGAATACTCGGCGTGCGACAGGATGGCCCGAGTGACCCAGTCGGGATACCCCTGGCCTTTGAGGATCTCGACGCCGCGAAACGGATGATTCTCTTGATCTGGCCAGCGCTCGTAGTCGAAGTCATGCAGCAGCGCGACCACGGCCCAATCCTCCTCGGGCTCCCCCCACAACCGGGCGTACCCGCGGACGGACGCCTCGACCGAGAGCATGTGCTTTCGCAAGCTCTCGCTCTGAGTGTATTCGGTCATGAGCGCAAATGCGGCGTCGCGTGATAGAGACATGCGTTTGTCATCAGTTTGGTTTGTCGTGGTCCCTTTTCCCTTGTCGCCCTTCCCTACTCTCCCATGACTTTCACGATCACTCGCTTCTTCCGCTGCCCATCGAACTCCGCGTAGAAGACCTGCTCCCACGGACCAAGATCGAGGATGCCCGCCGTGACTGGCACGATGACCTGGTGGCCCATGATCGTGCGCTTCAGGTGCGCGTCGGCATTGTCTTCACCGGTCTGATGATGCCGATACGGCAATCCGGCCGGCGCGAGCTTCTCGAGCCAGACCTGGAAATCCTCGATCAGTCCATCTTCCCAGTCGTTGACGTAGACACCGGATGTGATGTGCATCGCCGACACAAGCGCGATCCCGTCCGTGACGCCGCTCTTTTTCACAATCGCCGCGACCTGGTCCGTGATGCGCACGAACTCCTGGCGGTTTTTCGTGTTGAACCACAGATAGTCGGTAAACGTGGGCAAGGTGTCAGTTTCCAGTTGCCTGTTCCCAGTTCCCAGTCAGTTTCCAGTTGTCACTCCCCAGTTCCAGTCTGAACTCACTGGAAACTGGAGACTGGAACTGCGAACTGTCTCATTCAAGCGTCAGCGACGCCATCGCATTGAAATCGAACTCCCCTGCATCACCGGTTCGCAGCTTCCTCAGTCCCGCGGCGCCTATCATGGCGGCGTTGTCGGTCGATAACGCGAGCGGCGGAATGAAGACTGGAATGGCATGCTTGACGCCACGGGCTGTTGCCTCGGCGCGCAAGCGGCTGTTGGCTGACACGCCGCCTGAGATCCCGATGCTGCGCGCGCCAAGCCAGCGCGCTGCTTCAAAAGTCCGATCGAGCAGCGCGTCGACCACAGTGCGCTGAAAGCTGGCGGCGATGTCCGCAACGTCTGACGCAGGGAGCATCGTCCCGGCATCGTCAGAAACCGCGGCTTTCACCGCGCGGATCCCGGGATCCGTTCCCGTCCTCTCACGCACGAGGCGCAGCACGGCCGTTTTCAATCCGCTGAAGCTGAAGTCGACACGGCGTGCGATGTCGGCCGGGAGGATCCCCTCTCCGGTCGCGCGAGGTGCGTTGCGGTCGGCGTGCGTCAGGCGAGCCGGAGGAAAATCAAATGCGCGATCGTTTCCGGTGCGCGCAAGACGATCGATTGCGGGCCCGCCGGGATAACCCAGCCCCAGCAACTTCGCCACCTTGTCGTAGGCTTCTCCAGCCGCATCGTCTCGCGTCCGGCCGATCAGGCGATAGTGACCGGGACGATCGATAAAGTACAGACTGGTGTGGCCGCCGGATACGACCAGCACGGCGGAGGGAAGCGGCAATTCTCCGTGCGCGAGGGTCAGCGACTCGATGTGTCCGGCCAGATGGTGCACGGGCACGATGGGAATCCCACGCGACCACGCCAGCGCCTTGCCAAACGCCACACCGACCAGCAGCGACCCGACCAGGCCGGGCCCCTGCGTCACCGCCACGGCGCCGATGTCGTCAATCGTCACCGACGCTTGAGTCAGCGCGGCCTCGTACACGCCGCAGATGTCACGAATGTGCTGGCGAGACGCCAACTCCGGGACGACGCCGCCCCATTCGCGATGAATGTCGGCCTGCGACGCAACGACGTTGGATCGGATACGCCAGGGCGACGCCGCGTCGCCGGTCTCGGCGATCACCGCTGCTGCGGTTTCATCGCAGGACGTTTCGATGCCGAGCAGGTTCATCGGGTGCTGGTGGAGGTCGCGGTCTCGAGCGCCCGTTTCAACGACTCCCCGTACGGCGCCGTGAAGATGCCGCGCTCGGTAATGATGCCGGTGATGTATCGATGCGGCGTCACGTCGAACGCGGGATTCCGTATCTTGGCGCCGACTGGCGTCAGCCGCGACGAACCCAGGTGGGTGACTTCACGTTGATCGCGCTCTTCGATCGGAATGGCATCGCCGTCTGGCGTAGCCAGATCGATCGTCGAGATCGGCGCGGCAACGTAGAACGGAATCCGGTTCTCGTGCGCGAGCACGGCGACGGTGTAGGTGCCAATCTTGTTGGCGGTGTCGCCGTTGGCAGCAATGCGATCGGCGCCGACGACCACGAGATCGATTTCACCGGCGCGCATCAGAGGTCCAGCCATGCTCTCGGTGATGACGGTCGTGCTGATACCGTCGCGAATCAACTCCCACGCCGTCAATCGCGCCCCCTGCATGAACGGGCGCGTTTCGTCGGCAAACACCGCCACCTTTTTCCCGTGCTCGACGGCGGCTCGAATGACGCCAAGTGCGGAGCCATACCCCGCCGTCGCGAGCGCGCCGGCGTTGCAATGCGTGAGGACCCGCCCGCCGTCGGGCACGACCTCGGCGCCAACGCCGCCCATCAGCCGGCAGTTGGCGACGTCCTCGTCGTGAATCGCACGCGCTTCGCGCTCGAGACGGTCGGCGATTTCGTCAGCGGACGCGCCGGCCTGCGCCGCCGCCGCGAACGTCGCCTTCATCCGATCGATCGCCCAGAACAGGTTCACGGCGGTTGGACGCGTCGCCGCCATCATGTCGCAGTTCTTCTGGAACTCCACCGCGAACTGACGCGTGCCCTTGGCGGTGCTGCGCCGCATGCCGAGCGCGAGTCCCATGGCCGCCGCCACACCGATGGCCGGGGCGCCGCGAATGACCATCGTGCGGATTGCCCGTGCCACTTCCTGCGCGTTGCGGCAACGCACGTAGATTTCCTGCCCAGGGAGTTTGCGCTGATCGACCATCACGATCGTGTCGCCCTGCCAGTCGATTGTCGGAAGCATGTTCGTCTTACTTAGCCCGGGGGGCTTCGCCCCGCCGGACTCCCCAACGCCCTCGCTCGCGGGGGCCCCTCGCGCCCCGCGCCGCTCCGGCGGGCGCGCCCGTGGCGCGCCTAGTCCACCTTCGCCGGGGGGCTTCGCCCCGCCGGACTCCCCAACGCCCTCGCTCGCGGGGTCCCCTCGCGCGCCGCGCCGCTCCGCTC
>JBKPNQ010000295.1:0-14926 GCA_046732715.1 Acidobacteriota bacterium | reverse complement strand
TTGAATCCCTAATCGCTCATCACTAATCCTGAATCCCTCATCCTGAATCCCCCATCCTGAATCCCTCATCGTGAATCCCTCATCGTGAATCGCTCATCGTGAATCGCTCATCCTGAATCGCTCATCCTGAATCCCCGTTCTCCGGGATAGGCAACACGACTGGAATCCACCTCAGTCGCCTTGGTTTTGTGGGTTCCTCTACTCCGGTTGCGGCTCGAGGACTACGCCCTTCGTCGCGGGGTCGGTGGGGGCTGTTTATCACCTTGTCGGTGGTCATGCTGCTCACACGAAAGGTCATCTGTTACGACCTGCGTCTCGGCACGGCGGATCGTAAGTGGACTGGATAAGCTTTTGAATCAGTCACTTATATAGATGAGTCACCCGCCATCCGAGTAGGCATGGAATCCGCATCGATGGTCGGTGACGGCACGACGCCGGCTGAGGCGACGTGAACTCCGGAACGGGTCGAACATGAGGAGTGGAGTGATGCGAGTGTTGCGCCCACAGATGATCGTTGCGGCCGTCGTTCTTTCGGTGAGCATCGTCGGCGCTCAGACGAAGATCACGCCGCCAAAAAACAAATACAGTCCGAGTGACGATGTGAAGCTTGGCCGAGATGCGGCCGCCCAGGTCGAGCAGCAACTGCCGATCCTGAGGGACGACTCGGTCACGTCGTACGTGTCGGACATCGGACAGCGTCTCGTCGACGCAATCCCGGGTGACCTGCGGCACCCGGAATTCAGATACACGTTCAAGGTCGTCAACGTGAAGGAGATCAATGCCTTTGCGTTGCCCGGTGGGCCGATGTACGTCAATCGAGGAATGATCGAGGCCGCCAAGACCGAAGGCGAAGTCGCTGGGGTCGTGGCCCACGAGTTGAGCCACGTTGCGCTCCGGCACGGCACCGCGCAGGCGACCAAGGCGACGCCTTATGAGATTGGCACCATTGCGGGCGCGATTCTCGGGGCAATCGTCGGCGGGAACGCAGGCAGCGCGATTGCACAAGGCACGCAGTTCGGGCTCGGCACGGCGTTCCTGCGATACGGCCGCGAGTACGAGAAGCAGGCTGATATTGAGGGATCGCAAATCATGGCAGCCGCCGGCTACGATCCGCGCGACATGGCCAATATGTTCAGGACGATCGAGCAACAAGGCGGATCCAGTGGCCCTCAGTGGCTGAGCGACCACCCGAACCCTGGCAATCGATACGCCTACATTACCCAGGAGGCGCAGTCACTGCACGTGGTGAACGCGCGACGAGACAGCGGCGCATTCCAGAACGTGCAGGCGCACCTCCGCAGTATGTCTCCGGCCCCTTCGACCGAAGCGGCAACGCGGAACGCCCGTAACGGCGGTCGCAACCCGAGAGGTGGCGATCCGAATGCCGGCCGGATTAGCACGAACGTCGAGCGGCCATCGTCGCGCTATTCGTCGTACGACGAGGGGAATCTCTTCCGGATCAGCGTCCCGTCGAACTGGCGTGAACTGCCGGGCAATAACTCCGTCACTTTTGCGCCGGAGGGCGGTTATGGCGCGATCAACCAGCAGAGCGTGTTCACCCATGGCATCGAAGCCGGCGTGATGCGGAACGAGAGCCACCAACTGCCGACCGCGACCGACGAGCTCATTCAATTGCTCGCGCAGTCGAATCCCCGGATGCGCCGCGCTCGCGGCTACGATCGGGAGACGGTCGGTGGCCGCAATGCCTTGCGCGCGATGCTGACCAACCAGAACGACGCAACTGGTCGGACTGAACGGATCGCGCTTTATACGACGATGCTCAACGACGGCACCCTATTCTACCTGCTTGGAGTTGCGCCAGACGAGGAGTACGGCAGCTACGACTCGGTGTTCAATCGCATCGCCGATTCACTGCAGTTCACGCCGTCGCTGCACTAATCAAGGATTCCTGTCCCCGGCCTGGTGTTGGCTAGGCCGGGGTAAACGTCACCGTGTGCATGTGACCGCTGTTGTTCGTTGAGTCCCTCGATACTGCCTGCCTGTTTTTCAAGCTCGTGAGATCCGCCTGACTGATCTGAACAGTGTGCGGATGAGTTGCCGTTCCGGTGATGTCCAGCGCGATCGCATTGCCTGAGGTGATCTGAGCGCCTGTGATCACGGCAGTATGGCCGTGGTTGGCGGAGATATTCCCATTGATGTCACTGGAAGTCGGCGCGGGCGTCGGCGTCGGTGTAGGCGAGGGGGAGGGCATGGATGAGTACGAGCCGCATCCCTCAGCGACCGTTATCGTCACGCCGGCGAGAATCGCCATGGCGGCTTGCAGCGTGAACTCACGGCGATCGAGAGCTAAGTCGTTTTCCGACATTGATGACTCCTTCCATTTGGACACGGACGAAAGCCATCGTCACAGCAATGGAAGTACCTCGAAGAGCACGCCTGATTCACACGCCAGATGCGGATCGAAGGACGGAATCTTTCCGGCGTCGTAAGCCGACACCGGATGATGTAAGCGACGTAGTGAGAAGGTCGTGAATGCCCGTGATTCAGCGAAGTGGCGGAGTGCTCGAGGGTGGCTTCCTGTGCTGAGTTGACTGCTCGTACGAGAAGGCGATCCTGATGAGCTTTGATTCGTCCCAGGCTCGACCGAAGATCGTCATTCCGATCGGCAGCGTTCCACCGCGCGTGTAACCCATCGGTACGTTGATCGCGGGGAAGCCGGTGGTCGGTGAGAAGACCTGGCTGTTATCCCCGTGCGGCGTGTTCAGGTCGCCGATGAGTCGTGGAGGATTGCTCCATGTCGGATAGACGAACGCGTCGAGTTTCTCCGTGTCCATCGTCTTGAGCACTGCCGCGCGGAACTGCTCGCGATACTCTCCCTCAGCTTTGCATGCGCTGCTCTCTGGGCCGTTGTTGTCTGTGCCTTCCTGCGCGCGTTCGAGACGAAGTTGCACCGACGGATGGAAGCGTCGCGATTTCACGATCTCGTCAAGAGAGTGAACGGGAGCTCGATCGCCCAGCCCAGCCAGATACCGGTTGATGTCGTACTTGAAGCCGCCGCATGTACCGGCTGCCGGCGTCCGGCGGACATTGGCGAGGTCGACGGTCGCGGGATCGACGACGATCGCTCCGGCCCGTTTGAGTTCCTGGACCGCGGTCGAAAAGACCTGGACGATCTGCGGATCGGTCGTGTCGCGTTCGTAGGCCTGTCGAAGTACGCCGAGGCGCGCGCCAGCGAGTCCGGTGCGAACCAGCGCAGCGTGATAGTCCGGAATCGTGAGCGGTCGGCCGCCGGGTCTCAATCCAGGCTGGACATAGTCTGCGCTTGACGTGATCGGATCGTCCGGATCGTCACCGACGATCACCTGGAATACGGCGGCGGCGTCTTCCACGGTTCGCGCCATCGGCCCGGCGATATCAGCCAGCAGGCTGAGAGGCACGACACCCGCCCTGCTCGTCAATCCCATCGTCGAACGAATGCCGACGAGCGCTTGATGAGAGGAGGGCCCTCGAATGGAGTTGCCGGTATCGCTTCCAAGTCCGACAGCGCCGAAGCTCGCGGCGACGGCGGCGGCCGTTCCACCGCTCGAGCCGGCGGTCACGCGATCGAGCGCGTACGGGTTCTTCGTGTATCCGGGCAGAATCGAGCTGACGGTTTCGTACGGGCTGAACGCCCACTCCGCCATGTTCGATTTCGCCAGCACGATCGCGCCGGCTGCTTTGACTCGGCGGACGAGGAATGCGTCCTTCGTCGAGATGAATCCCTTCATCGCGAGTGAGCCTGCCGCGCTCTGCAAGCCGATCGTTTCGAAGTTGTCTTTGACGATCATGGGTACGCAATGAAGCGGTCCGACGGGACCCGAGGAGGCCATCCGACGATCGAGATCGTCCGCGTCCTTGACCGCTTCGGGATTGATTTGCACGATCGCGTTGAGGAAGGGTCCCTTCTGATCGTACGCATCAATTCGTTTCAGGTAGTCCTCGACCAGCGAACGACAGGTCAGTCTGCGGGCTTTCAGTTCCGACTCGATTTGCGCAATCGTCGCCTCGTGCACCTGGAAAGGCCGTGTGCGCTGACCCGAGAGCGTGAGCGGGGCGGCGAGCAGTCCGGCAGCCAGCGCCGCTGTAAGGTGCTTCACGTCGGCAATCTTACGTCAGGCGTTGGTGGTACACTTGTCCCTTCGATGGAGGACTGTGGATGTACGGATCCAAACACCTGGCCGAGAGTTTCCGAACCGTTCGCAAGAACACGGTTCAAATCGCTGAGGATATTCCGGCGGACAAATACGACTTTCAGGCGGCGCCGGGCGTGAAGACCGTCGCGCAGATTCTCGCTCACGTCGCCGTGTCCCCCGGTTGGCAGATTGAAGCGCATACGCAGCGGATTCCGGGCGTTGATTTCGCGTACTTTGGTGCGCGTGCGGGAAAGGTCGCGGCAGCGGAGCAGGCACTCGCGACGAAAGATCAGATCATCCAGGCACTCGAGCGCGGCGGCGACGAGTTCGCGTCGATGGTTGATGGCCTGACCCCGGAAATCCTTGCCGAGACGGTGTCGTTCGCTCCGCCCATGCAGCCATCGCAGAAGACGCGGTTCGAGATGCTGCTCGGTGTCAAGGAGCACGAAATGCACCACCGTGGACAGTTGATGCTGATCCAGCGCTTGATTGGCATCGTGCCGCATCTGACGCGCCGTCGCGATGCCGCGATTGCAGCCACAAAAGGTGAATCCCTCATCGCTAATCGCTGATCCCGAATCGCTAATCCTCGAGTCGCGATCCAAGGATTAGCGATTCAAGGATCAGTGATTCAGGGATCAGTGATTCAGGATCAGTGATTAGCGATCAGGGATTCAGCCGTCTACCAAACTCTCTGCACGAACCAGTAAGCCCCCGCCAGCATCACGACCACAGATCCCACCGACACGAGCTGTCGCGCGCGCGCCGGACTCCGCGCTCGCAGGAACGCAAGGACCGAGGCAACGATCACGACGATGACCGCCTGGCCGATCTCGACGCCGAGATTGAACGAGAAGAGCGAGATGCCGAGTGCCCGTGCCGGCAATCCAATCTCTCGAAGTATGCTCGCGAACCCGAACCCGTGCACCAGGCCAAAGAACAAGGCGATCCAGGCGCGGACGTCACGGGCGCCCTTGGTCGAGAGCAGGTTGTCCGCGCCGACATACACGATGCTCAGCGCGATCGCCGGTTCGACGATGCGAGCGGGCGGGGTTACGGGATTCAGCGCTGCGAGCGAGAGCGTGATGCTGTGACCCACGGTGAAGGCTGAGACGATGGCGAGAAGCCGAAGCACGCTCCCGCCAAGCAGCAGCAGGCCGACGATGAACAGGATGTGATCCGGTCCGATCGCGATGTGGTGGATTCCCGCGGCGGTGAAGGCGGTGAAGACGGCGATCGCCCCCTGGCGTCCGCCGGAGTAGTACTCGAGGGAGGACCGGGCGGCGCTCAGGATTTCCTGGCGGATGAGGACGTCGTCTTCATAGATATTGACGAAGGTCTGGTGTGTTGGATCGTAAGGGAACGGTGCCGCGCGGATTGTCAGGTGTCCGATTGCCGACGACCGCGGCACCCGATACGCAACTTCAACTGCCGTGCGCTCCGGCAGCGGCCGTACGCCGGTGATCTCCCAGCGAGCGTCCCGTCCATCGGCGGTCATCCGGAGTCGAGCCTGGATCAGCGAGGTGAGAGATCCCGCGTAACGCGCCAGTGTCGGCGCATCCAGCAGGACGTCGGGCATCGACAGCCCGAGTTCGTGCGCCACATCGAAATCGTGCAGCACGAGCGTTCCGGCGACTCCTGATCCCGAGAGCCGGACGTCGAGATAACTGAAAGGCGCGGGATGGGCCGTCGCTGCTGACGCAGCCGCTAACGCCGTGACGAAGGCGGCCGCAAGTCGAATCGATCGCATCAAAGGATAGCGATCATGAACCGCCCTCGCGCCGATGTGCAAGCGTGCTCTCGAGGATGTGCCTGACCTGATCGAGCGTATCCGCGTCTTCCGGCTTCTTGTCGGTTCGCCACCGCAGCATTCGCGGGAAGCGCACCGCGATGCCGGATCGATGGCGCGGTGACGCCGCAATTCCTTCGAATCCGAGCTCGAAAACGTGCACGGGCTCGACGTGTCTGACCGGTCCGAATCGCTCGCGAGTATGACGTCGGATCCACTTGTCCAACTCGGCGATTTCTTCGTTGGACAGCCCTGAGTACGCTTTCGCAATCGGAACCAGCTCTCCATTGTCCCAGACGCCAAACGTGTAATCGGTCAGCAGGCTGGCGCGTCGTCCGCTTCCGGGCTGGGCGTAGATCAGTACCGCATCCATCGTGTAGGGATCGATCTTCCATTTCCACCAATCACCCCGTCGTCGGCCCACGCCGTACGGCGAGGTGCGACGCTTCAGCATGAGTCCTTCCACGCCGAGCGCTCGAGACTCCGCGCGGAGCGACGCCAGCTCGCCCCAGGTCGGAGCGCTCACCACCTCTGATGTGCGGAGAGTGCCAATGCCGGTGACGTGCTGCTCGAGCAGGCGCCGACGAACTTCCAGTGGTTGCGGACGGATATCGCTGCCGCTTGCCTCGAGCAGGTCGTAGGTCATGAACACCACAGGCACTGCCCGCACCATCTGTGCGACTTGTTTCTGCCGTCCGATCCGCTGCTGCAGCGCCGAGAAGGGGAGCGGGCGGCCGTCGCGAAACGCCAGCACTTCGCCGTCGAGCACGGTGCCGTCGGGGAGGCGCGTTGCCGCCGCGGCGATTTCAGGGAAGCGATGAGTGATGAGTTCCTCGCCTCGGGACCACAGGTGGACGTCGTGGCCGCGGCGCACCAGTTGCGCCCGAATGCCGTCCCATTTCCATTCGACGATCCACTCGTCACGCGAACCCAGCGACTCGACGGGATCTTCAAGCGGCGAAGCCAGAAAGAACGGATAGGGGCGCGACCGATCCTCCGTCGTGTGCTCCTTCGACAGCAGACCGCGGAACCAGGCCGGCGACGGTGTCCAGTCGCCCATCATCCGCGCCGCGACCGTCGTCGCCGGCAGTTCCGCCGCCTGCGCGAGCGCGCGGACGACCAGCGTGTGAGAGACGCCGACACGAAGCTCGCCAGTCAGGATCTTCAACAGCATGAAACGTTGGCGGCGATCGAGCGCCGTCCACCATCCGCTCACGCGCCGCCTCTGCGCCTCAGCATCCATCTCTCGAAGCGACAGGATCCGCCCTTCGACCCATTCGGCAAGTGGGAGATCTTCGGTTGTCTCGACCGCCACTTGATCGAGCACCAGCGCCACGGTCTCGGCGCCGTCGCCGACGACGCTGTAGCATTCCTCGAGCAACCAGGTATCGAGGCCGGTTGCCATCAGCGTCCACTGGTGAATCGCCGGGTACGAGACCAATCGCTTCAGCCGGCGGCCGGTCAGAAAGAAGACCGCCCACGCCGCGTCCGCCGGCGGCGCCTCTGTGAAGTAGCCGACCATCGCCGCCACCTTTGCGTTGGTGGACGTCGTGCGGTCGATGGAGTCGTATAGGGTGGCAAAGCGTTTCAATGGGATTTGTGAGTTGCGTCTAACTTTTAACTTTTAACTTTTGACTTAACT
Source organism: Acidobacteriota bacterium (assembly GCA_046732715.1). Lineage (GTDB taxonomy): Bacteria > Acidobacteriota > Vicinamibacteria > Vicinamibacterales > 2-12-FULL-66-21 > JALZOC01. The sequence continues at coordinate 7,362 of JBKPNQ010000295.1, read as the reverse complement.
TTCAGTCCCCCGTCGGCTCTCCCTCCCATGCCGTCCGGATGACGCCGCTGTCGAATCCGCGCTCGCGCAGGTAGCGCGCGAGTGGTTCCGCGTAACCGTGCGTCGCGAGCACACGCCTCGCTCCTGTCTCCTCGACTGTCTGCAGAAGTGCGGGCCAGTCGGCGTGATCCGACAGAACAAATCCTCGGTCGTACCCGCGCTGGCGGCGTACGCCTCTGACCCGCATCAGCCCGGAAGCGAACGCGTCGGAGATCTCACCCAGGCGTCGCATCCAGGGCGTGCCGCGGGCCGACAGCGGCGCAAGCACGAGCTCGCCGGCGAACGTGTGAGATTGCTTTCGTCCCGTGCGCTCGATCACCGGTGCCACCGGCAGCATCGCCACCCCGGATTGCCGATACGCGTCGATCATTCCCAGCATCATCCCGTGGACGTAGACGGGGTGATCGGTCACGTGCATCAGCTCCGCAAGCAGTCGTTGGGCCTTGCCGATCGTGTAGCAGAACACGACGGATGTTCGCCCGGCGTCGCGGTTGGCCTGCCACCATTCGGCGAGATCCGCGATGACCGTCACGGTGGGATCCCATCGATAGATGGGCAAGCCGAACGTCGACTCCGTCACGAACACGTCGCAGCGCACGGGCTCGAAGGGCGCGCATGTCGGATCCGCCGCGCGCTTGTAGTCACCGGCGACGACCCAGACGCCGTCGTTCGACGCGATGCGAATCTGCGCGGAACCGAGCACGTGTCCGGCCGGATGAAAACTGATGCGGACATCGCCAACTGTCAGCTCGCGGCCATAAGAGATTGATTCGATCGTGCACTCAGCACCAAATCGACGCCGGAGCAGAGGTTCACAGGGAGCGGCGCACAGATAGCTCGCGCTCCCGGGACGCGCGTGGTCGCCGTGCGCGTGTGTGATCACCGCACGCTCCACCGGTTCCCAGGGATCGATATGAAAGCCGCCTGCGGCGCACCATAGCCCTGATGAGGTTTCTGTCAGCAAGAACGAGACTCCCGGCCGAGCTTTCCGTTACCATGGGTCATCCATGGATTCGGTGATATCGCAGGACGTCGCGCTCTCGGCGATCCTTGAGCGCTATTGGGGTTATACCTCGTTCCGGCCGTTGCAGCGTGAGGCGATGGCCGCGATCCTGTCCGGTCGCGATTCTGTGGTGGTCCTTCCCACCGGTGGCGGGAAATCGCTGTGCTTCCAGGCTCCCGCTCTCGTCCGTGATGGCCTCGCCGTCGTTGTCTCGCCGCTGATCTCGTTGATGAAAGATCAAGTCGACACGCTGGTGGGGAATGGCGTGCCGGCTGCGTGTTACAACAGTTCGCTTCCTCAAGATCAGAAATCGGCAGTCCTCGCTGGCCTTCGCGCCGGACGATTTCGATTGCTCTACGTCTCTCCTGAGCGTCTCGTTGGCGAGGGCGGCGAGAGCTTCGTGAAACTGCTCTCAGGTTGCAACATCAACTTCGTCGCGGTCGACGAAGCACATTGCATCAGCCAGTGGGGACACGATTTTCGTCCGGAGTATCGGCAGCTTGGTCGGCTTCGGACGGAGTTCTCCAACATCAGCCTGCACGCGTACACCGCCACAGCAACCGCACGCGTGCGTCATGACATTGCCGCACAACTCGGCCTCGTTCAGCCGGTGGAGCTCGTCGGATCGTTCGATCGGCCGAATCTCCTCTACCGTGTCCTGGCTCGGTCAAACCTGAAGCAACAGATTACCGACGTGCTCTCGCGCCACCGCGGGCAGGCCGGCATCATCTATTGCACCTCCCGTCGCGAAGTCGACGCGCTTGCCGCGTGGCTCCGCGACTGTGGCGTGCGCGCGCTGCCGTACCACGCCGGTCTTGCAGACTCGGACCGCAGTCGTCATCAGGACGCATTTCTGGAAGAGGACGCGGACGTCATCGTCGCGACGGTGGCGTTCGGCATGGGCATCGATCGGTCCGACGTCCGCTTCGTCGTTCATGCGGGGGCGCCGCAGTCGCTCGAGCACTACCAGCAGGAGTCCGGGCGCGCGGGCCGTGACGGCCTGGAGGCCGAGTGTCTTCTGATTTACTCGACCGCGGATTTCATGAAGTGGCGCCTCATGTTCGAGCGGAACGGCGAGCTGACCGACGCATCTCGCCGGCTGCTCCGGGATATCGAGCGCTACGCTGCGAGCGTCGCCTGCCGTCATCGGCTGCTGGTCGGATATTTCGGCGAGCAGTATCAGCGCGACGATTGCGGCGCCTGCGACTATTGCCTGGATGAGCTCGAGACCGCGCCCGACCCGATCGTCGTTGCACGCAAGATCCTGTCGTGTGTCGCGAGGGTCGGACAACGCTTCGGCGTGGCCCACGTAGCCAACGTCCTGTGCGGCAGCACGGTCGATCAAGTCACGTCGAGGCGGCACCACGAGCTGACGACCTTCGGTTTGCTGCGCGACGCCCCCTCTGCCGAAGTGCGAGGCTACATCGAGCAGCTGATCGCCCACGGCTTCCTCAGACAGACCGACGATGCGTTTCCGGTGCTGATGTTGACCGAACGAGGTGTCGGGCTGATGAAGGATGCGGCGAGCCATCCGGACCTCGTCCTGGCACGCCAGCGCCGGCCAACGAAGGGACGGGTGCAGAAGCGTTCACGGATTGAGGCTGACTCGTGGCAGGACGTGGACCGCGACTTGTTCGACCGGCTACGAGCAGTGCGTCTACAGATTGCCCGTGCCCGCGGCGTTCCCCCCTACGTTATCTTTCACGATACGACCCTTCGTGAGATGGCCCGCGTCCGACCCAGGACCATCGAGGAACTCCACGGCATCCGCGGCATCGGCGCGCGTAAAGCCGAGGATCTCGGCGAGACGTTTCTGGTTGCGATACGAGGGGAGTAGCTCCTGGCCACTGGCGACTGGAACTGGCGACTGGGAGTCACACTCCGAATTGCCGCAAGTGATGATCCATGTGCCGGTAGATCAGCACGCCCCACTGTTTCGCTGACATTCTTCCAAACGCTGGATGAACCGGTGCGAGCGCCTCCGCACCGCGTTCAACCAGGCCATTCAGTTCCTCGCGCAATGCGGCGATCTCGCCGCTCCAGTCTCCGGGCTTCCGCGCGATGAGTTCGGGTGAAGTCGCAACTCCCTTTGGCACCGGAAGCACGTACAGCACAAGCTCCTTGAGCGGCGAGAACCGGAACGGCACCTTCTTGGGAGCGACCTCGAGCTCGCCGGACGCCATCTTCAGCGAGTCGCTCAAGTGCGCGACCATTTGCAACGGTGTCATCCGACCCCATTGCGCCTGGCTCGTCATCTGGAGCCGCTGAATCCGATCGTGAAGCCGGAGGTGATCGCGAGGATTAAAGATCGTCTTCATGGTCTAGCTTCCAGCTTCCCGCTTCCAGCTCTTGCAAAGCACGAACCGCAAAACTACGAAGTGCGCAATCACCTCACGGATCAGCAATTCGTTGCCGCTCTTTGCGCCGCTCCATATCCTCGAGCGTCTTCGGCCAGTCCTGCTTCAGCAGGCGCGACAATGCCCGATCGGACAACAGGCGTCCCTCGGTCTGGCAGGTTGCGCAGTAATTGGCTTCGTTGTGCGCATAGACGATCCGCTGGACCGGCGCGCCGCACACCGGGCAGGGCTTGCCGTAGCGGCCGTGGACGGCCATGCCGTCGCGGAACGCCGTCACCTTCTCAGGAAACGACTCACCCGTTTCCTCGTGCAACCGATCGATCCAGTGCTCGAGCGTGCGCACGGTCGCCTCGTGCAGCCTGGCGATGTCGGTGTCCTTGAGATTCGAGGTCAGCGTCATCGGAGACATGCGCGCCGCATGGAGGATCTCGTCGGAGTAGGCATTGCCGATGCCGCTGAAGATATGCGGATCGGTCAGCGCGCGCTTGAGCGTGTGATTCTCGCGCGTGAGGCGTTCGGCGAACACCGGCATCGACGAATCGAGCACCTCGAGACCGCCGGGGTCGTACGCGGCCAGATTCGCGGCGCCAGCCACCAGGTGAATCGAGGCCTGCCGCTTCGCGCCTTGCTCGGTGAGCACAGCGGTGCCGGTTGGGAAGTCGAAGGCGGCGAGACCGACCTTGGCGGGAATTGACGCTCCGCGCTCGCGCCAACGCAGACGTCCCGCGATCATCAAGTGCAGCACGACGAACAGATCGCCCTCCATGGCGAAGACGATCCGTTTGCCAATTCGCCGCAGACCGGCGACGCGCTTTCCCTCGATGGTCGTGGGCGGCGGTTCGATCGAGCGCACGATGAACGGATTGCCAATCCGCAGCCGTTCGAGCGGCTGGTGCAACACCCGCGGCGCCAGCGCGTTCAGATACAGCTCAATATCAGGAAGCTCGGGCAACTTTGAATCCCCGATCACTCATCACTGATCCTGAATCGCTCATCCTTGAATCCCTAATCGCGTGAATCCCGACTCCTCCAATCCCTGAATCCCCGAATCGTCGAATCGCTGAGCTCGAGTGTTCATGCACACCAGAATCAGTCTACTCGACGGTCCAGCTTGGGCGTCGCGGAATGCATTTTGCTGAGGTGAAAATTGGGAGCTGACGACAAGTGATCGACGATCTTTGGTACAAGAACGCCGTCATCTATTGCCTCGATGTGGAGAAGTACGTCGACGCGAACGGCGATGGCGTGGGCGACTTCGCCGGGTTGACCCGGCGACTGGACTACCTCGCGGGTCTGGGCGTGACCTGCATCTGGCTGCAGCCGTTCTACCGCTCGCCCAATCGCGACAATGGCTACGACGTCTCGGACTACTACAGCGTTCATCCCAAGCTTGGAACTTTCGGTGAGTTCGTCGACTTCATGAATCACGCCGAGCAGATCGGCATGCGGGTGATCGTCGACCTGGTCGTCAATCACACATCCGATTCTCATTCGTGGTTTCGATCGGCGCGGAAGGATCCGCAATCTCCGTATCGCGACTGGTACGTCTGGTCGAAGAAGCGGCCACCTGACTACAACAGGGGCATGGTGTTTCCCGGGGTGCAGAAGGAAACGTGGACGCGCGATGAGGTTGCCGGCGAGTATTACTTTCACCGGTTTTATCGCTTCCAGCCCGATCTCAACACCGACAACCCTGCCGTCCGCACCGAGATTCAGCGCATCATGGGGTTCTGGCTCCAACTCGGTGTCTGCGGATTCCGGATGGATGCGGTGCCGTTTCTCATCAGCCGCAAAGGGACCCACGTCCGCGCGCGCAAGGACTACGAGCTGCTGCACGCGATGCGCGACTTCCTGCAGTGGCGTCGGCGCGACGCGGTGCTGCTCGCCGAAGCGAACGTTCCGCCCGGTGAAAGCCTGGAGTACTTCGGCGATCTCGGTGACCGGCTGCAGATGATGCTCAACTTCCCGGTGAATCAGCGTCTGTACTACGCGCTCGCGACCGGCGATCTGAAGCCGCTGATCCAGGCGCTGGAAGATACCAAGGAACGGCCGCAGGCGGCACAGTGGGTGCATTTCCTGCGCAGCCACGACGAGCTCGACCTCGGCCGGTTGACGCGCACGCAGCGTGAGAAGGTATTTGCCGCGTTTGGCCCGACCAAGGAGATGCAGCTTTACAATCGCGGCATCCGCCGCCGGTTCGCGCCAATGGTGAGCGACGATCGTCGTCGAATCGAGCTGGCCTACAGCCTGCTCTTCACGCTGCCCGGGACGCCGATGCTGCAGTACGGCGACGAGATCGGAATGGGCGACGACCTGTCGCTTCCCGAGCGCGAGTGCGCGCGCACGCCGATGCAGTGGTCGGCCGATCGCAACGGCGGCTTCTCGACCGCGCGACGGACCATCCTGCCGGTCATCTCGGATCCGATCTACGGCTACCAGCGCGTGAACGTGGAGGCCCAGCGCCGCGATCCACACTCGCTGCTCAACTGGATGGAGCGCAAGATCCGGATGCGCAAGGAATGCCCCGAGATCAGCTGGGGCGACTGGAAGATCCTCGAGACCAATGCCGCCGACGTGCTCGTGATGGAGTACACGTGGCGCGCCCATTCGTTGATCGTGCTGCACAATTTCGCCGACCAGCCGCGCGCCGTTCGCATCCCGGTCCACGTCTGCGGTACCCCGCTGCTTGTCGACCTGCTGTGGAACAACGACAGTCGTGCTGAGGGACGCGGGCACCATGAGATCGAGCTCGAGCCCTACGCCTACCGCTGGTTCAGGGCCCGCGGGTTGGATCGGAATGTCCCGCGCAGCTAGCTTCTGAACCGCTGGCTTCTGCCTAAACGCTTCGGCTCCCTATCCCGGCGAATGTAGCGCAGCCCTTTAGTGCTGCCGAATGCGCATCGGCGTTGCTGCTGGCCCATTCTTGCGAACGTCGCGCAGCCCTTTAGGGCTGCCGAATGGGCATTGGCGTTGCTCCCATAGGCCGGGATGTTTCCAAAACGCCCTCGGCTGAAAACGTTCGACTATCTTGGACGCCATCGGTATTTCCTCACGTTCTGCACGGTGGATCGACACGAGGCGTTCCTCACGGACGAAGCGGTTTCTATCGTGCGATCGGAAATCCTGAAAGCATCAGGGCAAAGCGAGTTCGTCATTCCTGCGTACGTGTTCATGCCGGATCACATCCATCTACTCGTGCGGGGCTGTTCAGATGCCTCGGACTTGCGTCGCTTTGCAAGCCTCGCCAAGCAACGATCGGGATTCGAGTATTCGCGTGTACGCAACCGACATCTCTGGCAGACGAGCTACTACGACCATGTACTCCGTCCGGAGGAATCGACCATTTCGGTCGTGTACTACATTCTCCAAAACCCCGTTCGAGCCGGCTTGGTGAACAAGTGGAGGGACTACCCCTTCTTCGGATCAGAGACAATGACATTATCCGAAATCGAGACCGCGCTGAAGGATGCGGGAACAGCTTCCTGGGATGTCTAGCGACAGGCAGCCCTAAAGGGCTGCGCTACAGGAACAGGCAGCCCTAAAGGGGTGCGCTACAGGAACAGGCAGCCCTAAAGGGCTGCGCTACAGGAACAGGCAGCTCTAAAGGGCTGCGCTGCAGGAACAGGCAGCCCTAAAGGGCTGCGCTGCAGGAACAGGCAGCCCTAAAGGGCTGCGGTGCAGGAACAGGCAGCCCTAAAGGGCTGCGCTACAGGAACCGGCAGCCCTAAAGGGCTGCGCTACAGGAACCGGCAGCCCTAAAGGGCTGCGCTACAGGAACAGGCAGCTCTAAAGGGCTGCGGTGCAGGAACCGGCAGCCCTAAAGGGCTGCGCTACAGGAACCGGCAGCCCTAAAGGGCTGCGCTGCAGGAACCGGCAGCCCTAAAGGGCTGCGCTGCAGGAACCGGCAGCCCTAAAGGGCTGCGCCACAGGAACAGGCAGCCGTAAAGGGCTGCGCTGCAGGAA
>JBKPNQ010000294.1:0-22736 GCA_046732715.1 Acidobacteriota bacterium | reverse complement strand
AGATACCCCCACCCCCGAGATCTACACAGAGCACTAGTCGTCGGCAGCGTCAGATGTGTATAAGAGACAGGATCGAACCCGCACGGCCTTACGGCCACGGGATTTTAAGTCCCGAGCGTCTGCCAATTCCGCCACCCCGGCTCATGTAGATTCTGTCAGATAATCCGGGCCGCGAAAAAAAGACCGGCCCTCCAGAAAAAGAGCGGGAGCACTGGAGGTGCCCCCGCTCACATTGGCGCCCAATCCGGAATCGCGGCGGTTCACATGTCGCGATCTCTGACGCGCTCGTTACCCAGATTGCCCTCGCGTTGCAACTCCTGCAGGTCGTCGCCTTCCTCCTCGACATCGCGCTCGTCATCGGTCCCCTCGCGGCCCCGCATCCGTTCGTCGCGGTCGCCGTCCGCATCCGGACCAATGTTTCCAATGGGCTCTTGAGGCTCACTCGAATCCATGTTCGTCCTGCCGGTGTCCCGATCGTCTGCCATCAACCACCTCCATCAGCGATGAATGCAAGGGGTGGTGCCTCAACCATGCCATCAGTCGTATCGGATGACGGGCGATCCGCGACCGGGCGTCGTGCGTCTAAGCCGCCGACGCGCCGTCGCGGATCCCGGACCGCAGCGAGTATCACCCTACGGTGTGCAGCTCACCGCCGGCCCGTTCGTGTTCAGCTTTCCCGGCGAGCTCCAATTCACAATGTGATACGTGGCGGGGGTCGTGCCGACGTTCCTCACGCCGTGGCAGCTGTTCGACGCCTGGAAGACTATCGACCCAGGGCCGACCTTCTTCCATTGGCCATCGACGAGCGCCTCGAGCGTGCCTTCCTTCAGGATGAGGAGCTCTTCGTTCGTGTGCCTGTGCGGCGGATGCGACGCGAGCCCTGGATTCAACGTCGTGACGTGCATTTCCAGCTCGTCGAGCGTGAGCGTGGGCTGCCGCACAACCTGCCGCGACTGCCCGACGTCGGTGTTCCGGACCGGCCACGAGTTCCAGTCGAACACGGTCGACTTGAGGATGGCCGCCGGCTTTTCCTGGGCATACGCGACAATTCCGAGAGTCGCGCCGGCGGCAACAACGGCGACCAACACATCACGCATTGTGATTTGTACGCGCATCTGTTTGCTCCTTCTCACGTCGACACCGAGCGGCGGGAGCGTAACACACGCGCAAGCTCACTTGCGAACCGCGAACTGCGAACTGCCTTCGCGCCATGAGGTCGACGAGGCACTGCGGCGAGGTACGTCGGCGCGAAAGACGCGAGCGAGCACAGCGAAGCGAGCCACGCGAGCGGAGCGGGGATCGCGGGGCCCCGCGAGCGAGCGTGTAAGGGAGTCCGAGGGGCGAAAGCCCCTCGGAGTAATACTTGACCCGCACCCCTGAGTGCACCTAAGTTACTGACCATTCACTCAAGGAGGTTTCATGCGTCACGGTGCACTCCGTTCCGCCATCATCACGCTCGCGCTCACGCTGTCATCCGCAGCTCCCCTCTTCGCTCAGTCGGACACCTCCTTGAGCGGAGCGGTCAGCGGCCGAGAGTTGTGTGAGCAGGACGTCTGCGGCTCCGCTATCTTCGTCGCCGCGTTCGCCGGACAGATCGACTATCGGCCGGCGGTCGGCCTCGCGATCGGCGCCATCCGGCACACCGATCTGCCCACCGCGCCGAACGAGTGCGCCACCATCGTCGGCGGCAGCTGGTCGATCAGCACGCTGCGCAGAAATCTGTCTGGAAGCGTCGAGTTTGGTGGAAAGGTGTGCTACATCGACGGCATCAAGTACCTGGTGTCGTTGACGATGGACATCGAGCAGGGCGGCGACGGCAAAGCGAATCTAACTGTGGAGTTGGATCACCAGCCATTTCCCCCGACGGTCAAGGGCTTCATCACTCAGTAATCAGGTTCCGCTGGGTTCTACCGGGGCTCGACCAGCTTCCTCAGGGTCGGTTCGCTGGATATACCCTCGCTGAACGAACCCCGTAGAACCTCGTAGAACCTCGTAGAACCCCGTAGAACCTCGTAGAACCTGTACAACCTGTGAGAAGAACCGAACCGTGCGACGGGATACTCGGGAAGCCTGTTGGCGCCCTATGCGACAACGCCGCAGGCGATCGCGACGCGAACGGATCGCGACGCGAAGCGCATGATCTGGAGCATCGACAGGACGAAAGGCGTCGTGACGCTGGACTCCGGCGATATCACGCCCAAACATCTCGAGTTGCCCCTCAGACCAGAATGACCGTCAACCCGTCTTAATGCCAGTGTCCAGTGTGCTGCCGACGGCTACGCCTGCCTTTGCGCTCCTAGCGATGCTGCTGACGCTGTCTGCCACGGCCGCGGCGCAAGAGCCGGCGACAGCACTGCCAACCTCGTTGGAACACGTGCAGGACACACTCACCCGGACGCCGTCGAAAAGCCTCAAGTTCGATGCGAAAGTTCCGGTCCCCGCGGCGACGTTCAAGGTGACCGTCACTGGACGCCCCTTCGTTGTTCCGATCATGGAGTCTCTGCGCAAGAAATTCGAGCTGACACCGCTGCAACGGCAATCAGCGCAGTGGTCGTCGCAGTGCTGTGGCCTCAGCCTTGTCGCGTTGACCGAAAGCGTGGAGAAGGCGTTCCGCCGCTGGGAAGAGCGTCGAATTCGCGACCGCGTCTCGCGCGAGCTCGCTGAAGTCGAAGCCGCCGCCAGGAAACAATCAGGTCAGGACCGCTGACTGACGTTTGCGGATCCGGCCCCTGCATCCCGGATCCGACAAGCACCGACATTACGGGCGTATCGCCCCTGATATCTCACCTGCGAATGACAGACGGATCCCCTAGAGCCGCATGAGCCGTGCGAATTGCGACTTGCGACTTGCGACTTGCGATGAGAACCTACCAGCTGGAAGCTGGAAGCTGACCGTTCGACGCACTAAACTGAACTGATGACCGATGACGAGCTGATTCAGGGCTTTGAGGCGGCATCACTGCCGACATTCCCGCACGCGGACCATATCCGCTTGACGATCCTCTATCTTGCACGCCACGGACGCCAGGACACGGAACGCAGGCTGTTCGAGGGACTCCGCCGTTTTGCAACTGCGAAGGGTGTTCCGGACAAGTTTCACGTCACGATGACGATCGCGTGGCTGGACCTCGTCGAGGATGCACGGCAGCGACACGCGGAAGCGGCGGATCCGGTATCGCTGGTGGCCACCTGCCCCGAGCTGCTCAATCGCGACGCGTTGCTGCGCTTCTATACACGCGAGCGGCTGATGAGCGACGACGCCCGGCAACGGTGGGTGGCGCCGGACCTGGCGTCCCGCATTGAAGTCTCGCACGGTCCAATCTGTCAACGGCCAGCCTGACTGAAACCGAGCGCATATAATCGCCGGAATGGCCAGCGCCGATCCGATCACCGAATTCCTCAATGCCGTCGAGCGTGCGAAGGCGCACCAGGTGGACACGGCGCCGGTCGTCCTTGCCACCGCCGACTCTGACGGCCGTCCGGCGGCCCGGCTCGTGCTCTTGCGCGGAGCCGACGCCCGCGGGTTCGTGTTTTTCACCAACTACAACAGCCGCAAAGGACGAGAACTCACGCACAACCCGCACGCGGCGCTGTGCTTCTACTGGGCATCGCTCGACGAGCAGATCCGGATTGAAGGACGCGTGGAGCGAGTGCCGGACGCGGAGTCGGACGACTACTTTGCCGGGCGGCCTCGCGGCAGTCAGCTGGGCGCGTGGGCGTCGGATCAGAGCCAGGTGCTCAGCTCGCGCGAGACGCTCGAAGAGAAGTATCGGGAAATCGAGCGACGCTTCGACGGACAACAGGTACAGCGTCCACCGTTCTGGGGAGGCTTCCGCCTGATCCCCGTGCGCATCGAATTCTGGTACGGACGTCCGGATCGCCTGCACGACCGCGTACTTTACGTGCGCAACGCGGACGTCTGGCGTATCGAACGCCTGTACCCATGACCTGGCAGGCGTGACGTTCAAGCGCGCGCTCGGCCGATTCGACGCCACGATGGTCGTGATCGGCGGGATCATCGGCTCCGGTATCTTCATCAATCCCTACATCGTGGCCGGCCGGCTGGACAGTCCGGTACTCGTGCTTGCCGCATGGAGTGCCGGCGGCGCGATCGCTCTGGCAGGTGCGCTGGCGTACGCGGAGCTTGGCGCGCTGTTCCCGCGCGTCGGTGGTCAATATGCCTACCTCCGCGATGGCCTGCATCCGTTGGCAGGCTTTCTGTACGGCTGGGCGCTGCTGGCGGTCATCGAAAGCGGGGCGATTGCGGCGGTTGCCATCGCGTTCGCGAGCTACACGCTTCGTCTCGTCGGCCACAGCAATTGGTCGCCAGCGCCGCTGGCGATCCTGGCCCTTGTGATTCTTTCCGCCATCAACGTCCTCGGCGTGAAACCCGGCAGCCGGGTGCTGAACGTGCTGGTCGTCTTGAAGATTGGCGCGCTCGGCATCCTGATCGCGTTCGGGTTTTTCGCGCCCGCCCACGATCTGTGGTGGACAGCGGGCCGACCGGCGGCCGGCTCTGGCGGCTCAACCATCCTCGCGTTCGGAGCCGCGCTCGTGCCGATCCTGTTCGCGTATGGCGGCTGGCAGAATGCCAACTACATCGCGGAGGAAATCGAGGACCCGCAACGCAACCTGCCGATCAGCCTCATCGGCGGCACGATTGCGGTGGTAGCGATCTATGTGCTCGTCAACGTCGTTTATCTGCGCGCGCTGGGACTCGAAGGGCTGGCCGCAACGACGACGCCGGCCGCCGATGCCGCGCGACGGATGTTTGGTCCGCTCGGCGATCGTTTCGTCACCGCCGCGATTGCCATCTCGACGTTCGGCTTCCTGGACCTGGCCATTCTCGCGCCCACCCGCGTCTATTACGCGATGGCCGCAGACGGATTGTTCTTCCCCGCGCTCGCACAGCTGCACCCGCGTTATCGAACACCGGGTGCGGCGATCGGCGTCCAAACGCTATGGTCGTGTCTTCTCACGCTCAGCGGTACTTATGGCCAGCTGCTCAACTACGTCGTGTTCGCGGACTGGATTTTCTTCGGCCTCACGGTCTCGACCGTGCTGATCTTTCGGCGGACGTTCCCGGTCGAGCAGCGTGGGCCTGGCTTCCGGTCGCCGGGCCATCCGGTCCTGCCTGCACTGTTCGTCTTGACCGCGGCAGCGATCGTTTTCAGCGTCGTCCTCGCCGATCCGGTGAGCGCATCGCGCGGCGCACTTCTTCTCGCCGCAGGGGTTCCCGTGTTCTATTGGTTCAGCAGGGCGGCGACGCGCGTGCGAAAGTAATAAGAGCTTGGCTGGGCGAACGAGCGCGCGAGTGAGCCCACGCGAGCGGACGGGGCGATCGGGCCCCCACGAGCGCCCGCCTACGCCAAGGCTCCGGCGAGGTCTCGCCGAAGCGCTTCGCGCGGAGGCGGAAGCGTGTAAGGGAGTCCGCGGGGCGAAGCCCTCGGAGTGATCATGACGACACTGCGATTCCACGCACCGTACATGGAGTGGGCGAAGGCACGCCCCGCGGCACGATTCGATCTTGCCGGCAGCAACATCGAGGCGTGCTCGATCGACGAGATTCCCGGCATTCGAGACGCCATCGGCTTCGACGGCGACAACGAGAACGGCTACGAGCCCCTGCTCGACGCGATCGCCTCACACTACGGCGTCGACGCAGCACAGGTGACGACCGCCCAAGGCGCATCGGGCGCCAACTTTCTTGCGTGCGCCGCCCTGCTCGAGCCGGCCGACGACGTGCTGGTCGAAACACCGGGATACGATCCGCTGCTCGGCGCACCGAGGTTGCTCGGCGCACGCGTGAATCAGTTCGTCCGTGACTTCGACGAAGGGTTCGCGTTGGATCCCGAGCGTGTCGAGAGCGCATTGACGCCGCGCACACGGCTGATCATCGTCACGAATCCGCACAACCCGAGCGGCGTTCTCGCCGACCCTGACGCACTCGACGCGATCGGACAAATCGCGCGAGCGCACGGCGCGCACGTCTTGCTCGATGAGGTGTACCTCGATGTCGCGCAGGCATCCACTACCGGTCATGGCGTCGAAACGATTCACAGCTTCGCGCATCGCGGCGACGTGTTCGTATGTACCAACAGCCTGACCAAGTCGTACGGCCTCTCGGGGCTGCGGTGCGGCTGGATCCTTTCCTCGGTCGAGGTCGCCGATCGGATCCGACGTACTCGCGACGTCGTCGACGGGACCGGATCGATCGTCTCGGAGCGGCTCGCCGTGGCGGCATTCGGCCATCTCGGCCGGCTGCTGCGCCGCGCCACGTCGCGGCTCGAAACCAATCGGCCTATCGTCGACGGCTTCCTGCGCTCGCGAACGGACCTCGCGTGGGCGCCGTCAGCGGGCACCGTCGTGTTTCCGCGCGTTCGACGCGTGAATGACACCTCGGCCTTGGCAGAGCGCCTGTTGAAGGAACACGAGACAGCCGTCGTCCCCGGCCGATTCTTCCAGGCCCCGGCTCACGTACGCGTCGGGTTGGGAGGACCGACAGACACGCTGCGGGCCGGCCTGCACGCGATCGCCGAGGTGTTAGACCAGCTCTAGGAGGTGCCTCAGGTCGTCGAGGCTTCGCCTCGCCTCGATCACTTCATGTTCACCGTCGGTGCAAACGTCGGAGGCTTCCGATGCTTGGTGGCCTTTTCGTAGGCGAACGCCAGCGAGATGAGCTTCGCTTCGCTCCACGGCCGTCCGATGAACGAGACACCCACCGGGAGTCCAAAAGCAAATCCTGCCGGCACGGTGATGCTCGGGTAGCCAGCCACCGCCGCCGGCGTGGAGCTGGCACCGATGAAATGATCACCGTTCACAAGATCGGTCGGCCATGCCGGGCTGCCAGTTGGAGCGACGAGCGCATCGAGACGAAACTTCGTCATCACGGCATCAATCCCAAGCGTGCGCGCGCGTGTTCCGCATGTCGCCAAGGCCTTGCGATACGCCGGCGACGTGAGCGGACCTTTCTTTTCCGCCGAGATCAGAATTTCCTGACCGAAGAAGGGCATTTCACGCTCGCGCTCGCGTTCGTTGAAGGCGATCAGGTCCTTGAGCGAATGGACGGCAGCCGCGGTCCGGGATGCCAGGTATTTGTCGAGGTCGTCCTTGAACTCGTAAAGGAGGACTTCGAACTCGCAGTCGTCGAGCCGTGCGGCGGTGGGAATATCGGCAGGATCAATGATGACCGCGCCTTGCGCCTTCATGTCGGCAATCGCGGCGTCGATTAGCTTGTCTGTCACCGCGCTGTAGCCAAAGTACCTCTTGCGCGCGACACCGATGCGGGCACCTTTCAGGCCGTCAGCCTTCAACGCCGCGCTGTAGTCGATCGCTTTGCGGCCGGTCACCGTCGCGCGGTCATCAGGGTCTACGCCCGCGATAGCGCCAAGGAGGGCCGCGGCATCGCTGACCGAGCGCGTCATCGGCCCGGCGGAATCCTGCGAATGAGAGATTGGAATGATTCCGGTTCGGCTCACGAGCCCAATCGTCGGCTTGATGCCGACAAGCGCGTTCGCTCCCGAGGGGCAGACGATCGATCCGTCGGTTTCGGTGCCAACCCCTATCGTGGCGAGATTCGCGGCAATCGCTGCGGCCGTGCCAGAGCTCGACCCGCATGGGTTCCGATCCAGCGCATACGGGTTGTTCACCTGTCCCGCGCGCGCGCTCCATCCGCTCGTCGATTTCGTCGAACGGAAGTTTGCCCACTCGCTCAGATTCGTCTTGCCGAGAATCACCGCGCCGGCGGCGCGCAGTTTCTTGACAATGAACGCATCTCGCGTCGCCGGTGTCCCCTGAAGCGCCAGCGACCCGGCCGTCGTCAACATGCGATCGCCGGTATCGATGTTGTCTTTGATCAGAACCGGGATTCCGTGCAACGGCCCGCGCACGCGGCCCTTCTTTCGTTCGGCGTCAAGCCCGTCCGCAATCGAGAGCGCATCGGGATTCACCTCGATGACCGAACGCAACGTTGGACCGGTACGATCGATCGCATTGATGCGCGCGGTATAGAGCTCGACGAGCCGCCGCGCGGTGTAGCGGCCGGCAGCCATTGCGTCCTGCAGTTCCGGAATCGTGACTTCCTCGAGCGGAAAGGCGCCCGCACTCGATCCCTGTTGCCCGCCTAAGGACACAACGCTGCAGATCGCCGCGGCAGGAAGCAGAATGAAAGCCTTGCGCATGGCGCGCATTGTATCCAATCGCAATCCGCAATTCGCAATTCGCGGTTCGCAAATTCGCGGTTCGCAATTCGCGGTTCGTCCGCCTTCGCGCGTGATCTTGCGTTACGCGCTGCGGCGCGACAAGCGGGAAACTGGGAACTGGAAACCGGAAACCGGAAACTGGAAACTAATGACTGAGCCTACGCGCTCAGCCGATCGACGATTGCGCGCCAGGTCCGCGCGGCGGGAGTACTCTCTGCAGTCAGGGTCGCGCCACACATCACGCCGCCATCGGCTTCCGGGTGGCACCACACGTTCTCGACCGGCAACTGGAGACCGATGCCGGAAATCTCGATGTCGAAGGTCGCGGGCAGGCGGCCACCATCTGGCACCTCAAGTCGCAACCCGCCGTAACACACATCGACAACGGCGGCTGGCCGCCCGTTAGCGGTGACGCGGAAGCCACCGACCACTCGCTTACGGGGCCACCGGCGCTGACGACGGACATCGCCCAGACAGCGGGCAACGGTCTTCAGGAATTCAACCGGCTTGATCGGTTTGCGAACAAACTGCGCTCCGTATCGGCCAGCCTCGACCTCCATCATCGTCTCTTCATAGCCGGAGATGATGATGAGGCCCATTTCCGGGCGATCGCGATACGCCTGGCGAACCAGATTCAAGCCGTTGAATCCGCGCAGCCGGATGTCCGTAACGAGCAGATCGAAGGAATCCGCGGCCAGCAAGGCTTTCGCGGAGTCGTACGTCGTCGCGCCGGTCACGAGATATCCCATCTCGCGCAGCATTTCGACGATGCCTTCGAGGGCCGAATCGTCGTCGTCCAGGACCAGGATCTTGTACGGCAATTTCATGGTTTCTGCCGGGAGCGGGCACACCAGTTCTACGGGGACTCCGGCAAACCCGGTGCCGCTGAGCCGGTATTCAAAACTCTACGCCAATCGAGAGTTTTTGCGGATTTTTTCCGAAAAAACCGCGCGGATCTGTAAGCCACGGGAAAACTCTGAAATCCAACGGATCCGAGGTGTCCCATTAGTGGACGACCGGGGGCTTGGGGCTGGCGGAGGCCAGTGCCTGGCTAATCAGCGCATCGAGCTTCCGCTGCGGGATGTCAAACGGTCCGGCAACCGCCGCACCCGTGGGTATCTCGAGTGCGATGACGACCCCACCGTTTGCAGGTTCGACGATCCAGCTGAATCCGCGCAGCGCCACGTGCCGTTCTCCTCCGCCTGGGTTCTTGGCGCGATCGATCGCCAGCAACATCGACTTCAATACGTCGTACACGTCGCGCTCGGTCCACTCGGCGGCTTCGTTGCCATCGTGCTCGAGACGTTGCGCGATTGCCGTATCGCGATCGCGAAGGACGATTTCTATGTCGAAGGTCATTATTTCCTCAGTTACGACATCCACTGTCGGCTACATCTGACTCTCAGAGAAAGCAGGAGAAACGGTCTCTTTGACTTGGTCGCAGCGTGACAGTGGCTGTCGTTGTCAGATTCCTCACCCACAACCGCTCTCACGAATTTCTCGGCTCCAACTCTCTCGCCAACTCGCCCGCGGTTGCGACCGGCTGACGGCAGGTAAAGTCGCGACAAACGTATGCGAGGGCTCCCGCACCAGCGGTCATCGACGTCGTGAATGGGAGCAGCTTCGACAACTCATCACGCGAACCCGCTGCAGAAATCGGGATGATGATGCTGAATGGGAGATAATGCCGAGCAATCTCCGTCAGCAGAGGCTGCCTGGCGTTCGGGTCACCAACGATGACGACTTGCGAGTAGCCGGCATGCCACGCCGACAGCGCGCACAGCATCATCGGTATCGTGCGACCGGCAGCGCCAATTCGCGGACCGTACCTGGCGAGCGTGCGCTCCGCCTTTCTGCGCAGACCGTCGTCGCCGGTGAGGTGCGACAGCGTCAGCGTGTTGAGCGCTGACACGGAACTCGCCGAAGGCTCAGCGCCGTCGTAGTCCTCTTTCAGTCGCAGCAACACGGTCGGATCGTCACCGGTTGTGCTGAACCAACCGGCTTCGTTGTCATCCCAGAACCTGCGATCCTGTACGGTCTGCAGCGCGGTCGCCCATTCGAGCCACGCGGCGTCGCCCGAAGCCTGGAACAATTCGAGCAATCCCCAGATCAGATACGCGTAATCCTCCGCGTACGCTGGAATCGCCGCTTCTCCGTCACGATACCGGCGCAGCAGTCGATTGTGTGCCCAGAGCGTCTCGCGGATGAACGATGCCGCGCGAATGGCGGACCCCAGGTAGGTCGCCGACGTGGGTCGGTCAGCGAGCACTCGAGCGGCACGGGCGAACGCAGCGATCATCAAGCCGTTCCACGCGGTCAGGATCTTGTCGTCGCGGTGTGGACGCGGCCGTGCCGCACGCGCCTCGAACAGCCGGTCACGAATCCGACCGAGGGCTGCGACGACTTCGTCTGCCGACCTGCCACTTCGGACCGCCACGTCTTCGATCGACTGATCGGTGTAAAGAAGGTTCTTGCCGGTGAATTCCCCCTGAGGATCGTGAGGCGCGTTGCCGCCCGGTTCGATGCCGAACCGACGGCGGGCGATGTCCGCATCCTCGCCGAGCAGCCGTCCGATTTCATCGTCGGGCCAGATGTAAAACGCGCCCTCCGACTTGTGGGCGCCGGTGTCGTTCGCGTGTTCGGGTGGAACGCTGTCGGCGTCTTCCGCCGAATAGAACGCCCCGCGCGGGTCGGTCATGTCGCGGCGGACGTACGCGAGCGTGTCTTCGGCAACGGCGGCGAAGAAATCATCACCGGTAGCCTGGGCGGCTTCGAGGTACGCGAGCACCAGTTGCGACTGGTCGTACAACATCTTCTCGAAGTGCGGCACGCGCCATTCGCCATCGACCGAGTAGCGATGAAACCCGCCGCCGATATGGTCGCGCATCCCACCGAGCGCCATCGCGCGAAGCGTTTCGGCGGCCATGAGAAGCGGAGACGGCGACGTGCGTCCGGCGGCCTTTGCACGCGCATGCTCCCGAAGCAGGAACAGCAGCTCAGACGGCCGGGGGAATTTCGGAGCGTCTCCAAAACCGCCGTGGCGATGGTCGAACGCGTGCTGGAACTGATCGACAGCCACGTCAAGGGCGTCGGCCGACGCCAGTTCAGTCTCAGCGCGCCGAGAGCCATCCGTCGCCGTCGCCGCTCGCAACCGCTGCAACAGCTCCGTCGCAGCATCGTCGACGCGAGGCCGCTCTGCTTTCCACACCCGCGCCAGTTCAGCCAGCAGATCGGAGAATCCCGGACGGCCCCACTTCGACGCCGGCGGAAAGTAGGTGCCGCCGTAAAACGGTTTCAGCTCCGGCGTGAGGAAGACCGTCATCGGCCATCCCCCCGAGCCGGTTGTCGCCTGGACGAACGACATGTAGACGCGATCGACGTCCGGCCGCTCTTCCCGATCGACCTTGATCGAGACGAAGTCGCGATTGAGGAGCTCGGCGATCGCGGCGTTTTCAAACGACTCGTGTTCCATGACGTGGCACCAGTGACACGTCGAGTAGCCGATCGACAGGAAGATGGGTTTGTCCTCGCGACGGGCACGCTCGAACGCCTCGTCGCCCCATGCGTACCAGTCAACGGGATTCGCCGCATGCTGCAGCAGGTACGGACTTCGTTCGCGTGCCAGCCGGTTCACCGATCAGCTCCGATCCGCATCCCGTCATCGTACCACCAGACAGTGGGTAGAATCCCCGGATGCCAGATGCGCCGTTGGGAATTGCCGTGCTCCTCGAAGACGGATTTGAAGACGACGAGCTGCGAACGTTGATCGACACATTCGATGCGGCTGGATTCCGGTTGACGTTGCTGGCCCCGTTCGCTCAGCGGACGTACAACGGCCGGCACGGCCAGTTGACACTCACGTCAGACCTGGCGGCGCACAAGACCCGAGCGGACATGTTTGCGGCCGTCGTGATTCCCGGAGGGTACGCCGCCGACAAGCTCCGCATGCGTCACGCGGTGCTCGATCTCATTCGTGACGGAGTGGCCGGCGGCATCGCCATTGGCGCTATCGGTCATGGACCTCAAGTCTTGATTTCCGCGGCGGTCGTGGCTGGCCGGACCATGACGTGCTGGCCGTCCATTGCGATCGACCTCAAGAATGCGGGTGCACTGTACGTGGACCGCCCGGTCGTTGACGACCGCGGCATCGTCACCGCTCGAAAGACGGACGATGTCGGCGTGTTTGTGAACGCGATTCTGAGACGGATCGAGAATTCGCGCTGATCGCGCGGCGAACGATACAATCGGTGCCCATGCAGGCGGAGCTCGCCGTTCAGACCACCGGCCTCACACGAACGTTTGGCAACTTCCGCGCGGTCGATGGCATCGATCTCGCGGTGCCGTCTGGCAGTTTCTACGGATTCCTCGGACCCAACGGCGCCGGCAAATCAACCACGATCAAGTGCCTCACCGGGCTGCTCCGGCCCACCGCCGGAAGCATCGCGATCCTCGGGACCAATCCGCTTGCCGATCCGGTGTCGGTCAAACGGCGGATCGGCGTCGTGCCGGAGGATCTGGCGCTGTTCGATCGGTTGACGGCAGAGGAAACGCTCACCTTCGTCGCCGAAGTGCACGGCATCGATACCGCCACGGCGAAACAACGCTCGGAGGATCTGCTCGACCTCATGGACCTGAAGTCGGCGGGAACGACGCTCGTGACCGATTTCTCCCACGGCATGCGAAAGAAGTTGTCGCTGGCTGCCGCGCTCCTCCCGGCGCCCAAGCTGCTCTTTCTCGACGAGCCGTTCGAAGGGATCGACGCGGTCGCCTCGCGTCAGATCAAGGATCTCCTGCTGTCGTTCACCTCACGTGGAGGCACCGTCTTTCTCACGTCGCACATCCTCGAGATCGTGGAACGGCTCTCCACGCATATCGGCGTCATCGCCCACGGGAAGCTCGTCGCTCAGGGGCACATCGACGAGCTCCGCGCCGGTGCCGGAAGCGGGAAGACACTCGAGGAGCTGTTCATCGATCTCGTTGGCGGCGAGGCGCGCGTGCACGCGCTCGACTGGATCTGACATGGTGAGAATCCTGCGCGCGTTCGCCTGGACGCGATGGCGGATGTTCATCAACTCGCTCGAAAAAACTGGTGCCCGCGACACGATCGAACGCTTTTCGGTGGCGATCGAAAAGCTCGGTCCAATCATGGCGGCGGTATTGATGATTCCTTCCGCGTTGCTGCTGGGCGCGGCGGCTGCCGCGAGCGGCTTCGCCCTCGCACGAGGCGACCAACACTCGCTCTTTTTCGTAGCCGCCCGCTACTTCCTGCTCGTCATCCCCGTCGTCAGCATCGTTGGGCCATTGTTGTTGCCGGCGGGCGATCGCACCAATCCGATCCGGCTTCTGCTGCTGCCTATCCCTCGGACCACGCTGTACGTCGCCCAATCGTCGTCAGCGTTTGGCGACATCTGGGTTCTCCTGACGCTGCCAATCGTACTGTTTCTGCCAGTTGGCCTCGTCGCCGGCGGCGCGTTCGGGGCGGCGGTTCTTTCCCTCGCCGGCGGTGTGCTTCTCGTCCTCGTCGTCGTCGGACTCTCTTCGCTATCGGCCAGCCTCCTTCACCTTGTCGTGCGGAATCGACGACGGGGTGAACTTCTGGCGCTTCTCTTCATCATGATCCTGCCGGCGGTCAGCATGCTGCCAGGCTTGCTGCACGGCAGACGGCAACTGCGGCATATTGAAAGTGGTGCGCCGGCCGCGGAAGCGAAGACGCCCGCATGGCTGGTCGATGGCACGGCCCGGGCGTTCGCACTCTACCCGAGCGAGCTCTATGTGAGATCGGCACGAAGCGCCGCATCCGGCGAGGCCTCGACGGCGACCGGCGGACTCGTCGCCCTCGCCGCAACTGCGTTGCTCCTGCACGGCGTCGGGCTGTTCGTCTTTACGAAAGTTCTGGACTCCCCCGGCTCAACCGGCGCACGTCGAGCGGTTCCGACTCGAGCCGTGTGGCGACGAAGGTTGCCCGGTCTTTCGCCGGGCGCGTCAGCAGTGGCGCTCGCGCACCTTCGCCTGGCGCTACGCACCCCCCGCGGGCGATCGATCATGATCACGCCGGTGTTGATGGTCGGAATCTTCTCGTTCGTGATGAGAAGACCGGCTTCCGGCCTGGACATCGAACTCTTCGCCGGCCAGAGCGGCTTGTCGCTGGCCGCCTTTGGATCGTTCATCTGCCTGATGGCGATTCTGCCGATCGCGATGAATCAATTCGCCGTTGACGGCGCCGGCCTGACAATGGCGCTTCTGTCGCCACTGAGCGACCGTGAGTATCTGACCGGGAAGGCAGTCGGAAACGGCCTGATCGCAGCCGTTCCGGTGATGCTCGCGATTTTGATCTCGTTCGCCCTGATTCCTGGCGGATCCCTGGCGCTCTGGGTGGCGATTCCGCTTGGGCTCCTTGCGATCTATTTCATCGTCGCGCCCGCCGCCGCCATCTTTTCCGCGCTTTTTCCGCGGACGGTGGATCTCAACAGCATCGGTCGTGGCAGCAACGCACATGGGCTCTCCGGCCTTTTGGGTATGCTCTCCTACGTCGCCGCCGCCGCGCCGTGCGTGCTGATCATCCTCGTCACGTCGGGTTGGCTCCGCCGGCCCTCGCTTGCGCCTGTGCTCCTGCTGGCATGGTGCGGCATCAGCTACGTCATCGGGTGGCTGCTGTTCATCCCCGCCCGACGGATCTTCGCGCGTCGAAGAGAGAACCTCGCCATGTTGATGTGAATCCTGCCGCCATTCGCAATTCGTGACTCGCAATTCGCGCTTCGGCAAAACAGCCTTCGCCTGGGTCGTGCGCGAAGACTGCCAGGATCGATTCAGGCATTCAAGGATTCAGATTAGGATTAAAGGATTCGCGATTCGGGATCAGTGATTCGCGATTCGCGATCAGTGATTCGCGATTCGGGATCAGTGATTAGCGATTAGGGATTCAGAAAGAGACCCGTCGCTCAGCCCACCACCACATGGCGAGCGCGGTGACCAGCAGGCAAACCGCCGCGATGTAAGTGTCCACAACCGGGAACATCTTCTGCGCAACCTGAGCGCCGACTGTCGTCAGCGCGCTCCACGCGCCGTCGGATGCGGCGACGACGCCGCTCAGGTTCATCAGCGCAAACACTCCTAGCGCGACGATGACGAGTGCCGCGATCATGGCGACGTTGAACAGGCGGTCGACGTTCTGTTCCATCCGCCAGCGTTCCCGCCGCACGCGCTGCAGCACCTGCGCCACGAAGCGATCCGGAACAGGCGGAGGACGATTGGCCGCAAGCAGCGCTTCCAGACGGACTGCCGCCGCCAGCGCCGAGGCACACGCAGGACAGGTTTCGAAGTGAGCGCGCAGCTCGGGCGTCGGCTGGATCTCGTCAGCCGCAATCGCTTCGATGAATTCAGCGGCGTGCTGGCACGTCATTGAGCAATTCCCGTAGCCGACGTTTCGCACGATGGAGGTGCGTCTTCACCGTGCCAACCGGAATATTCAGCGCCTCGGCCAACGCCTCGTACTGGACCCCATCAAGATAGTGCGCCGCAATCACCAACCGGTACTGGTCGGGCAGCTGTGCGATCGCTTTGTCGAGGCGATCTCGCAACTCGAGGTCGGCAAATGCGGCGTCCGGGCTGCCGCGTTCGAGGATGCCGTGCGAGTCTGAAACCTTCGCGCTGCGACGTCCGCGTGCTTCGCTGCACACATTCGACACGATCCGGAAGATCCACGTCGACAGACGGGCCTCTCCTCTGAAATAGGGCAGGCCGCGATGGACCTTTAGGAACACCTCCTGCGCAAGGTCATCGGTCTGGGAACGATCGTTCGTCAGCCTCCAGACCATGCCGTAGACGAGGTGTTTATAGCGCTCGACGAGCTCGCCGAAAGCGATGTCATCGCCGGTTCGACACCGCTCGATGAGCGTCCGTTCGTCGAATTCGGTCATCCGCCAGCCTATTAGAGGCCCATCGAGCACCATTTGTTTCAAGAATCGACTGAAACAATTCGTCAGACCCGCCGGTCTAATCGCTCTGAATCGGCTGGGAGGAGGAATCGCATGAGCGATACCGGACTTGTTCTGTTCCTGCTAATGACGATCGTGGCGGGCGTGGTGCTGATGATCGTCGCGATGCAGAACCGCAGCAGAATTCGGGAGATGGAGCACCGCGAACGGCTGGCGATGATCGAGCGCGGAGTGGTCCCGTCCCCGGAAACCGACCCGGCGGCCTTCGAAGCGGCTGCCAGGTTCAACGAGTCCGATAAGGACGAGGTCGCACGACAGCAGCGCTATCGCACCGCCGGCGTCATGCTCATTGGCCTCGGGTTCGGGTTGATGTTCGTCATCGGCGCTGCGGCCGGCGCACCTGGGGTGGCTCTTGGAATCGGCGGCGCGTGGATAAGCCTAGGGGCCGCGTCGTTGCTGAACTACTGGCTGATGTCGCGACGACGGGAGTCTGAACCCCGCCCGCATTGGTCACCGCCGTCACGGCGGCCTGAGCCCCCTGCGAATACCGCCCCCTAACCACAGCCGTAGACGGCTCGGCGGGAGTATGTCGTGGCTTACACAGGCCGGACCATTGCCTGTGATACTCAGATGACTGGCAGTGCAACCTCAACGGCACATCGCTTCACACGCTGTCGAAATTCTTCGTGAAATGGCCAGCTTTTCGTGAAATCGAGCTGGCACCGCGGTTGCTCTAAAGAGGGTGTCGGGCGGCTTCAGCGGCCCGGCTAGCCGCTCCGGTGTTCCGCTGGAGCATCCGCCCTCCCAACATTGCCTGCCTGGCTGCAGGGAGAGTCGAAAGACACTCCCTGCCCCGCCATGTACAGGCGCAACGAATCAGTTTCCAGTTTCCAGTCGCCAGTTCCCAGCCGACAGCGCCGCGACAAGGACTGGAAGCTGGCAACAGGCAACTGGGAACTGGCAACTGGCACTGGGAACTGGCAACTCCAACTTCAGATCGTCGTCCTCGGTGCCGGGGCCGCCGGGATCTCTTCCGGCCGGCGCCGGCGGAGGCGTGCGTAGGCGGCGGTGACCTCGACACCGTAGAGGAGAATGACAGCAGAAATGTATACCCAGACGAGGAAGACGACGACCGCGGCAATCGATCCATGAACGCTGAACCGATGCAGATCCCGCACATATCGTGAGAAACCGGCGAGCGCGACGCGCCAGAGCAGTCCCGTGAGGATGGCCCCTACCCAGACGTCGCGGAACCGCACCGCGGCATTCGGCACGAAATAAAAGATCAGGCCGACGAGCACGATGAAGATGACCGTGCTGGCGGACTTGATTGCCCAGCCTTGCAGGACGAGCAGCGCCGGGGCGCGCGTCAGGATGACGGCGAACCAGCGCGCTTCGGCGACGTTGATGGCGCTGGCCAGTAGCAATCCGACCAGCAGCAACAGGCTGGCGGTCACGAGCATCATGAACGCCATCAGCTTATGCTTCAGGTAGCTGGGTTGCTTCTCAACACCCCAGGCGTGATTGACTGCTGACGTGATCGCGCTGAACACGCCCATGGCGGCCCACACCATCAGGAGGCTGCCGAAGATCCCGAGCCGCACCCCGGCCTCCTGCATCGCCTTCAGCTGGGCGTTTACGAACTCGAACTGCCGCGGAAAGTAGCGAAGTACGAAGTCGAGCACCCTCGCGCGATCGAGCTCATTGCTGGTCACGCTTGCAAGGATCGCCAGCACGAGCAGGAAGAACGGGAAGAGCGAGAGCAGCGCGTAATACGCGATGGACGAGGCGAACGTGAGGTCGTTGCTGTGGTAGATCCCGGTGACGCCGCGCCAGATGGCCAGCGCGGTCAGGCGAATTTCGGCACTGGCGCGCGTCCACGCGCGGCGCACCCATGAGAGCGCGGGCGGATCCCCCGTCTCCCGCATGGCTCGCGCACCCACGCCGCCATCATAACGCGGTCGTTGTGCGAACCGGCGTGCGTGGTCCGGGATCCGAATCTGTGCTGGATTCGGATCCGGGATTAGACGGCATGCTGCCGATCCACCCGCGAATCGCGCATCGCCGGGACCGCAGCAGCCTCCCAGCTTGCCCTGATCTCCTGCGTAATCCAGGCTGGCACGATCCCCGTTACCGTTGCGAGGGTCAACTGCCAGGCAAGCCGTCGGAGCGGCGGGGTCTTGAGCACATAGTAGGTCGCGCTGAGCGCAACCGCACCAATCACGACGTTCGCAAGCTTGTCGGCTGAGGATTGAGTCATGGATTTGTCTTGGCGATCAGTTCATTACTCACGTCGTGCGAGGGACCCACCGAGTCGCTGCACCCGCGACGAGTCACCGTACAAACCGACGGTGCGACGCCCGCCAACGCCGCACCGCGGTTGACTCGCGTTGTTACGCGCGATTGCTGGAATAGCCGCTGCCGGCGCCGGACATCGATCCGGTCTGGCTGCCACCGGTCGACGTGGTCGAGCCGGTCGTGCCGGAGCTGTTCCCCATGCCGGTGGCACTGGATCGAGCGCGCTCGTAAGCCTCCCGCCCGCGGTCGACGATCTGGCTCACCTTGTCCGACGCCTGCTGGTAACCATCGGTCGCCTGCGTTCGGAGCCGGCCAGCCTGCTCGCCCAACTGGCTGCGCAGCTCGGACCCGGCCTTCGGTGCGAAGAGCATTCCGAGGCCCGCGCCGAGCACCGTCCCAGCCAGCAGGCCCATCAGGAACGAGCCTCCACCGTCTTCCCGTTCGAAGCGATCATATTCGTACGCCATGCACCCTCCTTCGATCTCTGGATTCACCGGACAAGCCGGCTCTTCGTTGTTCGTTTCTACACGCGCCCCGCGGCCGATGCCGCCTCTTGGCTGGCATCGCCGTTCATCAGCGAAGCGATCACCGCGCGCACCCCGCGCGCCACGCCCACAGCCTGGTTGACCTTCTCGCGCACCGACCCCTTCACTCGATCGGCTGTCTCGTCGACGCGATGGATCGTTCCCGAAATCGCGTGATCGACCCGCTCGGTCTGTTGACTGACCCGGGCGGTGACGGTCTGCACATCTTCGAGGATCGTTTCCACCTTTTCACGAATC
This sequence comes from Acidobacteriota bacterium, assembly GCA_046732715.1. Taxonomy (GTDB): domain Bacteria; phylum Acidobacteriota; class Vicinamibacteria; order Vicinamibacterales; family 2-12-FULL-66-21; genus JALZOC01. The sequence continues at coordinate 3,521 of JBKPNQ010000294.1, read as the reverse complement.
GGTGCAATCTGCCGCGTCTCCAGATCCTCCACGAGCTGCATCACCCGGCGGTAGATCACGATCGCCCCCACGCCGATGCCGATCAGCACCAGCGCTTCAAGGATGCTCACCCCCGCCATGATGCCGAGGAGGACGTTCGTTGTATCCAGGTTCCCCATCCAATCCTCCTACGCGGACCAGCGGCCCTGGGCTCCTCCGCCGGTCACGTCGTTCAGCGATCGCCAGCCCTCGCTCGCCACACCGCGCGCCTTCTCCACCGTCCCGCGCACGCGGATCAACTCGCGCATCACATCGTCGAGTTTCGGCTCGATCTGGTCACGGACTCGTCGTCCGTTTTCGGTCATGTACAACCAACCCCAGACACCGCCGGCAATAGCCCCAAGACACGTTGCCAGCAAGACTCGCGATCGTTCGTCCACGTTCCCCTCCTTGGTTCACGCTTCCGGTTTGCCCCGTGGCAACCTCACGCATTACCTATCAAATGACATGCCACGAATCATGGCCCAACGGTTAGCGATTTGTGCGCCGTTTCCCGGACGAGGCAGGGAAAGCTCTACATGGCTGACGTAGCAACGAACAGCGCCAGCGCCACTCCGTCCCAATGATTACCCTCCGGGCTATCGACCGCGGTCTCTCCGAGAGGCATCGACGCGACGTAGTTCGGATTGAGCCCGAATTTCGCCACCAGGTAATCACGCACGAGCTGCGAGCGGTGTCGGCTCGCCAGATACCGGCGGTCGTTGGTTGCCTCGTGTGCGTAGCCCTCCACCACGAAAGGGCTGTTTCTGGGGTACTGTACGAAGGTGGACATGGCCGAGTCGAGGCGGGCCTGTCCTTGCGTGCTCAGCCGCTCGGTGCCGTTTGCGGCCCGCTCGAAGAGAACATCGGCGTTCAGCCAGATGCGCAGCACGTGCCGATCGCGCGTCTCCAGCGCTCCCCGGCGATACTGGTCCACGCTGATGTCGTCGAGATCGAAGTAGCCGCGCTGGTTGAAAAACCCGCGGAACAAGAAGTTTCGCTTGAGCGCTTCGGTATTTTCCGCCAGGTCGGCCATGGCGTCCTTCGCCGATGTCAGCGTCTGCTGCAGATCGCCGGCGAGCCCCTTCAGCGGACCGTTGTCGCCTCGAAGGTCGGCCACGGCTTCCTGAGCCTGTTCGCTTGCCTGCCGCAGACTGGCAATCGCCTTCTCGGCGTCGGCGACCATCCCCTTGACGCTCGTGTAGATTGAGTCATCGACGAGCAGTTTCCCGACCGTTCCCTTTCCTTCGCGCACCCCGGCAACAATCTGATTGATGTTGTCGCTCACCTTCTGGGTCGACGCCATGATCTCGCGCGCCTCGCCCCCGACATCGTTCATCAGCTCCTGCGCTTCATTTGCCGTGTCGGTGATCGATCCGAGCGCTTGATCGATCCCGCCCTTTAGATCGGTGATGGTCTTGTTGACCAGCTCCACCGTATCGTCCATACGCTGGAGCATTGCGGAGAGTTCGAACGCCTCGCGGCTCCGAATCGTGCCATTGGGGGCGACCGTCTGTGCCTGGTCCGTTCCCGCCTCGACCTGCACGAATTTGTTGCCGACCAGTCCGTCGGTCTGAATCGTCGCCACTGAGTCGACCCGAATTAGCGGATGCAGATCCTCGCGAATTCGCAGCGTCACGCGGAACCGCGCCGACGGTGTCGGCGGCACGTGGATCGTCTTCACTTCGCCGGCGTCCATGCCTGCAACCCGGACTTTGGCGCCGTCCTGCAGCCCTGCCACGTTGGCGAACTCTGCATAGACCTCGAACGTTCGATTGAACAGCATGCGGCGGTTGCCGATCAGGAAGAGACCTGCTCCGAACAACAACACGCCAGCGATAACGAAGGCTCCGACAGCGACGGCACGGCTGCGATTCATATCAGGCGATCACCCCGCATGCTGCGAGGTCATGAACGCTCGCACCAGCTCGTTCTCACTCAGCTCGAGTTCCGATGGCGTGCCGCGCGCAATGATGCGGCCTTCGTGGAGCATCACGAGCTCGTCACCAAGTCGGCGCGCGCTTGGAATGTTGTGCGTGACAACGACCAGCGTGACGCCGCGTTTTTCTTTCATCTCGAGAAGCAGCGTGTCGATCTCGCCGGCCGTGATGGGATCGAGCCCGGCGCTGGGTTCGTCGACGAGAAGGATCGCGGGGTCCAGCGCGAGTGCCCGCGCCAGCCCGGCCCGCTTTCGCATGCCGCCCGACAACGAGCCCGGCATCTTCTCGTAGTCTTGCTGGAGGCCGACCGCAGCAAGCCTGTCGCGCGCGCGCGCCCGAATGTCCGGATCGCTCAGCCGAGTGTGGCGGCGCATGGGGAACGCGACGTTCTCGCCAACGGAAATGGAATCGAACAGCGCGGCGTTCTGAAACAGAAACCCCATTTTTTGCCGCACCGCCGATAGCGGCGGACCGCTCAGCGCGCTGATCTCCTCATCGTTGACGAAGACCCGTCCTCTGTCCGGGCGAAGCAGACCAATCATGTGTCGCAGGGTCACGCTCTTGCCCGTGCCGCTGCGCCCGAGGATCACGAATCCTGAGCCGGAGGAAACGTCGAAGGACACGTCGTCGAGCACCTTCCGCGAGCCGAAGGATTTGCTGACGCGATCGAGGCGGACGGCTGGCCCGTTGGCAGCACCCTCGTTCGAACGTGCCTCCGCGGCGACTTTGGTCATCCCCCGGCCGCCTGCGGGAAGATGAAAAAGATCAGACGCACGAGCAGGACGTTGCTCACGATGATCAGGATTGACGACAAAACCACCGACCTTGTCGATGCCCGGCCAACCCCTTCGGTGCCAGAGTCGGTGTTAAACCCCAGATAGGACGAGGTCGTCGCGATGATGAAACCGAAGACGACGGTCTTCAGCGTCGCCGGTACATAGTCGACTATGTCGATCAGCGAGAAGGCGCGGTTGAAGTAGAGCCTGAGCGACATCCCGGTAGCAGCCGTTTCCGCAATGAAGCCGCCCAGCATGCCCGAAAAATTCATCAGCGTCGTCAGGATCGGCAGCGCGATCACGCATGCGATCACACGGGTCACGACGAGATACCGGAATGAGTCAACCGCCGACGCTTCCAGCGCATCAATCTGCTCGGTCACGCGCATGGCGCCGATCTCTGCACCGATGCCGGCGCCGATCCTGCCGGAGAGCAGGAGCCCGGCTGTGAGCGGCCCTGTCTCGCGCACGAGCGCGATCGCGAGCCCTGCCGGAATCATTGACTCGGCTCCGAATCGCTCGAGCGACGCGCGCGTGTGCATCGAGAGGACGACGCCGACGGCGAGGCCGGAGACCGCAATCAAAGGCGCCGACCGCAGTCCCAGCTCATAGATTTGACGGCTCGTTTCGGCAAGCTCGAACGGCGGTACGAAGATCTCCCGTGCAGCCCTGAGAGCAAAGAGCGCGGCGTCACCAACGCTCGCGAGGAACGAGGTGACGGCCGTGCCGACGCGGCCTTCCATCAGGCTGAGCAGCTGCAAGGCCTGCGCCGTTCGGGCGACGTGAT
>JBKPNQ010000293.1:0-13223 GCA_046732715.1 Acidobacteriota bacterium | reverse complement strand
ACCGCGACCGGTCAGTTTGACGCGCACCTGGTCGGGCAGCGGATGTTCGATCATCCGCTGGAGATTGTTCATACCAAAGACCTGCCGCCTGAGCGCTCCGAGACGAGACCGCTCGGCCGGCATCTCGACGGCTGCCGGATCGGTTTCGACCTTGGCGGCAGCGACCGAAAAGTCGCTGCGCTCGTGGATGGCAAGGTCGTGTTCAGCGACGAAACGGTTTGGGATCCGTACTACAAGCCCGACCCGCAGTATCACTACGACGGCATCATGGATTCACTGACCAAAGCGGCGGCTCACCTTCCGCGCGTTGACGCGATCGGCGGAAGCGCGGCCGGCGTGTACGTGAACAACCGCGTGAAGGTCGGCTCGCTCTTTCGCGGCGTCCCAGAGGATGTTTTCAACGCCCGCGTGCGCGACATGTTTCTTGACATCCGGAAGGCCTGGCACGACGTGCCGCTCGAAGTTGTGAACGACGGCGAGGTGACCGCGCTCGCCGGCTCGATGTCGCTCGACGCGAATGCCATTCTTGGCATTGCCTTCGGCACGAGCACCGCGGCAGGGTATGTCACGCCCGACGGAAATATCACGTCCTGGTTGAACGAGCTTGCCTTCGTCCCCATCGACTACAGTCCCGCGGCCCCGACCGATGAATGGTCCGGAGACTACGGGGTGGGCGCGCAGTATTTCTCACAACAATGCCTGGGCCGCCTGATGCCGGCTGCGGGTATCGAGTCGAGGGCGGACACGCCCTTGCCCGAACGGCTGAAGCAGGTTCAGGCGCTGATGCTCGGGGGCGATCGGCGCGCACGGAGGATTTACGAGACCATCGGCGCCTATCTGGGCTACGGCGTGGCGCATTTCGCGTCGTTCTACGAGATCCGCCACGTGCTGGTGCTCGGGCGTGTCACCTCGGGTCCCGGCGGAGATGATATCGTCGCCGGCGCGCGTGAGGTCCTGGCGGTGGAGTTTCCCGAGCTGGCCGAGCGCATCGCGTTTCACGTGCCCGGCGAACACGACAAGCGTCACGGGCAGGCGATTGCCGCCGCCAGCCTGCCGAGCATTACGAGAAGCCAATGACCCCATATCACCGTTACGTCTCCGAGCTCGCAAGGCTGCTCAAAGAGGGGCGGCAGCTGCCGCTCGGCGGCGTTCCACGCCTCGCGAGGCCTGCGAGTGCACCAGATGCGCCGCGCGCGCTGATCTTCTCGCCCCATCCAGACGACGAGGTCATCATCGGCGGTCTGGCGATACGCCTCATGCGCGAAGCGGGGATGCGCGTGATCAACGTTGCCGTCACTCAGGGCAGCAACAAAGCCCGCCAGGATGCGCGGCTCGGCGAACTGAAAGCCGCCTGCGACTACATTGGCTTCGATCTGATACAGACCAGGCCGCAAGGTCTCGAGAACATCAACCTCAGGACGCGGACATCGGATCCTGCCGCCTGGAAGGCATCAGTCGACAGAGTGGCCGGCATCCTTGCGGAGCAGCGGCCTCACGTCGTGTTCTTTCCCCACGACGCCGACTGGAACAGCACGCACATCGGCACGCATTACCTGCTCGTTGACGCGCTCAGCAGACTGCCATCGGAGTTTTCCTGTCATGTCGTCGAGACCGAATTCTGGGGCGCGATGGCCACACCGAACCTGATGGTCGAATCGAGTGTCGCCGACCTCGCCGACATGATGACCGCGCTGTCTTTTCACGTCGGCGAAGTGCAGCGCAACCCGTACCATCTGCTCGTGCCCGCGTGGATGCAGGACAACGTGCGTCGCGGCGGCGAATTGGTGGGCGGGCAGGGCGGCGCCGCTCCCGATTTCGTGTACTGCACGTTGTACCGCCAGCGACGCTGGAATGACGGGCAACTCCAGACGACGTATTCCGGCGGTCGAAGTCTGCCTGCAGGGGAAAACGCGTCGATGATTCTCGGGTGAGGCGTTTCGAAAAGAGTGGCCAATCAACGATGTTCACTGTCACGATGCGATCGTGTCTCAAGGGATTACAGGAGAAGGGAGGAACGATCTTTCTTGGAAAAAGAAGAGATCCTCCTTTCTCCTGTTTGTCTCTTTTATTTGGGCGCGGCGTGACAGTGGTTGCCGTTGATCGAGATCCCTTGCCCCCAGCAGACTTCGAGCATAGGATTCCGCCAAGCTGAAAGGACTTCCCATGGCGACTCATGTCTCTCGCCGCGACATTCTTCGAATGGGCGGCGCGGCTGCGGCTTCGGCCTTGCTCCTCCCGTCGCTGGAGTCCACGGCGGGGGCATGGAAGCGCATTCCGATCGGCACGCAGCTCTGGTGCGTCCGGAAACAACTGGCGACCGAGATTCCCGGCACGTTGCAGGAGCTGTCGAAGATCGGATTCGAGGCCGTCGAGCTCGAGAACGCGTTCGGAAAGTCCGGCGTCGAATGGCGGAAGCATCTTGACGCGTCGAAGCTCAAGGCGTGTGGGTTTCATCACCGGCTCGACGAGCTGCAAGGCGACAAGATCTCTGCGACCGTGGAATTCAACCAGGCCGTCGGTAACCGGAATCTGATCATTCGGTCGCTCCCGGCCGACGTCTACAAGTCCGCTGATCTTTTGAAGAAAACCGCCGACGCGGTGAACGAGGCGGCGGAGAAATTCAAGCCGCACAAGATGCGCGTCGGGTACCACAACCACACGACGGACTTCAATCGCATCGACGGTGAATACTGGTGGAATGTCTTTGCCGATCGAACATCGAAGGACGTCATTCTGCAGCTCGACACCGGCAACGCGTCCGAGATGGCGGGCGTGACCGTTCTGGATCTAATCCGCCGCAACGCCGGCCGGACGATCTCGATGCACGTCAAGCCGTTTTCGAAGAAGAATCCGGACGCGTATCTCGGCGCCGACGAGCTTGATTGGCCGGCGATCATGACCGCCGCCGAGTCAACCGGCGGCATCGAGTGGTACATCATCGAGTACGAACGGGAAGGCGTACCACCACTCGAATCGCTGAAAGCCAACCTCGACAGCCTGAAAAAGCTGCGAAGCTGACACGGAGGGGACGGGACTGCCGTCCGAACGCCGATGAAAGCCACTCAGCTGAATTTGCCGCTCGATAACGAAATTGGCACGCTTGCCCAGCTGTGTCGTGACCTGGCCCAGGGCGGGGTCAATCTCCTCGCGCTTTCGGCGCCCGAGACCGGGCGCGAAGCCGGAACCGTCCGCCTGCTCGTGCCGAACGGCGACCTGGCATCGCATGCGCTGGCGAAAGCGGGATACGTGTTTACGGCGGAGGACGTGTTGTTCATCGAGCTGAAGAATCGTCCAGGCGCGTTGGCCAAAGCGGTCGAAAAACTCGCTCGGGCGCGAATTAGTATCCGCTACGCCTATGCCACCGCGTCGTCGCGCACGAAGACAACCGCGGCCGTCGTTGCGGTGGACGAAAACGATCTGCCGCGTGCGCTCCAGCTGTTTCCGAAGGCCTGATTGCAGATTCGAGTCAGGTGAAGCGTTTCAAAAGCGAGTGCACCAGTGCTGAACGAGCGCCCACCTGCGCCACAGGCTCCGGCGAGACAAAGGCCCCGCAAAAGAAGCGCGAGCCACCCGAACGGAGCGAGCCGGCGCCCTTCGACTTCGCTCAGGGCGTGGTGAGCGTAGTCGAACCGAAGCGGCTCGCGAGAGAGCGCGTGGGGCGTCCGAGGGGCGAAGCCCCTCGGAGTGATACTGGGAGGACGAATGACTTCGAGACGATGGCGCAGTGTCCTGGTGATCGGTCTGATGCTCAACGGTGCGGCAGCGCACGCGCAAACCACCAGCCCGCAGCCTGCGACACCACCGGCGCAGACAACGCCAGCGCCGCGACCCACGCCTCCCACGCGAGATCCCAGCACGCCGGGCTACGTCACGGCAAAGGAATTGCCGGACGGCGAAATCCCACCGGGCGATGCCGTGGGAAACTTCATCATCGGACCGACGCACAATGCGGCGCCAGAAATGACAGCGCAGGAGGGTGTGCCGCAGGGAACGATCTACAACTTCACGATGAGTTCGGCGGACAGCAAGATATATCCCGGCGTCGCGCGAGATGCGGGGACATTCGGCACACCCGACCCGAACGATGCAGCCAAGCTGGTGGTCACGACCAGTCACCCGGCTGCCTACACCCGGCGCGTCGCTGTCTACGTGCCCAAGCAGTACGTGGCCGGCACGACCGCTCCCTTCATCGTCGGAGCCGATGGTCCTGACCAGTTGTTGTTTACGGCGCTCGACAACCTGATCGCTCAGAAACGCGTGCCGGTGATGATCGCGATCTCGATCGGAAATGGCAGCGGCGATGCCCAGGGCAGCCAGCGCGGCCTGGAATACGACACGATGTCGGGTCGGTATGCGGAGTTCGTTGAAACTGAAGTGCTGCCTCTGGTCGAAAAGCAATTCAACGTGAAGTTGACCAAAGATCCGGAAGGGCGCGCGACGATGGGCTGCAGTTCCGGGGGTTCGGCGGCGTTGAGCATGGCGTGGTATCGCAGCGACCTCTATCACCGCGTTCTGACGTATTCGGGCACCTATGTGAACCAGCAGTGGCCGCCGAACCCGGAGACTCCGGGCGGCGCGTGGGAGTTTCACCGGCGGCTGATCCCGGAGAGTCCTGCGAAACCGATCCGGATTTGGCTGCAGGTAGGCGACCGCGATCTGTACAACCCCAACGTGATGCGCGACAACATGCACGACTGGGTCGTCGCCAACGAGAACATGGCGAAGGCGCTCGCGGCAAAGAACTACAAGTATCAGTTCGTGTTCGCGCGGAATGCCGGGCACTGCGATCGCGGAGTGAAGCAGCAGACCCTGCCGCGAGCGCTGGAATGGCTGTGGAACGGGTTTCCGGTGGATGGTGGCAAAAGCGCTGGACAGTGACGGGCTCGACCTGCTCGGCCATCAGGACGACGTTCGAATCAATTCCCCCCGGGCCCCCGCTGCAATGGCAAGCCCGCGGTCTCCCATGCGCCGACTCCGCCCGCCAATTCGCTGACGCGCGTGAAGCCCCGTTGATTCAACAGGCTCGCGGCAATCGATGATCGATAGCCCCCGGCGCAGTAAATAAGCGCCGGTCGGTCGGTGACGAGCTCCGACGCGCGATCGGCGAGATGATTCAACGGCACGTTGACGCTGCCGTGAATGTGTTTCTCAGCGTGCTCGCGAGGTGTGCGCACGTCGATCAGTTGTGGCGGCTCGCTTGCCTCCAGCCGTTCCGCCGCGACCGCCGGGCCGAGCCGCTCGATCGACGACGTCAGGTCCGGTCGTGATCGCAGGCTGCGCAGGCCGTCGTGCAGGTAGCCGACGATGTTGTCGAAACCGATGCGGCCGAGCCGAACCGCCGATTCCTGTTCGCGGCCCGGTTCGGCGATGATCACAATCGGACGTTCCGGACTGAGAATCGTTCCCGCCCAGGTTGCATACTGACCTCCCAAGCCGATGTTCTGAGTACCCGTCAGATGAGCCGCGGCGAAATCTTCCGGCTCACGAGTGTCCAGGATCTGCGCTCCCGTCCGCTGGCGCTCGAGCACCTGATCCAGCGTCAAGGGTGTGAGACCGACGGCCAGTGATTCGTCCAGAGTTGGACGTTCCTTCGCATTCAACACCGCATCATGCGTGAAGTACGCCGGCGCGTCAGGCTGATCCGCGGTGACCAGATCGACGAACGCGTCTCGCGTCATCGGCTGGAGTGCATAGTTCCAGCGCCGCTGCTCGCCGATGGTTGAAAACAGCTCGTGGCCCAGCGCCTTGCCGCAGAGCGATCCGGCACCGTGGGCTGGGTAAACCAGGCTATCGTCCGGAAGTGGCAGGAGCTTCGTCTGCAGCGATTCGTAGAGCCGATTGGCAAGCGAGGATGCCGACCAGCCGAGCGCGACGCGAAGGTCCGGCCGACCGACGTCGCCAACAAATAACGTATCCCCGGTCAGCACCGAGTGGGGGTGGGTGGCGCTGCGGTCGAGATCGAACACGAGCAGCGAAATCGATTCGGGCGTGTGTCCGGGAGTGGCGAGTGTCTGAAGACGGACGCGTCCGAGGTCGATGACGTCGCCGTCCTGTAGCGGCTTGAACGCATACTCGGCCGACGCCTCCGCGCCCAAGCAGATGGTTGCCCCGGTGCGATCACGCAGCTCCAAGTGTCCGGCCAGGAAGTCGGCATGGAGGTGCGTCAGCACGACGTAATCGATTCGCAGGTTGTGCTCGCGCGCCAACGTCAGGTACTGCTCTACGTCACGCTGCGGGTCGACGACGGCAGCAAGGTGCGACTGTTCGTCGCCGACCAGATACGATGCGTGCGCGAGGCAACCGAGATAAAACTGCTCGAGAATCATGACGTCCGTTACCGGGGCAACTTGATTATCGTATGTTGCCGCCGACCGATGAAGATATCCTTAGAGAGGAAACGGAACCGAGGCAACGATCGTGCCCGATGGGACGACAAACAGCGCGCCGACCGGGCTCGAACTTCGCCCGGTCGGTGTGATCAGATCGGAAATCAAGAGGCGCGCCGACGCTCCCAAGCAAGGATCGGAAGGCGCGCCCGACGTGTGGCTCGAGGTGTATTCCTGGGCCGCCCAGGGGCTTCATCTCATCGCCGAAGGGGACGAGCTCATCGTCATCACCTGGTTTCATCAGGCGCATCGCGATGTGCTTCAGGTGCACCCCCGATCGAACCCGCGAAATCCGTTGACTGGTGTCTTCGCCACACGATCCCCGGATCGGCCGAATCCTCTGGGTCTGCATCCAGTGGTCGTGCGGGCGATTGACGGCAACCGGCTGCGCATAGGTCCGATCGAAGCGATGGACGGCACACCGGTCGTCGACATCAAGCCGGTGCTCTCGTGCACGCCGCGTGATCCTTCTGGCGGGTAATGCCGTAACACGTCATGATCGTTGCAGCTCGATTACGAGATCTTCGAGCCGGTCGTAGCTGATCGCGGCGCCCTTCTCCATGCCGGTGCCAATCACGAAGTCGCGGACTTCCTTCGTTCGATAGCGGGCCGTGACGGTCAGCCGCGTTTTGCCGCCTTCTTCGGTCAACACAGAGGTCACGACTGACCCATCATCGGGGAATGGATCGTAGATCTCGGTGAACACGACGCGCTCGGGCGGATCGATCTCCCGGTACTCGCCGTGAAATCCATACTCGCCCTGGGGACTGCGGCCGACGAAACGCCACGTGCCGCCGACCCTGAAGTCGATCTCGCACACGGACATGGTGTGCATGTCGTCGAGCGCTCCCCACCATCGCCTGACGTGTTCGGGCTTCGACATGGCCTCCCACACGAGGTGGCGTGGTGCGTCGAAGAGGCGCGTGAGCGCGATCTCGCAATCCGACGGTGTGGTGACCTTGAAGCTGTGGCTATTTGCGGCGGTTCGTACGGCCATGTTTCTTCTCCTTTTCTTTCAGTGCCTGCAGGTAGTCGCCGAGCCGGTCGAGCCGGGCCTCCCAGATATGTCGATAGCGATCGGCCCATTCGGCGACGTCTTTCAGCGGTCCGGCCTCGATCCGACACGGCCGCCATTGCGCCTCGCGTCCGCGAGCGATGAGCCCGGCGCGTTCGAGTACTCGCAGGTGCTTCGACACGGCTGGCATGCTCATATCGAACGGCTCGGCGAGTTCGGTGACCGAGCATTCCCCCGAGGCCAGCCGCGCCAGGATGGCGCGCCGTGTTGGATCGGCGAGCGCCGCGAACGTGGTGCTCAATTGATCGGATGGCATTTGTATTAAACCTATTAGTTAATTAACCTATAGGTTTAATACAACATGGCGCAAGGCGATGTCAAGCCTTCCTCTGAATCTCACTGGCGCGTCGGCGCCGGACTCAGGAACGACGTGATTGCCCGCCGGAATTCATCGGGTTGCTCGATCCAGGGGAAGTGGCCGGACTTGTTGATGAACCGCAGGATTGACCCGGACAGCAGCGCATGAATGTCGTCGGCAGTCTTGTCACTGACGGGATCCTGGTAGCCCTGAATGATGAGGACGGGCCGGTCGACCTTCTGAAGGCCGGCGCGAAGGTCGTAGCTCTTGTTGAGATCTCCCATCAGCAACGAATTGACCGCCGGATGAAACGTGCCGTCCTTCAGGTCCGCGGCAAACGCCAACGCCTTCGCTCGATCAAAGAAGTAGCCGGGCACGATGGCTTTCATCGCGCCGAGGGCGGCCTTCTCCGGATCTGTACCGCGTCTGTCGGGCGACTCCCAGTAGCGCCGGGCCTCCAGGTCTTCCGGGCGCAGGCGCGCCGCGATGTTGTCGCCAAAGCGTTCGGCAAAGTCGAGCGTCGGCCCGCCGGACCCAATCAGGACCATGCGATCGATCCGATCGGGATGGGCGGCGGCATATGCCATCGCCAGCATCGCTCCCCAGGAATGGCCGAGCAGAAAAAGCCGTTCCTGTTTGAGGTGCAGGCGCAAGGCCTCGAGATCCTCAACGACGAGTCGAAGCGTCATGTTTTCAGCGGTCATGTGTGCGACCCGCGACCGCCCAGTTCCACGCTGCTCGAAAAAAATGCGCTGATACCCGGCCGGAAGAAAATCCGCAACCGGCAGCAGGTAGTCGACATCGAAGCCCGGTCCGCCGCTCAGCAACACGACAGGCGTCCCGCCGCCGGCTGTCTTATAGTGAAGTTCCACTCCCTGGCTCTGGAAGGAGCGGTCCTGAGCGTTTGCCGGCGTGGCCACGGTGCCAAGGACAACAATTAGCGGCAACACGGCTGATCCATGCCGCCGCAGAATCCATGCGTGCTCGACGCGATTCATCGACTGACCTCCGCTGCGGCGGATCGCTGTCGCTGCGAAACGCTTGTGTTGGGTTGAAAGGCTGGCATGCTAGCACCAATCGGTAAACACTGCCGTGCCAGTGGCACCCTGGCAACCGGGCCGCCGCACGTTAACATCCCTTGTCGCGTCACGTCCTTGTCCATATGACCGACTTACGCTACAGCCTTCGGAGCCTCATCCGGATGCGAGGCATCGCCGTGGTCGCGATCGCCTCGCTCGCGGTTGGCATTGCCGCCACCACGACGATGTTCAGCGCGGCATATGCCGCACTGTTGCGTCCGCTCCCGTTTGCCGAATCCGACCGGCTCGTGATGTTGTTCACCGCGCACACGAGCCCGCGCGAAGGGCTCGCTCTCTCGCGATGGTCCAGTCCGCTCATCGACACGCTGGCGACCTCCGTGACTTCGTATCAATCGATCGCGTCGTACACGGCTCCTCTCCTGAGCTTGAGCGGCGGGGCCGGCGAGCCTGAGCAGATCGACGGCGAGATCGTGTCCCCCGAGTACTTCGCAACGCTGAAGGTCGCGCCAGCGCTCGGGCGCACGTTCATCGCGTCGGAAGATCGAATTCCTGGTGATGCGCCGGTCGCCGTGTTGAGCGATCGCCTGTGGCGGGTTCGTTACGGCGCCGATCCCTCAATCATTGGCCAGACGGTCCGGGTCAGCGACGTGTCTCTGACAGTGATCGGTATCATGCCCGCCGGCTTCGCCGGGCTGAGCGATAAAGCGCAGCTCTGGATTCCGCGGATGATGGCGCCGCGCCTGACCTACTCCGAATATCTCACCACCCCGCAGCTCTTCATCCCGGTCGTCGCCCGGTTGAAGGACGGAGTGACGCTCGAACAAGCCAATGCTGAACTCACGGCGGTCAGCGCGACCTTCGCGATCGCACAGGACGCAGAGGGCTCGCGATGGAGCGCTGTGGCTCAGCCCATCGGCCAGGCTCGCGTCGAGCCCACGCTTCGCCGCTCGGTCCTGTTCCTTCTCGCGGCTGCGGGCTGTGTGCTGCTCATCACGTGCGCGAATGTCGCAGGCTTACTCCTGGCACGAGGACGAATGCGGCGACGCGAGCTCGCCATCCGCATGGCCATTGGTTCAGGACGGGCGCGAATCATCCGTCAACTGCTCACCGAGAGCCTCGTGCTCGCGGTCGTATCGGGTCTATGTGGCTCGGCGCTCGCAGCCTGGGGCGTCGAAGCGGTGACCCGATTTGCCCCGGCCATGGTCTGGACTGGGCGCACGTCGGTTGGAGCATTCTCCGCGCCCGCGCTCGACGGCCGGGCCCTGCTCTTTGCCCTGGCCGTCACACTCGTCACCAGCGTGCTGTGCGGGCTTGCGCCGGCGCTGGATACGTCTCGAGCGCCGCTGACCCATGCCTTGAAGGAGGACGACCGCGGCGGCGCCACTCCGCATCGCCTGCTCAAATCGCTGGTCGTCGCCGAGGTGGCGCTCGCGGTGTTGCTTCTCGCTGCGTCGGGATTGCTGCTCGACAACGTGGTGCGAATGCAGCAGCTCCAGCGGGGATTCCGCACGGATGGTGTGCTGACCTTCTGGATACGTCCGCCGAACTCTCGATATCCACTGACCGATGGTCCGGCCATCATCGAACGTCTCTTGACGAGCGTCGAACGCACTCCCGGCGTCGAGTCCGCCGCGGTCAATCGATGCACGCCCTTCACCGGGTGCTCGCGGACCGTGATCTATTTTACCGATCGGCCAAACGAACAGAACCCGCCGGTCGTTGGCCGCCACTACGTGTCGGCGGATTACTTCAAGACCCTGAGCATCCCGCTATTGGCCGGCCGCGCGTTGACGTCTCTCGACCGAGCGGATCGTCCTCCCGTGACGGTCATCAGCGAGAGTGCCGCACGACGCTTCTGGCCCGGAGAGAGTCCGGTCGGGAAGCGTGTGTGGTTCGCCGGCACCACCGGCCCCTTTGCCGATCCCGCCCACACCGTCGAGATCGTGGGCGTGGTCGGGGATGTGAAGTACGAGGCGGTCGACTGGCCGAACAGCAACGGGCGTCCCGAGTTCTACACATCGTATCTTCAGTTTTCGTATCCAGACACGATGATGATCGTCAAAGCGCGAGGCCGGCCGTCGGCGCTCGTGCCGTCGCTGCGACAGGCAGTGGCAGCGGTCGATCCTGCGCTGCCGATTTATGACGTGCTGACGCTCGACGAACGGATCGGGGTTGCGCTTGCGCGGCCTCGCTTCAATGCGGTGCTGGTCGGCGGATTTGCCGGCGCTGCGCTGTTTCTTGCCGCGCTCGGCGTGTACGGCATGTTGTCGTACTCCGTCTCGTGCCGTCTTCGTGAAATCGGTGTGCGGATGGCGATCGGTGCGGCGCCGCAGCGGATCGTGCGGAGTATCCTCGGGGAAGGATTGCGTCTCGCCTTCATCGGGGTTGGCGTCGGACTCCTCGGTGGCATCGTTGTCGGCCGCCTCACCCGAAGCCTCCTCGTCGATGTCAATCCGTCCGATCCTCGCATCCTCGCCGCCGTCGGCGCGCTGATGATCCTCGTGGCGTGCCTGGCCGCCTTCTTCCCGGCGCGCCGGGCCAGTGCCGTCGATCCGATTGTGGTTCTCCGTCAGGAATGAGCGTCCCGTTCGATTCGTGACTGGACACGAAAGTACCGCACCCAACAATCGTCCCGCTCTCTGACGTCTCGCGCGATCGCCCATAAAGACCCCAGAGAAATGCCATAACACTCCTAAGACTTTCATCGTCGTGATGACCGACAGTGATGTTCGTTCGCCATCGAGTGCGGGCCATGGAGGAGTTCGGTCATGTCGCGATTCCGCACGATCGCTCTGGTGCTGACATTGCTGGTTGGTGGCTGGGTAGCCGCGTGTGACAAGTCGCCGACCCAATCGACGCCGCTTCCGCCGTCTCCGAATCAGCCGAACCAACCGGTGCAGCCGACCCTTCTGAGCATCCGTGTGGAAGGCCCCACGTCGGTTGTGCCGGGCACCACCGCGAAGTTCACCGCAATTGGCCAGATGTCCGACGGGACGACGCAGGATCTCACCGCGACAACGACCTGGCGCTCATCGGACACCACGGTGTTGAGTATTTCGACGACGGGCGAAGCCACCGGCGGCAAGGATGGCGAGGCCGTTGTGGCGGCGGAAAACAGGGCCAAACGGGCAAGCCTTCAGGTACTCGTCCTGACCCCCGGCCTGCATCGTTTGACCGGTCTCGTCAGCGACAGCGGCACTCCTGTCTCGGGTGCAACGGTGGACGTTCTCGATGGCTCGCGTGCCGTGATGTCGGCGCGCACCGGTGCCGACGGGATCTACCGCTTGTATGGGCTGGTCGGCGACGTCGAAGTGCGGGTCCGCGCAGATGGCTATCCGGATCAAGTTCGCGGAATTCCGGTGACGGACGACGCGAGACTTGATTTCGCGATGCCGACGGGCGCCAATCTGACGGGGTCGTACGAGCTCAGTATTACTGCGGACGCGACGTCGTGTCCCGTCACGGGCAGGAACCCGCTTCCTGACCAACTTCGCGTTCGAACCTACGCCGCCACCATCACGCAGAGCGGTTCGCAACTGTCCGTCAAGCTCAGTGGCGGAGCCCTGGTGTTTGGCAGCTTCAGCGGCACACAGAACGGCACGAAGGCAACGTTCGATGTCCATGGAGTCACAGGCGATCCGTACTACCACTACTACACCTACTTTGAACGAACCCTCGACCTGGTGGAGCAGCTGTCGCCGTCCGCTTTTCTGATTACGTCCGGCAAAGCCACGACTTCGAACGAGGCGTCCCGGTTGTCTGGGCAACTTGCCGGGGTTATCGGTGTCGTTGGAAGCGTGACCGCGAGTTACGCGAACTTCACGACGTCCTGCTGGGGCTTCCAGAAATTTGTCCTGAGCAAGCGATAGGTCGAGATGGCAAAGCATCGGTATGCCAGTCGGACGGCGCGCGTGCTCGCTGCACTGCTGCCCCTGGTCTGGGCGAGCGACGCCGGGAACGCCTCTCTGCCCGCGCAGCACGTGATCATCGTGACGCTCGATACGACGCGCGCGGACGTGCTCGCAGCCTATGGAATCGACAAGGTCGAAACGCCAGCGCTCGATCGTCTCTCGCGCGAGGGAATCGTCTTCGAGCAAGCGACGTCCCCGGTTCCGTTGACGCTGCCGGCTCACGCCAGTCTCTTCACCGGGCTGCTCCCGCCGCACCACAGTGTCCGCGACAACGTGGATTCACCGCTTGGTGATGCTCACACCACGCTCGCCGAAGTGCTGCGCAAGAACGGCGCCCGGACCGCGGCGTTCGTCGGGTCTGCGGTGGTTGACGGTCGAAGAGGACTCGCACAGGGATTCGACACCTATTCAGACGGCCAGCAGGCGAGCCGGAACCCGCGGCTACGCCGTCCGGCCAACATCGTGATAGACGAGGCCACCACGTGGATCGCTCGCGAGTCGACGTCCCCATTC
>JBKPNQ010000292.1:0-8851 GCA_046732715.1 Acidobacteriota bacterium | reverse complement strand
GCGCTTCGCGCGAAGGCGGACGCGGGTTGGGGAGCCCGAGGGGCGAAGGTCCTCGGAGTGATCATGGGACGCATGTGGGCGATCATCGAGCGCGAGTTGCGGCGGTTCCGGCGCAGCCCGGTACTCATCGTGGTGTCGATGGTGTTTCCCATCGTCCAGCTGGTGATCCTGGGATATGCGTTCGGCGGCAACGTCAAGCACCTGAAGCTGGCAGTCGTCGACCAGGATCATGGCGTCCCGGCGATCAAAGTGCGCGAGCTGGCCGGCGCGGTCGCTGGTGGCGCGCGCACCTTCGACGTCATCGAGTACGCCGATCAGGGGCGGGCGCTGACAGATCTGCGTAACGGTGACGTCAATGGCGTGCTGACCATTCCACCGGATTTCTCCCGTCGTGTCCTGGCGAGGAACCAGCCACGAGTGGCACTCATCGAAGACAACACCGATAACTTCGTCGCCGCCGCACTGGCCGCCACGGTCAGCCCCCTGGTCCAGTCATACAGCCGGCCCGCCTCCGCTCCGCGGATCGATCCGCAACCGACGCTCGACGTCGTCGAAGTGTATCCCTACGTGCCCTACATCCAGTACCTGTTGCCGGGCTCGGTCGTCATGTCCATCTTCATGATGGTGATGATCGGCGGCGGGATTATCTTCATCGACGACAAGGCCCGGGGGCTGCACGAGGGCTATCTCGTGACACCGATCACAAAGTTCGAGCTGATCGCGGGATTCAATGTGTCGGGCACCATCAAGGCGGTGCTGGCCGGGATGTTCCTGATGGTGATCGGATCGGTAATCGCCGGCATTCCCCATGCGTTCGAGCCGCTGCGGCTGGTGCGATTGCTCGTCGTCATCATGGTGACCTCGTTCGCCTTGATCAGCATGATGTTCCTCATCATGGTGCGGGTGACCGATCCGCTGTTGCCACGCGCCATTTTTGGCGTGCTCAATACGCTGTTGTACTTTCCCAGCGGTGCGGTCTATCCGCAGCAGGGATTTCCGGCGTGGATGCAGGTCATCGCCGTCGCCGATCCGTTCACCTACGCGGTTCACGCGTTCAAGAATCTCCTGCTCAAAGACACCGGATTCAGGGCGATTGGTCCCGACCTCGGGTTCCTGCTGGTATTTTCGGTCATCGCGATGACGCTCGCGACCCGGCTGTTCAAACGCACACTATGAGGCGCCGGCTTCGCGACGCGCCCGATTCGCGTTCGGCACGGGGGCGCCGACGTGGGCTGCCGCGGGATCGTCCGCTGCGTATCAGCAGTCGGCCGATGCCGGGCCGGGATCGAGTGGATGCGAAGGAAGCGGAGACCCGAGCGCGGCTGCTGCATGCGGCCGAGCGTTTGTTTGCCGATCGCGGTTTCAAGGATGTGACCGTCCGCGAAATCTGCCGCGACGCGCATGCGAATGTGGCGGCTGTGAACTATCACTTCCGCGACAAGCTCGGTCTGTACCGCGCCGTCCTGCAAT
This sequence comes from Acidobacteriota bacterium, assembly GCA_046732715.1. Lineage (GTDB taxonomy): Bacteria > Acidobacteriota > Vicinamibacteria > Vicinamibacterales > 2-12-FULL-66-21 > JALZOC01. The sequence goes on along the minus strand of JBKPNQ010000292.1, from coordinate 7,381 downwards.
CTGCGATCGACCGGATGCGCGAGACGACCGAGGCGGCCCGCCAGGCGGGCGCGGGCCATTCCGCTGAGGACCGGCTGCGGATGTACATCTCGATCTTCATCCGCCGGCTGCTCGCCGATCGCCGCGGCACCGTGCATCGACTGGTGACCCGGGAGATGATGGACCCGACGCCGGCGCTCGACGCCATCATCGAACAAGGCGTACGTCCCCGCATGGAATACCTGTCCGAGGTGATCGCCGACCTGCTCGGATGTGATTCGGCCGATCCGCGGGTTGGCCGGTCGGTGGCGAGTGTCTGGACCCAGTCGGCCGCGTATGTGGCAAATCCGATTGCCGAACGGCTGGGCGGGCCGATGGCGCCGACGTCCGCCGACGTCGAGGCGATCGCAGAACACATCGCGGAGTTCTCAATTGCCGGCATCCGCGGGATCCGCGGGTCCCGCGCGGTGCGCGGGTGAAACGGGTGGGTGAAGTGGCAGCGAAGTTTCCAGCGCCTGGCGGACCGGGCCTGCCGCCGCGATGGACCCGCGGCGCGAAGGACGCGGTCGGCACCGCGTACTCAACCGCCAGCCGGGTGTGGTACACGCTCGCGGCGGGGATTCTGACCGAGGTCTACTACCCCACCATCGACACGCCCCAGATTCGCGATCTGCAGTTCCTCGTCACCGACGGGGCGACGTTCTTTCACGACGAGCGGCGCAACACCCGTTCGACGATCGACTGCCTCGACGAGGCATCGCTCGGCTTCGACATCGTCAACCGTGCCGAAAACGGCCTGTACACAATCCGGAAGACAATCATCGGTGCGCCGCACCATGACTGCGTGCTGATGCGGGCGCGTTTCGACGCGCCCGCTGACGTGCTTCGGCGTTTGCGCGTCTACATCCTGTGTGCCCCGCACCTCGAAATCGGAGGATGGCACAACAATGCCGAAACGTTCGACACCAGCGCCGGCCGGATCATCGTGGCGTTCAAAGGTCCGACCTGGATGGCGCTCGGCGCGACCGCGCCGATTGTGCGCCGGTCGTGCGGCTTTGTCGCCGTCAACGATGGCTGGACCGATCTGAATGACAACCTGAAGATGGATTGGGAATACGACGCGGCTTATGACGGCAACATCGCCCTCACCGCCGAGATCGATGTGACGGCCGGACCGTTCACCGTCGGCGTTGCGTTCGGCGAAACGCGACACCACGCGATCGCGGATCTGTTTCAATCCTTCGCGGTTCCCTTTGGCGCGCAGATCGAAAACTTCCGGATCGAGTGGGCGCGGACGGCGAAACGCTTTGCGCTCGCCTCGTCATTTCCGGACCGCACCGGGTCGGTGCTGTTCGAGCGAAGCGTGAACCTGCTGCTCGCCCACGAAGACAAAAGCTACCCCGGTGCGACGATCGCGTCGCTGAGCATCCCGTGGGGCAGCGCCAAGGGAGACGAGGAGCTTGGCGGCTACCATCTCGTGTGGACGCGCGATCTCGTCCAGACCGCGACCGCGTTGCTCGCGGCCGGCGATACGGTGACGCCACGGAGAGCACTTGTCTATCTCGCCATCGCGCAGCGCGCCGACGGCGGGTTTTATCAGAACTTCTGGATCGATGGTCGCCCGTACTGGAAAGGCGTCCAGCTCGATGAGGTGTCGTTTCCGATCGTGCTTGCCTGGCGCATGTTCAAGGCTGGTGCGCTCGGCGAGTTCGATCCGATCGGGATGGTGTCGGCTGCCTGCGGGTTCCTCATTCGCGAAGGACCGACCACGGCCCAGGAACGCTGGGAAGAAAACTCCGGTTTCTCCCCGTCCACACTGGCCATCAATATCGCGGCGCTGGTTTGCGCCGGAGATCTGCTCGAGGCGGCCGGCGACAGCGCGACGGCGCTGTTCGTCCGCGAATACGCCGACTTCCTGGAGCAGCATGTGGATGCGTGGACGGCGACCACGGCCGGGACGTTGCTGCCTGGCGTGCCGCATCACTACATCCGAATCAACCCGAACGTCGACGGCCGCGAGGATCCGAATCTTGGCGATATCGTCCTGGCCAACCAGCCGCCGACCGGCCCCGCCGCCTATCCAGCACGCGACATTGTCGACGCCGGTTTCCTCGAGCTTGTGCGCTACGGAGTCCGGGATCCGCACGATCTGCTGATCGTCAACTCGCTTCGCGTCGTCGATGCGGTGTTGAAGAGCGAGACGCCGCTTCCCTGCTGGCGGCGATACAACCACGATGGCTATGGGCAGCGCGACGACGGTTCGCCGTTCGAGGGATGGGGCGTGGGAAGGCCGTGGCCGCTGCTCGTCGGCGAGCGCGCACATTACGAGCTGGCGGCCGGCCGCGATGCCGTGCCGTATGTCCGCGTCCTCGAATCTTTCTCAGTGGGCGTCGGTCTGATTCCAGAACAACTCTGGGACCAGCCCGACCTGCCTGACACGCTGCTGCGATACGGCGGTCCGACCGAGTCAGCGCTTCCGCTGGTCTGGGCGCACGCCGAATACATCAAGCTGGTTCGATCCATCGCGGATGGTCGCGTCTTCGACCTGGTCGACTGCGTTCGCGATCGGTACCTGGCTGAAGACCGCGGCCGTGTCGCCCGGTGGGAAGTGTGGAGTGAAAAACGCCAGCTGACCTCGATCCCTTCCGGCGTCCACCTGCGCATCATCGCCGCCGATCCGTTCGTTCTCGAATGGACGTCCTCGGACTGGTCACAACGGCTGCGGCTCGATAGTGTCGGCACTCGCGTCAATGTGCATTACGTCGACATACCCAGCCAGGCAGTTGAGCGGATCACGTTTCGCTTTCAGAGCCGGAACGATGCGATCGCCGTCCAGGAGCACACAATCGAAGTCGCAGCGCAATAATCAACGCTTTACACCGTCACGCTGCATCTGTTTCACGAGATCAACAAGAGAAGAGAGAAGGGAGAAAAGAACCATTCTCCTTTCTCTCTCCTCTTGTTGGTCTCGTGAAACACGGATGCAGTGTGACAGTGAGTGACGTTGATGGAGCCTGGGTCACGAAGCCGCTGGGGTTGGCGCTGGCGCTCGTCGAATCGCAAGGTTCAGCGCCCCGCCGACTGCGCCCACGACCAACGCCCCAAGGACGAGCGCAGGTGACCAGAACTGGACAGTCCCAAGCGCCGAGTCCAGCGAGTACCCGCCGTAGCTGGTAAACGCAAGGCCCACGACTACTGCCGAGTACAGGAGCGGCACCTCAATCCCATTAGTCATGGCGAACAAGCCGTTCTGGATGTGCACCGCGAAGATCGCGACGATCATGACGGCGAGGACGAGCGCTGGACCGATCGGACCAAGAAACCCGCCGGCAACCAGCAGTCCGCCCACCACTTCCGACGCTCCGGCCGCTGCCGCGAACAAACGGCCCGGCCGGAATCCAAGCCCCTCGAAGAAGCCGCCAGTTCCGACCAGGCCATAGCCACCAAACCAGCCGAAAAGCTTTTGCGTGCCGTGTGCGGCCATCAACAACCCAAAAACCAAACGAACAATCAGTACGCCTGCATCCATTGTTCTTCCTCCAGAATCACGTTCTGGCATAACTATACAAAGTATAGCGACTATATGTCAAGTAGTTACTTGCAAAAAATATCAAAAACCGCTATCCTGTTGTCACATGGCTGGTTCGCCTTCGCGTCCACCGGAACTCTGCTCCCGCTTCCACCGCGCCAGCGAATTGATCGGCCGCCGTTGGACGGGTGCCATCATCTTCGTGCTGCTCCGGTCGAGCTGCCGGTTCGCCACGCTGCGCGAAGCCATTCCAGACATTACCGACCGCATGCTCAGCGATCGCTTGCAGGAGCTCGAGTCGGAAGGCATTGTGGTGCGCACGGTCGTGCCCGATACGCCGGTTCGCGTTGAGTACTCGCTCACGAAGAAGGGGCGCGCCCTCGCCGCGACCGTCGATGCCATTGCCGACTGGGCGCACAAATGGAGCGAGATGGAGAGTCCGGCTGAAAAAGCCGGCGAGCGCCGCCGGGTCCGGCGTCGTTAATCACTCGGAGGGGCGTCGCCCCTCGGACTCCCTCCCCCCCTACACACTCGCCCGCGGAGCCCCGCTAGCCCGACTCCACTCGCGTGGGCTCACTCCCGCGCTCGCTCGCCACTGTCGTTGTGAGTGTGAAGAGGCCTTCGCCGGCATCGTCCACGGCCAGCCACTTGTGGGAACGGCTATCGGACAGTGAGAGGTGTCAACGTCACCGGCCCGAGCAGACCTGACTCGAGCGGCGCCCACTTTGCCGCGGTAAATAACCCGTCTGGCCCCCGGTTGTCCGGAAAGCGCGCTGGAAAGTTGACGTTGTAGAACTTTTTCCAGATCACGCCTCGCACGTCGAGGTCACGGATTCGATTTGCCGACAGATTCGTGACCGAGATTTCCAGCGTGTTCGTCGCTCTTATCTGAGATTCGCGCAGCACGACACGATACGGAGGTCCGATGAGGCCTGCGACGTCGCCTCCGTTCAGGCGTACTCGCGCGCTTTCGGCGACGCGGCCGAGATCGAGCTGCCAGAGCTGATAGCCACCGCTCGGTCGCACGAACGTCGTCGTATACGCGGCCGTGCCCGCGAAGACCTCGGCGTCGTGTCCGAAGGTCGTCCACGACACGAGCCGGTCGAGTGTTCTGGCCGGCGGTAGACGCGGTCCCCCCTTGCGAAAGCCTACCGTCCACGGTCCCTGAAGCGTGATGGCTTCACCTGCGGTGCGAAACGTGTCGAACGCTTCACCGACCGTTCCCGATGATTCGGCGACAATCAGCGATCCCCCTGCCGGTACCTGCAAATACACCTCGCGCGTGCGCCCGGTTGCGCGAGTGCCGAGCCGTCCCTGGCGGCCAGTCATGGGATCGAACGCCATCACGATGTCGGTGCGACAGTCGATCGGAACCCACTCGTCGACGCCACGGTCGCTCGTGTTGCTCACGAAGTAGATACGGCCCATCCCATCAACGCGCCGTGCGAACCGAAGGCCGTGCTCCACCATCGTCTCTCGTTGCACATCGGCGCGAGTCAGCAGCTGGCGCAGGTCGCGTCCCTGCAGGATACGACCGCGGCCAATTCCGGCTTCTCTCGTGCCGTCCGCATCCGCTGGACCGAACGTCACGGCATCGATGGCCGCCTTGAAGCGCGATCGTCTCCCCTCGAGATCGCTCAGGCCGCTCACGTCGGACGGCCATCCATCGAAGGACACGACCGTGCCGCCGCTCCGTGCGATTTGGAGTATTTGCAAGAGAGTATCGAGGGGAACGTAGCGCGACGAAGGGAGAACGATCGTCGCATAGGACGCTCCGCCTTCCGTCGTGATACGCCCGTTGTTGATCAACAGCCGCCGCACTTGACGATCGGAGATGAAGTCGTAGGTGTAGCCGTCCGATTGAAGCATCTCGACAGCTTTCTCGAAGGTTGTGCCCTGGGCCGGTGGTGCGGCTGCGCCGAAATGAGCGAGCATCGACTGACCACGTACATCGAGCGACTCGTAGAACGGGTAGTACAGCAGCACGTCAGTGTCCGGACGTCCGGACTGAAGGAAGGACTGGACGCGTGCGACATACGTGTTGAGAGTGCCGAAGTCGTCCCACCAGGCATTCTGCGGGTTGAACTCGACGCTGGCGTAGAACTGCCAGCCAGGCCAGGGCTCTCCGATAGGCGAGTACGCGGTGCCGTGGTAGACGATGTGGTTGACGCCGGCGGTGAAGAATCGATCAACTGCCGCTCGAACCTCGGCGAGCCGCACGCGGAAGTGTTCACCAAGCCACGTCGCCGCCTCTGCCGAAACCAGCCGATGTCCGGCCACGTGCGCCGCGGATGTCGCCCACTTGGACCGCTGGATTTCAGTCCCTTCTGTTTCGGGAATATCGCTCGCGGCGTAGAGGTCGAGGATGTTCGCAGGCGATCCATGTGCCTGATTGCGAACCTGACGTCCGCGACCGCTCGCCCACGCCGACCACTGCGCCGTGAAGGTCTCGAGCAGTAGATCCGAAATCGTTTCGCGATAGTCCGCCAGCACGCGTCTGCTCACGTCGCCCGTATCGCCGCCGAAGAGCACCGGCAGATGAGGGCGAAGGTCGTATCCTCGCCGCCGTTCGAACTCGGCAAAGAACTGCGGTGTCCAGTCCGCTTCGCCGGTCGCATCATCGACCTCGTAGGAATCGTTGAAGAACGCGCGCAGGCCGGCGAGGCTGTGTCCGGCAAACGCGCGATCGAATGGCAGCAGATATTTCCTGATGGCGTTGGTCGAGAAGTGATCGATGACAAACCCTTCACCACCGGGAGCCGCGCGCTCGACCAGCTTGCCGTGCCACGCGACGAAGAGCGCGTAGAGGGTCCAGCGACCTGGCGGCGCGGTCCAGTCCAACCTGCCATCAGGTTGGACGCGTGACGTGAGGTCCGCGATCTCACCCGCGTCTGAATAAGCCATCAGCACCGTGAGCGGCAGATCGCGCGGGTACTTCACCTGCTCGAGCGCCAACGCCTGTAGGTTGCGGTTGGCCGTCAGCGGTTCGGCGAGATCAGTGATCTGCAGTGCGCGCGCCTCCGGCCTGATGACGGGTGTCGCTGCCTGCGCACCTCGCGGCGGGTACCCGGGCGTGCCTTCGTTGACGACGTGAATCTGATTGCCGATGGCGCGGACGAGCGGGGTCTGGTGAAGCCTGACTGCCTCGGTCAGGCGTTCGCCACCGGCGAGCGTCCATGTCTTGTAGGCAAGCGATCTCGCCTCGATATCGTCGTCGACCCACGGTCCACCGAACGGCCAGCCGGTCCCGGTCGCCATGTCGACGCGCATCTTCAATCGACTGGCTTCGCGGAGCGCATACTCGAACATCGCCATCCACTCCGGCGACAGAAATGAAATGAACCGATTCTCGGTACCGCGAACGCCGTAGATCGGAGTCAGTTCGACTCCCCCGATGCCGGCTGCCGCGAGCGCCGTCAGTTGCGCGGTGAGCGACGACTGCTCGACGGCACTTCCCTGCCACCACCACCGCGTCCATGGCTTCGTCTCGGCGACGACTGGCGGCCAGCTGCGCTGACCCGGTTGCACCACGGGTGATTCCATCCGGACAGGCGCGGCAAATAGGAGAAGCAGCAGCGCGCAGGCAATTGGAAGCGAGCGGGTCACGGGAGGGAAATCCTACCGCAGGGGCGATCCGGCGGCGAACTCTGCATAATGGGGACATGATTCAGGCGATAGCGTCGACCGTGGTGGTGGCTCTTTGGTGGCTCGCGGCACAAACTGGCGCGAACGCGACTCAGGAGGTGCATCAGTACCTGACGGGAAACGGATTCACGGCCGAAGAAGTCGCGCGTTTCGATGAAGGAGAGTCGGTCGCCAGGGCCATGACCGCAGCCTCAGAAGAAGTGATCGCGATCGCCGCAGTCAAGATTC
>JBKPNQ010000291.1:0-11045 GCA_046732715.1 Acidobacteriota bacterium | reverse complement strand
GCTTGTATCCGGCCTTTTCCGCCATGACCGGATCCCATGACACCTTCGTGCTTCGCTTCGACACGGCGCGGCCCGAATAGTCGGTGAAGTCGACCCCCGACGGCGTGATCACCGCCATCTCCTCGTCGCCCAGGAACACGACATCGCGGGTGTGGCTCAAAATTGCCGGAATGTCCGAGGCCACGAAGAATTCGCCGTCGCCGAGCCCGACCACGATCGGAGGTCCGTTGCGGACGGTGACGATCTTGTTGGGATCGTCGGCCGAGATGAGCACGAGCGCAAACAGCCCGCGCATGTACAGCAGCGCTCGCCGCACGGCATTCTCGAGGCCGTCATCTTTGGTCTCGCGCTCGACGAGGTGTGCGACGATCTCGGTGTCGGTCTCGGTGACGAAGGTGTGCCCTTCCTTCTGGAGCTGCTGTTTCAGGTCGAGATAGTTCTCGATGATCCCGTTGTGGACGACCACGATCCGGCCGGTGCAATCGCGGTGTGGATGAGCATTCTCTTCGGTCGGCCGGCCGTGCGTGGCCCAGCGTGTGTGCCCGATGCCGTATTCCCCGTCAATCGGCGTCGTCGCGATGACTTCTTCGAGCCGCGCCAGCTTGCCCGCGCTGCGGCGGAGATCGATCGTGCCGTCACGCACCACCGCGACGCCGGCCGAGTCATAGCCGCGATACTCCAGACGGCGCAACCCGTCGATCAGGATCGGGACGACTTGTTTCGAACCGATGTATCCGATGATCCCGCACATAAATTAATCTCTCACTGACCGCGCTTCTGCCGCGACTTGGTCCAGCCGGGCTTATTGACCTGCTTGCCGCGGCCAATCGCCAGAGCCTCGGCCGGGACATCCTCCGTGATCGACGACCCGGCGGCGACGTAGGCACCCTTGCCGATGCGAACCGGGGCGATGAGCTGCGAATCGCTGCCGATGAAGGCGCCGTCCTCGATCACCGTGGGGTTCTTCGTCGTGCCATCGTAGTTGCAGGTAATCGTGCCGGCGCCGACGTTGACCTTCTCCCCGACCGTCGTGTCGCCGAGATACGTCAGGTGGCTGGCCTTCGACCCGCGACCGAGCACGGTCTTTTTCAGCTCGACGAAGTTGCCGACCTTGGCCTGCTCGCCGACATGCGACTGTGGCCGCAGGTGCGCGAACGGCCCCACCTGCGCGCCGCTGGCGATGTGCGAGTCGGTGATCACGCAGAAGTTATAGATCACCGCGTCGTCATCAACCGTCGAGTTCACGAGGCGAACGCCAGAGTGGATTTCGCATCGGGACCCGATGCGCGTCTTTCCTTCCAGAAAAACTCCCGGGTGCACGACCGTGTCTTCGCCAATCGTGACATCGGGATCGATATACGTGCTGGCGGGATCCACGAGGGTGACGCCGGCGGCCATCAGTTCGTCGTTCTTCCGCGACTTCAGAATCGTCGCCACGTCTGCGAGCTCCTTCCGGCTGTTCACGCCCAGAATCTCCGCGGGGTCGTCCAGCCTGACCGTCTCGACCGTCCAATCACGGCCACGATAAATCTTCACCAGGTCAGGCAGATAGTATTCACCCTGCGCGTTCGACGATCCGATCGACCGAAGTGATTCAAAGAGCGGTGCGATGTCGAACGCATAGATACCGCTGTTGATCTCGTGGATGGCACGCTCGGCCGGCGATGCGTCTTTATGTTCGACAATCGCCAAAATCTCTCCGGCATGTCGTACGACGCGTCCGTAACCGTCAGGCGTGTCGACCAGCGCGGTCAGCACTGTCGCAGCTGCGGACCGCTCCTCATGTCTGCGAACCAGGGCGTCCACCGTCTCCGATCGAAGCAGCGGCACATCTCCCGAGAGCAGAACGAGCGTCCCCCTCGCACCCGTCAAGAGCGGCTCAGCCTGGAGCAGCGCGTGCCCCGTGCCGAGCTGCGGCTCTTGCGTTGCAAAGGCAAGGCCCAGCCGTTCTGCGAGCGCCTGCCTGATGACGTCCGACTGATGGCCAACAATCACCACAATGGAGGCAGGTTGCAGCCGTCTGGCGGTTCGAAGGACGTGCTCGATGAGGGGAAGACCGGCGGCTTCGTGTAACACTTTCGGCGTCCCGGACTTCATTCGGGTGCCCTTACCGGCCGCAAGCACGACGACGTGAAGATCGGTCATCCGTCGACTAGTGTACTTGCTCTCGAGCGGAGAAGATTACCGGCGCCGTACCGCGCGAGGCCGCCGATTTGGTGCCGGCGGAGTGTCGAGCGCGTCCCTGAAGCGGTCGTGATCCCTGATGCTGTCGAGGTCGGGATCCTGTTTGGCGAGGCTGCGGTTCTCGGGGTTTAGGGCGATTGCCTGCTGAAGATGCTCAACAGCCTCATCCGCACGATTTCGCATACCTAACGCGACCGCCATGATGTAATGAGCGTGGTCGCTTTCGGGGTCTTCCCCTAATGCGCGCTGGAGATGATCGAGTGCGCCACTGTGGTCGCCCGAGTTCAGCGCCACGGTGGCTGCGTAGACGCGCTCCTCTGGGGTTTTCGCTTCCGGAGTGGGTTGGCGTGAGGTTTCACGCTCGCAGACACGCAGGTACAAGCGGGCGCGCTCCAGCAGCTCGCGTTCGTCCGGATACCGATCGAGAACGGTGCGGAAATAGTTGGCGGCCCCACCAAAGTCGTGACGTTGCAATGCCTGCACACCGCGCTCGTAAACCGCGACCGCCTCGTAGAACTCCGGCTTTCGGGGCACGGCTGGCGCAGGCGTTGGGGCTGGTGCCGGTACCAGCGAAGGTCGTGGCGTCGGCCTGACGGCCGTCGATCGAGGCTTGGACCTCGAGGAAACGGCTTTTTGGGCGACTTTCTTTCGGCTTTCAGGTCGTGTGGTCCGCCGAACCGGCTTGGCTGTGGTCCTGGCTGACCGGCGCTGCTTCGCCATGCGTCTCCTGCAGTTTTGGCCGCCGGTGACAGTAGCAAAACAGCTTCGAAGGGGTCAAGCGGACGAAAGGGTAAGGTCAGACGAACGGATGACAAGTCCGCCAGATTGGTCATTCAACCAAATTCTTGCTCTCCTCAAGAACCTTGAAAATGACCTTGCTGGACACTCCGTACTTCAGTGAGAGTGCCCTGATGGCTTCGCGCCTCGTGGCGCCACTATTATTGGTTAATAGACCAAATTCGACGCGCATCTGGTCGGCGTCAGGGAGCGCTTCCGAGCGTCCGGTTGTCTTCTCGGCACGGGCAACGACGAGTGTGTACTCGCCCCGTTCTTCGACGGCAGCGGCAAGGTGCTGTGAAATTGGTCGAACAACCAATTCACCGTGGAGCTTTGTGAGTTCCCTGCCGAGTGCAACTGCCCGATCACCGAACGCCTGTAACATATCCTGGAGGGTGAGTCGTATCCGATGCGGCGCCTCGTAGAAGATAAGCGTATGCGGTTCCCCGGCGAGTTCAGCGAGCCATTGTTGTCTGGCTTTTGACCTAGATGGAGGAAAGCCGGCAAACAAGAACGATCCGTCCGGCAGACCGGATGCGGAGAGGGCCGCGATGCCGGCGTTTGGCCCGGGGATCGGCTCGACCGGCACGCCAGCCCGATGAGCTTCCGCCACCAGATGCGCGCCCGGGTCTGATATGACAGGCGTGCCCGCATCTGATACGAGCGCGATAGACTCGCCCGAGGCCAACCGACGGATGAGCGACACCGTTTTTGTTCGCTCGTTGTGTTCGTGCAGGCTCGTCGTCCGAGTCGAGATGGAGTAGTGTTGAAGGAGCCGCGCAGTCCGGCGGGTGTCTTCCGCCGCGATGAGGGTGACTTCGCGCAGAACGCGAAGCGCCCGTAGCGTAACATCTTCGAGGTTGCCTATGGGTGTTGCCACCACATAGAGGGTGCCCGGCATGTCGTCCGCCGGCCGATTGTACCAAATGTATTCAGCCGAACCCCTGCCGCATTTCGTCGACGAATACCTGTCGTATCTTTACGAAGTCCACCCGACCAACGCCACGTTCGACGGGGTCCATCTCCACGACGACCTGCTCGAGGACTGGAGCCGGCAGTCGATCGAGGCGCAAATCCGCGATCTGGGCGGCTTCGCCCGGCGGCTGGCCGCGATCGACCCGACACGCCTGACCGACACCGAGCGCATCGAGCGGCCAGCGCTCGACGCCAGCATCCGGGGGCGGTTGTTCGATCTCGAAGAGGTGCGTCCGTGGGAGCGTAACCCGCAGCATTACGCGGACGTGCTCGCGACCAGCCTGGCCGGCCAGGCGCTGTTCGACTATGCCCCGCTCGCCGAGCGTGCGCGGCGCGTTTTGTCGAAGCTTCGCCAGGTGCCGCGCTTTATGCAGGCGGCGCGCGACAACATCAAGGATCCGCCAGGCATCTTCATCAAGGTCGGGCTCGAGAGCATGCGCGGGACGCTGCGCTTCATCGACGAAGACCTTCCGCGCGCGTTTGGCGGTTTGAGCGACTTGCATCTGCTTGGCGATCTCGCGGACGCGTCGACGGAAGCGGCGGCGGCGATCGGCTCCTACATCGAGTCCGTGGAGCGCGACCTCGCGCCGCGCGCGAAGGGCTCATTCCGGCTGGGCCGCGATCGGTTCGAGCAGAAACTCCGTCTCGACGAGGGGATCGCGCTCGACGCGGACCGGCTGCTGGCCATCGCCACCCGCGAGCTGCAGCACACGCAGGATGAATTCCGCCGCGTGGCATCGCGGGTCAACGGCGGCGATCCGGTGGCGGCGTGGGCGCGCACGAAGGACGATCATCCGCCTGCCGGTCAGCTCATCCCGGTGGCGCAGCAGCAGCTGGCCGACCTGGTCGAATTCATCAACCGACAACGCATCGTCACGATTCCCGAGGGCGCGCCAGTCGAGGTCAAGCCGACGCCTCGTTTCTACCGCTGGACGTTTGCCAGCATGTGGACGCCGGGTCCCTTCGAATCACGTCCGCTGCGCGCGTTCTACTACCTCACCGACGTCGAGCCGTCGTGGCCTCCCGAGCGGAAGCAAGAGCATCTTCGCGATTTCAGCTACGGCGCGCTCTGGTCGATCTCGATGCACGAAGTGTTTCCCGGTCACTTCCTGCATTATCAGCATCTCCGTCAGGTCGACGCGAAGCTGCGGAAGTCGATTCTGTTTTCGTCGACAGCGCTCGTCGAGGGCTGGGCCCACTACTGCGAGCAGATGATGATCGAAGAGGGCTTCCGCAAAAACGATCACGCGGTTCGTCTCGGTCAGCTTGCCGAGGCGCTGATCCGGCTGTGCCGGTTCATTGTCGGCATCCGTCTTCACTGCGAGGACATGTCGGTCGAGCAGGGTGTGCGCGTCTTCCGCGACGAGGCGTTTCTCGAGGAAGCGAGCGCACGGCGCGAGGCGGAACGGGGCACCTTCGATCCCTCGTACATTCTGTACAGCGCCGGGAAACTGATGATCCTGAAGCTGCGCGAGGACTACAAGGCGCAGGCCGGCTCGAAGTATTCCTTGCGCGGATTCCACGACACGCTGCTCGCCAACGGCACCGTGCCGGTCTGGCTGCACCGCGCGCTGATGCTCGGCGAGCAGAATGGCGACATGCTCGAATGACTGAACTCAGGTAACGAGGTTCACGGAGAGAGAGAAGCGGGGGGGACGAGTCCGAGCGGAGGGAACGGAGAAGATTCACACGAAGGAACGGAGCAACGGAGACGAACGGAGAAGAGGTGGTCTGGTTGCTGAAACTGCTTCGTTCGTCTTGGTTGATTTCGTTTCTTCATTGTCAATCTTCTCCGTGACCTCCGTGTTCTCCTGCGCGCTCTGTCTCTCTGCAGTCTCAGGATAGCTCGGTCAGGATTGAAACTTCATGCCGTTGTACGAATACGAGTGCGAGGCCTGCCACAACCGTTTCGAACGCATTCGGAAATTCTCCGATCCTCCGATTGACACCTGTCCCACCTGCGGAAAAGGTCCGGTCCGCAAGCTGATCTCGTCACCAGCGATCCAATTCAAGGGGTCGGGATGGTACATCACCGACTACGCGAAGAAGTCGTCAAGCGATGCGGGATCGACCGGAGGCAGCGGCGGGGACAAGAAGGAAAAGAAGACGGAGAAGAGCGACAAAGGCGATTCCACGGCCAAGACCGACGCGTCTTCCTCGAGCAGTTCGACGAAGAGCGAGGGCTGAAGTTTCCAGTTCCCAGTCTCCAGTTCCCAGGTTCGCCAAGTGAGTCACTTCATTTTGAAGTTACTGGCAACTGGGAACTGGCAAACTGGAAACTGACCTTCTCACCCGTTCAAATCGATCCCCTTCAGATACTGCCGGAACGCATTCCCCAGATCCTGCCGGCGAAGCGCAAAGTACACGACCGCTTTCAGAAATCCCAGCTTGTTCCCGGTGTCATGGCGCGTTCCTTCAATCCGGCACCCGAAGATCGGCCGTGACTTCAAGAGGCGTCGAAGGCCGTTGGTCAGCTGAATCTCGCCGGTGCGATCCGACTGCGTTGCCTCGAGCGCCGGGAAGATATCGGGCGTGAGGATGTAGCGCCCGATGATCGCGAGGTCGGATGGCGCTTCGTCGCGCGGCGGCTTCTCGACGAGATCGCGGATGCGGTAGACGCCTGGTCGAATCTCCTCGCCGTCGATGATGCCGTAGGAACTGACGTCTTCGGGCGGCACGCGCTCCACCGCCAGCACCGGTCCCTGGACCTCCCCAAACACATCGATCATCTGCCGAAGCGCCGGCGGATTCGCGTCGATCACATCGTCGCCCAGAATGACGGCAAACGGTTCGTTCCCGACGAGGGGCTGAGTGACCAGGACCGCGTGACCGAGTCCGAGCGGTTCCCCCTGGCGGACGTAGGAAAAGTTGATCAGGTTGGAGATCTTGCGAATTTCCGCGAGGAGTTCCTTCTTGCCGCGTGCCTCGAGGAACGTCTCGAGCTCCACCGAGACGTCGAAGTGATCTTCGATCGCATTCTTGCCGCGTCCGGTGACGAGGATGATGTTGCCAACCCCGGAGGCGACCGCTTCCTCGACGCCATATTGAATGATCGGTTTATCGACGAGCGGCAGCATCTCTTTGGGCTGCGCTTTGGTTGCGGGCAGAAATCGAGTGCCAAGTCCGGCGGCAGGAAACACAGCTTTTCGAATCACGTTCTGCAAAGTTCATCTCCTCAGTGGCGCTGAAATCGTATCTCAAAACCAACCGGTGGTGTGGCGAGTGAAAGCGGTCGAAGGACGCGCGAGCACAGCGAGGCGAGTCAGGGGAGGCGATCGAAGGACGACGCGAGCAAGCACAGCGAGGCGAGTCAGGGGAGGCCGTCGGAAGAATGGCGCGAGCGCAGCGAAGCGAGCCAGGCAAACGGAGCGCGCCGGCGAAGCGGCGCGCGAGAGAGCCTGTAGGGGAGTCCGAGGGGCGAACCCCCTCGGGGTAATGTAGGATCTTCGCATGCTCGATGCGGCTTTCGTGCGCGAACACATGGACGAGGTGCGAACAGGTCTGCGAAATCGCGGGCTGGAACCCGACGCGGCGCTCGAACAGATCGCCACGCTCGAAGCCCGCCGGCGTCGTCTGATCCCGGAACTGGAAGGACTGAAGCGCGAACAGAACGCGGCCGGCGACGAGGTCGCGCGCGCCAAACGCCAGGGGAAGGACGCGTCCGACATCTTTGCCGCAAGCAAAGCCCGCAGCCAGCAGATCCGCCAGCTGGAAATCCAACTCGACCAGGTCGAACAGCAGCGTGTGGCGCTGTTGATGACGATTCCCAATCTTCCGCACGCGTCTGTTCCCGCCGGTTCGAGCGCCGACGAGAACGCCGAAATCCGCCGGCACGGCGAACCGCGCGCCTTCGATTTCGATCCACGTCCGCACTGGGACCTCGGCGTCGCCCTTGGAATTCTCGATTTCGATCGCGCGACCAAGATGTCGGGCTCCCGCTTTTCCGTCCTGGTCGGAGCCGGCGCGCGGCTCGAACGCGCGTTGATCAACTTCATGCTCGACCTGCACACGCGCGAACATCGATACGTTGAGATCGAACCACCGTTTCTCGTCAACGCTGAAACGTTGAAGGGAACGGCCCAGCTCCCGAAGTTCGAAGCGGATCTATTCAAGATCGCGGGCGACTGGGATCTGTACCTGATTCCGACCGCGGAAGTGCCGCTCACGAACCTGCATCGTGGCGAGATTCTCGATGGTCGAGTGCTCCCTTTGCGTTACACCGCGTATACACCGTGCTTCCGATCGGAAGCCGGATCTTACGGCGCGGACGTGAGAGGGTTGATTCGACAACATCAGTTCGACAAGGTCGAACTCGTGAAGTTCACGACGCCGGATCACTCGTACGACGAGCTCGAAGCACTCACGCAGGATGCCGAAGAAGTGCTGAAGCGTCTGGAACTGCCGTACCGAACGATGTTGCTCTGCACGGGCGACACCGGTTTTGCTTCGGCCAAGACATACGACATCGAGGTGTGGCTACCGAGCCAGAAGACCTACCGGGAAATCTCATCCTGTAGCAACACCGAGGCATTCCAGGCCCGTCGCGCGAACATCAAGTTCCGCCGCGACGGAACCGGCAAGGCGGAGTTCGTCCACACGCTGAACGGCTCCGGACTTGCCGTCGGCCGTACGCTGATCGCGATTCTGGAGAATTATCAGCAGGCAGATGGCTCAGTGACGATCCCATCGGCACTCCGCCCCTATATGGGCGGCCTTGAACGAATCGCTCATCACTGATCACTGATCCTGAATCACTGATCCTGAATCCCCGATCCTCGAATCGCTCATCCTCGAATCGCTCATCCTTGAATCGCTCATCCCCGGATCCGGGAATCGCAGAATCCTGGAACGCGGACTCGATTCGACGATTCAAGGATTCCTCGATGCGACGATCACTGATGCAAGGATCAGGGATGCAAGGATCAGGGATTCGAGGATTCGGGATTCAAGGATTTAGGGATTCACGATTAGTGATCAGTGATTAGCGATTCAGATGAAACGGCACACTGGTCACGACGACATTGGGCCGAAATAGGAGCGCGCCTTTGATGAGCAGCGCGCGCTGATTGTGGAAGATGTGGTGCCACCAGTGCGCCGGCACAAACTCGGGCAGCACGATGGTCACGAAGTCGTCCGGCTGTGACGCATCGACCTGATCGATGTACTCGAGCAGCGGCTCCATCAGCGATCGATACGGCGACTCGAGCACCACAAGCGGTACCCCGTTGCCCCATTTCCTCCACTGTGCGCACATCTGATCGGTAGCCGCGGGATCGATGTTGACGTAGAGAGCTCTCACGTCCGGCGACAGCGTTTTCGCATACTCGACTGCTTGGACGACGGCACGGTGAACGCCGCTCATCGGCACCAGCACGGTGTTGCGATGTCGTGTCCCATTGGTCCATCCGTCGAGCGACAGCTGACGCGCCACCTCGTCGTAGTGCCGGCGGGTCGCCCGAAACAGGAACACGTGAACCGGAATCAACAACAGAATGATCCAGGCGCCCTCGCGGCTCTTCGTGAGCGCGACGACGATGAGGACAACGCCGGTGACGAACGCACCGAGGCCGTTGATGAATGCGCTGGTCTTCCATCCCGGTCCCTTGAGCTTTCGCCAGTGGACGACCATGCCGGCCTGCGACAGGGTGAAGGAGACGAAGACGCCAATCATGTAGAGCGGAATCAGCGCGTGGGTATCACCCCCGTACGCGACGAGGAGAACGGACGCGAAGACGCTCAGCCCGATGATGCCGTTCGAGAACGCGAGCCGATCTCCCTGGTTCATCAGCTGACGCGGCACGTACCTGTCCCGCGCGAGGATTGACGCGAGCCGCGGGAAGTCTGCGTACGCGGTATTGGCGGCAAGCACCAGGATTAGCATCGTCGCGGCCTGGACCGCGTAGTACGGCCACCCGCGTCCGCCGAAAACCCCTCGCGCGATCTGCGACACGACGGTTTCCTGCTCGCTGGGCACGACGTGATAGGCATGCGCGAGGAGCGTGATGCCCACGAACATCGTGATCGACAACACCGCCATCATCACCATCGTCGAGGCCGCGTTCTTTGCCTCCGGCGGCCGGAAGGCGGGAACGCCGTTCGACACCGCCTCCACGCCGGTCATAGCCGTGCAGCCGTTCGAAAATGCCGTGAGGAGAAGGAACAGGGTCAACGTGTCGCCGGCAGGCTGAACGGGCTGAGCGGTTGCGATCGGGAGAATCGTCCCGCTGACTGCTCGCCACGCCCCGAACGCGATCAAGCCCAGAAGGCTGACCACGAACATGTAGGTGGGGATCGAAAAGATCCGCCCCGACTCTCTGATCCCGCGCAGATTGCCGAGCATCAGCACCAGCACGAATCCCAGCGTCATCTCGACCCGGTTCACGTGCCATTGTGGGAAGGCCGATGTCAGGGCGGCGACACCCGCCGCAATGCTGACCGCGACCGTGAGCACGTAGTCAATCAGGAGCGCCGCGGCGGCGATGAGTGCCGGCATCTCGCCGAGGTTGTCCTTCGCGACGATGTAGGCGCCGCCGCCGCTCGGATACGCGTGAATGGTCTGTCGGTATGAAAAGACGACGACGGCAAGAATGGCCGCGATGATGAACGCGATTGGCGTCGCAAAGCTCAGTGCGCCGAGGCTGACGAGCACGAGGACGCGCAGGATTTCTTCCGTCGCGTAGGCCACCGACGACAGGGCATCGGAGGACAGTACGGCGAGTCCGGTAAGCCGCGAGAACCGTTCATGGTGGGCAAGATGCGAGGGGATCGGTTGGCCGACGACGAACCGTTTGGCTTGTCCCAGCAGGCCTTCAGCAGGCATAGTCCTTCCAATCGGCCGACGGGGTTAGCTGACGGGCTCGAGATTGGAAGTTCTCTATTCGCCTTCCGGCGAGATTCGCCCCTTGGACTCCGTGTAAGTCCGGCTGGTTCCCCCGCATCGCCGGTTCGAGTCCGGCGATTTAGGCTCCTCTCTTTGATACCGCGAAAGCCGTAACGAAACCGCAAAATTACGGATCTTTTACGGATCGCTTAGCCCCTCTTTACGGGAGATGGACAGAGAGTGGAGACATGGAAAAACCGGTCTCCCGTCCTCCCGAACTGGTGGTGGC
>JBKPNQ010000290.1:0-14827 GCA_046732715.1 Acidobacteriota bacterium | reverse complement strand
ATACCGATACCGAACGGTCATCGTGGGACATGGTCTCCGGCATCGTCGACGGCCTGCGATGGCTCGGGCTCGATTGGGACGAGGGGCCCGACGTCGGCGGTCCGTACGCCCCGTACTTTCAGTCGCAACGCGTCGACAAGGCCAGGTTGCTGGCGCAGCAACTGGTTGACGAGGGCCGCGGCTACTACTGCTATTGCAGCATGGAGATGTTGCAGCAGAAACGTCAGGCGGCGGAAGCCGCTGGAGGAGGGTGGATATACGACCGGACGTGCTGTAACCTGTCGCCTGACGAGGTCGCTTCGCGTGAAGCATCGGGGATGCCTCGTGCGGTCCGATTCAAGGTTCCGGCCGGTCAGACATCGTTCGCGGATCTCGTCCACGGTCCAATCGCATTCGACAACGTAAACATCGAGGACTTCGTGGTCCTTCGATCCGATCGCCAGCCGACGTATCATCTGTCGGTCGTCGCCGACGACATGGCGATGGCGATCACGCACGTCGTGCGCGGCGACGATCACATCTCCAACACGCCAAAGCAGGTCCTCCTCTACCAGGCATTCGGCAGCCGCATCCCCGAGTTTGCGCACGTGCCACTGATTCTTGGCCCGGACAAGAAGCGGCTGAGCAAACGTCATGGCGCAACATCGGTCATGGAGTACCAGCGGCTTGGGTATCTGCCGGAAGCAATGGTGAACTTTCTCGCGCTGCTCGGGTGGTCGCCGGGCGACGACCGGGAGTTGTTCACGCGGGACGAGTTGATTGCCGCGTTCACGCTTGAAGGGATCAGCGGCGGCAACGCCGTGTTCAACCCAGAAAAACTCGATTGGTTCAATCAGCAGCACATTCTGCGGCTGTCAGTCGACGACCTGGCCGCACGCCTGCAGCCTGTGCTCGAACAGTCTGCGCTCTGGAGCGCCGACCTCGCCGCATCTCGCCGCGACTGGTTTCACAAACTGCTGGAACTGATCAGGCCTCGCGCGAAAAAGCTCGATCAGTTCGCCGAGGAGCTGCGTCCCTTCCTGCAGCAGTCGGTCGATTACGATCAGGCAGCGGTTTCGAAGCACATCGCGAAGCCAGAAATCCGATCGGCATTTACGGCGTTGCCCGACACGTTGACCGCGGTCGTTCCGTTCAGTGGCGCGGCCCTGGAGTCTGCGTTGAGGCTGCTCGCGGATTCCCATGGCGTGAAGGCGGCGGCGCTGATCCACGCGACACGAGTGGCGGTGACCGGCAGAGCTGTCAGTCCAGGACTCTTCGAAGTGCTCGAGCTCATGGGTGCCGAACGCGTCGGTTCACGTGTGCGGCATGCCATAAATTTCCTACCGAAGTAGCGCACCGATACGCACGTCCAGCGCAGGTTACTTTCCGGCGTCCGGCCACGGCTGAGCAAGCGATTGCCCAACTAGGGCAACACGCGGCCGATTCGTGCGGCTCCGCGAGGCGTCACTTGGCGGCAGGGGCAGACTTCTGCTAGGAAGCGGCAAGCAAATCCCCTAAATTCCCGCTGGGGTTCACGCCTCTAAGTTATGCCCATTCAATCACTTCCGTGACAGAACAGCTTGTCTGGTGGCACCTCGGTTGCACTGGCTGGGCTCGCGGTCTGCCGCTGAGCGCGGTCGCCACCGCGGACTTGTAACCAGGGTCGACCCCCGACGGGAGGAGGCAAAACGTGGCCAAGGAAGATCGCGGATTCGCGTCAATGGATCGGGCCAAGCAGCGCGAGATTGCGAGTAAAGGTGGAAAAGCGGCGCACCAGAAAGGCACCGCTCACGAATGGACGAGTGACGAAGCGCGGGACGCCGGACGCAAGGGCGGGATCGCGAGCCATCAGCGACGCCGCGAGCAGATGGGCGGCACGGACGATACAGGATCGACGAGTTCGGACACGACGAGAAACGCCAGCGCGGAGTTCATGCGCGGTTACGGCTCGTCGGAATCGATGCGCCGATCCGACTCCATGTCGCATTCGTCATCTGACGCGCCATCGTCGATGGAGGAGTCCCGCGACGACTACTCGCGCCGTGACGGCTGGTCGCGCGACGAGTAATCACGGATTGATGTAGTCGATTGCCCGGCGTTGACACGGGGAGTAAGAGATCGCAGCCTGGCCGCGGTCTCTTATCTTCTTGTTTCAGTCTGCAGTTTCCAGTTTTCAGTTACCAGTTTCCAGTTATCCTCTCTCCGCGAACCGCGAACCGCGAACCGCGAACCGCGAACCGCGAACCGCGAACCGCGAACCGCGAACCGCGAACCGCGAACCGCGAACCGCGAACCGCGAACCGCGAACCGCGAGAGTCGCGCTATCATTAGCTACTCCGTGACTCCAGAAGACTACGCGAAGGCGAGGCGGCTGCTGCTGCGTCGTGACCCGGCGCTCGCGGCGCTGATCCGCAAGCATGGCGAGTGCGGCCTCGCGAAGGCGCAGCGCGCAGATCACTTCTCCGCGCTCGTCCGCGCGATTACCGGCCAACAGCTGTCGACAAAAGCGGCGGCCACGATCTTCGCCCGCCTGGTCGCGCTGATGCCGGACGGCGTCACACCGGCCGCGCTGTCCGTATTGACGGACGAGCAGCTACGAGCCGTCGGTATGAGCCGTCAGAAAATTACCTACTTCCGCGATCTCTGCGAGAAGGCGCTGAGCGGCGTCGTCCCACTCGGCTCGATCGAATCGCTGACCGACGACGAGGTGATTGCGGCGCTGACGAAGGTGAAGGGCATTGGACGGTGGTCGGCGGAGATGTTCCTGATGTTCCGGCTGCACCGTCCTGACGTTCTGCCGGTTGACGATCTGGGAATCGTGAATGCGGTGAAGAACGTCTATCGCCTTCGCAAGCGGCCGACCGCGGATCGAATTCGCAAAATTGGCGAGGCGTGGCGTCCGTATCGATCCGTCGCATCCTGGTATCTCTGGCGCTCGCTCGACAACGAGTAAATCTCGAAACGCCCGCGTCACCGTTGCGGCCCACCGATCCAGTACCGCGGTCCGGCACCACGTCGTCCGACCCGATCTCCCGGGTTGGCAAACTGACAGCGATCGAGTGAGAGGCAGCCGCAGCCGATGCACTCGGTGAGCCCCGTCTTCATTCGCTCGAGTTCGGCGATCCGGTCGTCGATGCGCGTTGTCCAGCTGCTGGACAGCCTTGCCCAGTCGGCGCGCTCTGGAACGCGGTGACGCGGCAGTTTCGCGAGCTCCGCGCCGATCTCTTCCAGCGAAAGCCCGATCCGCTGCGCGAAGACAATAAATGCGACCCGGCGGAGTACGCTCCGCGGATATCGCCGGTGACCGGAATCGTTCCGTTCTGAATCAATCAGCCCTTCGTCCTCATAAAACCGCAGCGCGGACGTCGCCACGCCGCTGCGCGCGGCAACCTCTCCAATCGTCATAACGTCCATGATCACTCCCGCCGGGCGTCGCCGCTCGGACTCCCTGACACGCTCTCTCGCGAGCCGCTTCGGCGGCTCGCTCCGTTTCCGCCTCCGAAACTACTTGTTCAGTCTGCGCCACTCCGCGCTTGACTTCAAGTGCACTTGAAGAATGATGCTGATGCTGTTGGCAATTCGCAAGTCGCAAGTCGCAAGTCGCAAGTCGCGGTTCGCAATTGGCAATTCGCGGTCGCAATTCGCGGTTCGCAGAACACAAGACAAAAGGAGGGAACGTGACTCAACCCAATCGAATCGCCATCGTGACCGGCGCCAGCCGGGGACTGGGATTGGTAATCGCGCGCGTGCTGGCGAAGGGCGGATACAGCCTCGTCATCGGCGCTCGCGATCGTGAGGCGCTGGATGGCGCCGCCGCAGAATTGCTGCGGTATGGCCCCGCCGTCGTGCCGGTCGCGGGTGACGTGACGGATCAGCACGTGCGAACGAACCTGATCGAGGCTGCCAGACAGCTGGGCGGCCTGAGCCTGCTCGTCAACAACGCGTCTGAATTGGGTCCCATCGGGCCGCTGTCGACGTTCGACGTGCCGCGGTTGGGACGGCTCTTTCCCGTCAATGTCGGCGCACCCCTGTTCCTGATTCAACTCGCGTTGCCATTGCTGGCCGTGGGCCGCGGCCTGATCGTCAACGTCACGAGCGACGCGGCATCCGGCGCTTATCCCGGCTGGGGACCGTACGGTGCCACAAAAGCCGCGCTCGAATTACTCACGCGCACGCTTGCGACGGAACTCGGCGCCCACGGTGTGTCGGCCGTGCTCGTGGATCCCGGCGACATGCGAACGCGCATGCACCAGGAGGCATTTCCGGGCGAGGACATCTCCGACCGGCCCTTACCCGAAATCACCGAGCCGTTCTGGAACTGGTTGATCGATCAGAATCCGGAGGCGGTTCGTGGCCAGCGTTTTGTCGCGCAGCAAAAGGATGCTCCATGGCTGCAGCCGGCGTAATCGACACGTTCACGTTGCCGCCGCACCTCGAGGCAGCCGAACCGCCAGAGGCACGTGGCCTGAGGCGTGATGATGTACGGCTGCTCGTGTCGCGAGTCGATACCGATGCCATCTCGCACTCACGCTTCTTCGATCTGCCGCAGTGGCTTTCGCCCGGCGATCTGCTGGTCGTCAACACCAGTCGAACACTGAAAGCGGCATTGACGGCGCGCGCCGGCGACGGCGACAGGTTCGAAGTCCATCTCTCCACGCGATTGCCCGGAAACTTCTGGGTCGTTGAGGTGCGGCGGCCCGGGCCGATTGCGTCCCTTCCGTATCACGATGCGTTCTCGGGGGCGACGTTCGATCTCGACGGCGGCGGACGACTCACAATTCTGTCGCCGTATCCGCTCGAGGATGGACAAACCAGGGATCCAGGCCGGGGGAACCGGGATTCGAAGGCTGCGGGCTCCCGGTTGTGGCTCGCAGCCCTGCAGCTTCCAGAACCGTTCCTGACCTATCTCGAACGGTTCGGCCGTCCCATCCGCTACAACTACGTCACGCAAGCATGGCCGGAACCGATGTATCAAACGATTTTCGCGATCGAGCCCGGCAGCGCCGAGATGCCGTCGGCAGGACGTCCGTTCACGCCCGAGCTCGTCACGCATCTCGTCTCGACCGGGATTCAAATCGCGCCGCTGCTCCTGCACACCGGCGTCGCCAGCCTCGAGGATCACGAACCGCCCTACGAAGAATATTTTCAGGTGCCGGTGGACACCGCGGCTCGAGTCAACGCCGCGCGAGACGCGGGTCATCGCGTCATTGGCGTCGGCACAACCGTCGTCCGGGCGCTCGAGACGGTGACGGACCATCGGCGCACGACATCGCCGGGCGAAGGCTGGACGAGTCTCGTCATTACACCAGACCGGCCGTTGCGCTCAGTGAATGCCATGATCACCGGTTTCCACGAGCCAACGGCCACGCACCTGGCAATGGTCAAACAGGTGATTGCTGCCGCCGGCAGTCTCGGGCCGTCAACACATCTCGATCGCGCGTATCACGAGGCACGTCAGGCTGGTTACCTGTGGCACGAATTCGGCGATTCACACCTGATCATTGGTGCGGCGGTCACGAGCTGATAGATAATCCGCGCAATGCTCGCTGAGGCACCAGCCTCACCAGAACGCTTTACACCGAACCAGCGGCGTGGATTCGTGGCCGCCTGGGGCGGCGTTGTCCTGGACGGCGTTGATTCCTTCATTTACGCATTGGTGCTCGTGCCCGCGCTTCGCGCGCTGCTTCCGCAGTCAGCGATTGAGCCCACGGTTGGCAACGTCAGCCTCTACGGCAGCATCCTGTTTGCGGTGTTCCTCGTGGGCTGGGGGCTGGCGTTCTTGTGGGGGCCGCTCGCAGATCGGTTCGGGCGGGTCCGCGTCCTGATGCTCGCCATCCTCTGCTATTCATTGTTCACGTTTCTCGGAGCGATCGCACAGACCTGGTGGCAGCTGGCTGTCTTCCGATTGCTGGCCGGCCTCGGAATCGGCGGAGAGTTCGTCGGCGCCGCGACGTTCGTCGTCGAAGAGCTTCCCGAGCGGCGGCGGGTCATGGGCACGGGAATCATGAACAGCGGCTACTACATCGGGGTCTTCATTGCCGCGGCGCTCAATTATCTGGTTGGCGCGAGTTACGGGTGGCGCGCGATGTTTGCGCTCGGTGGCCTTCCGGCACTCTTCATTGCCTACGTCCGCCTCAACGTTCACGAGCCCGAGCGATGGCGCGCGCGTGTGGCGCAGATCGGCGGCTGGCGGGCGCGCGACTCTTTCTACGCGCTCTTCTCGCCGGAGTATCGAGGCCGAACGCTGCTCAACTGCGTCTTCCTCCTGATCTCCATGATCGGCCTCTGGGCCGGCTCTGTGTACGCGCCGACCGCGGTCACTCAGGTGGCAACCCGCGTCGGTTACAGCGCGGCCGACGCCGCCCGAATCGCGTCGCGAGCGACGATGTTCCTGGCGACCGGGACGATCATCGGTTGCCTCATCATGCCGACGCTTGCGCACCGCCTTGGGCGGCGAGGCGCCCTCGCGTTCTTCTACTCGCTGATGGCGGTGTCGATCGCCGTCAGCTTCGGCTACGCATTCTATCGATCGTCCGACGCGCTGCCGTGGTTCATCGGTTGTCTCTTCTTCGTCGGCGTCGGCGGTGGCAGTTTCGCCGTGTATTGGACCTGGATCAGCGAACAGTACCGCACGGAGTGCCGCGGCAGCGCGCTCGCGTTCGCAACGTCAATCGGCAGGTTCGTCGCCGCGGGAGCGACGTTCCTGGTGGGGATTGGCATTCAGCGATACGGCAGCATTGGCGTGCCGGTCGCGCTGACGTCGATTCCGTTTGTGCTTGGCTTGCTGCTGCTCCCCCTTTCCGTCGAGACGCGAGGAAAGCCGTTGCCGGTGTAGTAATGCTCCGCGTTGAAATCAACGACCGCCACAGTCACGCCGCGATCATGTCCAAGAGATAAACAGGAGAACGGAGAAAGGAGAATATTTCAGAAACGAACGTTGATGATTCCGATGACTCCGCGAAGTCATCGAGCCGTGATGAGCGGCGCGTACATGCGCTGGACGGGATTGCCGTCGCCCTCCTTGCCGACGACGAGGATGCGGAAGCCGTCGTGACCCGGCGTGAAGTGGGAGAGATACGATCCGTCCGCCTCATTGGCCTCGAGCGGCAGTTTGGCGATCGGTGCCAATGCTCCGGTGACGAGGGAGGCCTGCACGTCCGTCAGGTGGCCGCCGAGCCGAATTCTGACGACGTTCTCGGTCCCCGCCGACGGAATTGCCGTGAAGTTCGCGCTCTGAGCCTGCGCGAATTGAATGTCTGAAATCCCGATCGCCGCACGTGCCTGGACTACCACACCGGCGACACCGCTACCCGACACCGATACGGTCCAGATTCCCGGCTCCGGTCGCGCGACGATGACCATCCGCTCAGCGTGGAAATTCGACAGGTCCTTGACGCCTTCGCCGTTAGCGGGCAATCCGG
Source organism: Acidobacteriota bacterium (assembly GCA_046732715.1). Lineage (GTDB taxonomy): Bacteria > Acidobacteriota > Vicinamibacteria > Vicinamibacterales > 2-12-FULL-66-21 > JALZOC01. The sequence continues at coordinate 7,427 of JBKPNQ010000290.1, read as the reverse complement.
ACGGCCGCACCACATCCACGGTGTGCAGGCACTGCACGGACACGGAGAACACGACACTCTCGACGGACGAATCGATTGGAACATGGAAATCGTGCGGCCCAGGGGTCAACGAACCCGCGAGCCTGAAGATCGTCTGGCGATGAGACCCGAACGCTGTCAACAGCGTCGTGGAGTCGGGGTCACCGATTTCCTCAGGTGACAGCAGGAGCAGATGCCCCCCGGTTCCCTCTGCGACCTGGAAATACGACGGATCGAGGCGTCCACCGCACGGCCAATTGCCGCGAGGGCTCGACGGCTGTTGCTGCGCGCCGGCTAACAAGAACGGAACGGCGACCCCAAGCGCTGCGACGAATGATTTCACGCCGTACTTATCGGCCGGTGAGCCGAAGATCTGAGGCGCTTCGCCCGCTGCGAACGGAGTCGACCCCTCAGACCGTGACTCTTTGTCTCCGGCCGCCGAGCACCAGCGTTAACACGCACCCGGCGGCGAACCCGCCAATGTGAGCCATGTATGCAACACCGCCGGTATCCGCCGCATTTGAGATCGAGCCGATGCCGCTGAAGAGCTGGAGCACTATCCAGAGGCCGATCACCAGCAGCGCGGGCATCTGAACCACGCCGCCGCGCTGCAGTACCCGCACCCGTCCCTGCGGGAAGAGAATGATGTACGACCCGAGCACGCCCGCGATCGCGCCCGAAGCGCCAAGATTCGGCACATGCGATCCGGCACTGAACATCAGTTGCGCAAACGTCGCGGCCAATCCACAGAGGAAATAGAAGATCGCGAACACGCCATGGCCGAAGCGGTCTTCGACGTTGTCACCGAAGATCCACAGGTAGAGCATATTTCCACCCAGGTGGACCCACCCGGCATGCATGAACATCGACGTGAACACAGTTGGAAAATCAGCGGCGGGATTGGCCAGGAAACGGCTGGGCACGAACGCCCACTGCTTCACGAAGGGGTCGCCACCGCTGAGCTCGACGAAGAAGAACAGGACGTTCAACGCGATCAGCGCATACGTGACGATCGGGAACGTTCGCTCGCCGCTATTGTCGTCGCCGATTGGAAACATCGCCAACTCCTCCTCTGATCGCGACGGCTCGCGTCACGCGGTCGAGCAGCAGCACGAATTGTTCCAGGGCGCGGTTGACGCGGCCAGTCGGGGGCTTGCCTCGTCCGCTCCTTGATGAGGGAGCCTCCGCCTGAGGGGATCGTAAGTCGCTGCTTGCATGCGACGGTCGTCGCGAGTGATGGCGAGCCCTGGCTGCGTCTGACGATCGTCGGTGATTCAGGCTTGACCTCAGGCGTCGGTGTCGGCGCCCGGTGCCGTATCGAGCAGCCGCCGGACGCGCTCTCGCGCGCGGCGGTGAATCGCCTCAGGAACAGGAACCGAGCCAGCCTGGCGGCACAAACCCACGGTTTCCCGCAGCCCTGCGATCACGCTTCGGCACGCGCCGCACTGACGGCAGTGTGCCGCAATCGACTCGCACGTCGTCGCGTCGAGATCGCCGTCCAGATAGGCCGACACCGAGGCCAGGACTCGGCGGCAGTCAGGTCCCAGCCCGGTCGTCATCGGCCCTCCATGTGCCGGCGCAGCATCAGACGCGCTCGATGCAGACGGGTCTTGACATTGGCTTCAGAGTAGCCAGTGACGGCTGCGACCTCGCGCGTCGACAGCCCTTCCATTTCGCGCATCACGACAATCATCCGGTACTCCGGCGGCAGTTTGTTCAGCGCCGCGCGCAGCCGGCTGTCCATCCCGTCATCAATCAGTCGTTGATCGATTGATGGTGCGTGATCGGCCACGTCGACTGGCCGGTGCCGCTCGTCGTCGCCGCCATCCAACGAGACAAAGCGCGCCGGTTCTCCAACCCGGCGTCGCCGTTTCATCAGGCACGCGTTGCGGACAGTTGCGTACAGCCACGTCCGAAACGCGTCGGGCTTGTCAATCCGTTGGATATATCGGTAGGTGTTGAGCAAGGCGTCCTGCATGACGTCTTCCGCATCCTCAGGATGGCCGCACACCAGTAGGCTGAAGCGATACGCGACCTCCTGCGCCCGGATCAGTAGTTGTTCCATGGCGAGGCGGTCCCCGGCCGCGGCGTGGGCGACGAGCGTCGCGTACTCGGCCCTCGCCTGCTCTGCAGGCAACGGCTGCAGGCGTTCCGAATCATTGATAGCGCACACCTGCATCCGATTGTACGCTGCGCTCTCGCACCAGAGATGCTGATTTGGCCTGGGTGGTGACATCAGCGGGCTGCCGGAAATCCGGCAATCGCAGCCTGTCACCGATCGAGAAATCCTGCATCTCTGGAAGGCGATGCTTCTAGTCGTGAGATCGATCCCCGCAACGTTGACCGCGCTCGTGGTGATGTTCGCCGCACCGGCTCTAGCCGCGCAGGAGCTGTTGACGGTCGACCGCGCGGTGCAGGACACCCTCGCGCACAACGCCTCATTGCGCGCAGCGCGCGCCGCCGTCGCGGAAACTGACGCCCGAACCGGCGAAGCTCGATCGGGGTGGTATCCACGAGTCTCGATCGCCGAGACGTGGCAGCGCGGCGACCAGCCGGTGTTCGTGTTCAGCTCACTGTTGGCCGCACGCCAGTTCAGCGCGGCAAATTTTGCTCCCGACGCGCTCAATCACCCGGATCCAATCGGCTTCTTCCGAACGTCGATCGGCGTCGAGCAGCTGCTGTTCGACGGTGGCCGGCAACGAGCGATGGTCGACAGCGCGAACTCCCAGCACGACATCGCGCAACTCGGGACGGACGCAGCGACAGCGGCCCTGGCGCTTGCGGCGGTGCAGGCGTATGGCCGGACCGCCGTCGCCGAAGCGGGCGAGCGCTCGGCAACCGCGGCGCTCGATGCCGCACGCGAAGACCTGACCCGAGCCGAGCACCGACGCGAGAACGGTGTGGCCACCGATGCCGACGTCCTTGCCCTGGTCGCGCATGCTGCCGATCTGCAGCAGCGAGTCATCCAGAACCACAGTGACGCCGCAGTGTCACGAGCCGAACTGAATCGGTTGATGGGAGCGCCGATCCAGCGCGACTACCACATCGCGCAGCCGTCCGACATCGATGGCGTGACCCTCGCAGCGACCAGCGTCGATGCCTTGCTCGCCGAAGCGGACCGCGGCCGGCCCGAACTGCAGCGCGCCGCCGCCGCACAGCAGCTGGCGGACGCGGATCGTCGCACCGCACGTGCCGCCCTGATTCCGCAGGTCTCCTTGCAAGGTGTCTTCGACGTCAGTGGAACGCAGTTCACCCACCGTGCCTCGGCGTGGCTGGCGGGAGCGGGCGTGCGCTGGAACCTGTCGCTCGGCGGCGCGGAACGGGCGCAATTGACAGCTGCCACCGAGGCGCGTACCCGTGCCGCCGCGGAGGCCGAAGACGTCCGCGCTGCCGTGCACGTCGAGGTCGTGACCGCACTTCGCCAACTTCAGGCGGCGAACGCCCGTCAAGCCGCTGGTCGGGCTGCCGTCGAACAGGCACGGGAAAGCCATCGCATCACGCGTGATCGCTTCGAGGCCGGGCTCGCCGGAGTCACGGATGTGCTGCGCGCATCCAGCGCTGTGGTCGAGGCCGAACGCCAGCGCATTTCCGCGGTTGTCGACACCGTCGTCAGCGCAGCCATGCTGCGTCGTGCGCTCGGTCGACAACCCTGAGGCGAAGCCGTCGTGACCCATCATCAACTCCCACTCGTCGCGGTCATGCTCCTCAGCGCAGGCTGTTCCGCGCCGCCGGAACGCGCCGCACACGCCGCTCCGCCGGTTGACGTGTCGACCGTCGTCGTCCGATCCGCCGCGCTCGCCTCGTCGTTCGAAGCCGGAGGCGTGGTGCGCGCGCGTACCACGGCGACGATTGCCAGCCGAATGATGGCCCCGATTGTTGATGTTCACGTTCGTGCCGGCGATCGCGTGCGCCGTGGGGGCCCGCTCGTCACGTTGGATGGTCGGGAAGCGGCGGCGGTTCTCTCACGGGCAACGGCAACAACAGCGAGTGCATTTGAAGCCGTCCACGCCGCGGAATCGGACGTGCGCAGCTCGCAAGCTGCCGTCGCGCTGGCGCGTACCACCCACGATCGGACTCGGACGCTTCACGACAAGCGATCGGCAACCCCGCAGGAACTTGACCAGGCGGTTTCCTCTCTCGCTGCGGCCGACGCGCAACTGAGTGGTGCGCAAGCGCGCCTGGCGGCCGCCACCGCCGCACGCGATGCCGCGCAATCGGCCAACGATGCGGCGCGGATCGCCGCGTCCTACTCCGTGCTCGTGGCGCCGTTCGACGGTCTGATTACCGAGCGTTCGGTCGATCCCGGCACGATGGCGACTCCTGGTATGCCGCTCCTGACGCTGGAAGACTCGACAAGTTTCCGCTTGGAAGTCGCGCTCGATGAAACCCGTGCCACTCAGGTAGCGGTCGGCCAGGACGTCGAGGTTCAGATCGGCGACCCGGGTCGCTCGACTGACTCGATCGCGGCAGCGCGGGTGACCGAGATCGGCAGACTGGATCCGACCGCTCACAGCTTCCTGGTCAAACTCGACTTGCCGCCTCGACCCTCCTGGCGTTCCGGGCTGTTCGGGCGGGCACGCTTCGCCGCGTCGCCCCGGCAGGCGCTGGTCGTGCCCGCGTCATCTGCGGTGCGCCGCGGTCAATTGACGTTCGTCTACACGGTTGACGCCGACGGCCGCGCCAGACTTCAGCCGATCTCGCCGGGTGCCGAGGCGGACGATCGAATCGAAATTCTGGCCGGTATTCGCGAAGGCGACCGCGTGGTTGTCAATCCGCCCGCTCAGTTGTCCGACGGCGTCCGCGTGGCGGGAGGGCACCGATGACGCCGACCACTGGCATCGCGGGCCGTCTGGCTGCGGCGTTTATCCATTCGAAATTGACGCCGCTCTTGATCGCCTCGTCCCTGGTGCTCGGTGCCTACGCGGTCCTCGCCCTGCCGCGCGAGGAAGAGCCGCAGATTAAGGTGCCGATGGTCGACGTGTTCGTCCACCTCGCCGGCGCCTCACCGACCGAGATCGAGCAGCGAGTGACTCGGCCGGTCGAACAGTGGCTGTGGGAAATACCTGGCGTCGAATACGTCTACTCAACGTCGAGCGCGGGCCGGGCGATGATCGTGGTGCGTTTCCTCGTGGGCCAGGACGAAGAGCAGGCGCTCGTCCGCTTGAATCAGAAGCTTGCCGCCAATGCGCCCGCCCTTCCCGCCGGAACGTCGCCCCCGCTGGTGCAGCTCCGATCCATAGATGATGTGCCGGTGATGGCGTTGACCCTGTGGGGACGCGGTTACGACGACCTGCGTCTTCGAGCGATGGCACGACAACTTCAGGAAGTAGTCAAAGAGCTGCCCGAGGTATCGACGATCGCCGTGATTGGGGGCCGTCCGCGACAGGTCACGGTCAGTCTCGATCCGGCCGCACTCGCGGCGCGAAACGTGGATCCCCTTGCCGTCGAGCAGGCACTCTCGGCCGCCAACGATCGTGCATCCGCCGGCACGATCGTCGCCGCCAATCGCGCGTGGCGTCTCGAGAGCGGCCGCTGGCTCGAATCGGTTGAAGCCGTCAAGAGCAGTGTGATCGCAACACGCGGCAGCAGCCCCGTTCGTCTCGCCGACGTTGCGTCGGTGACCGATGGCGGCGGCGAGCCGGACAGCTACGTCGTGCACTATCCTCACGCGGGCGAAGCCTTCCCGGCGGTCACGTTGTCGATCGCCAAGCGAAGAGGGGCAAACGCGATTGCGGTGACCCAGGCGATCGAACGAAAAATCGCCAGCGTCCGCGGCTATCTCCTACCCTCGGACCTGCAGACCTCCATCACACGCAACTACGGCGAGACCGCCGCCCAGAAGTCGAACGAGCTCTTGTGGCACATGTTCCTGGCCGTGGTCTCGGTATCCGCACTGATCTGGTTGGCCCTCGGCCGACGGGAATCGGCGGTCGTCCTGGTCGCGATTCCGGTCACGCTCGCGCTCACGCTCTTCGTCTTCTACCTATATGGCTACACCCTCAATCGCATCACGCTGTTCGCGCTGATCTTTTCGATCGGCATCCTGGTGGACGATGCGATTGTCGTGGTCGAGAACATCGTGCGTCACTTGCGTCTCGGGCGCAGCCACACGCTCGAGGCGACCGCGGTTCGGGCCGTGGATGAAGTCGGCAATCCGACGATCCTCGCGACCCTCGCTGTCGTCGCCGCGATTCTTCCGATGGCCTTCGTCGGCGGCCTGATGGGTCCCTACATGCGTCCCATCCCCGTTGGTGCGTCGGCGGCGATGCTCTTCTCGCTCATGGTCGCGTTCGTCGTCACGCCGTGGGCGGCAGTGCGTGTGCTCCGACGTTTGCCGGGACACGGCGATCAGTCGGAAGATCGCCTGACCGCGCTCTATCGGCGAGCGATGGGCCCGCTGATCGAAAAATCCGGACCGCGGTTCATCTTTCTGGCCCTGGTCGCGATTCTCCTGCTCGTCGCGGTGGCGCTGATCCCGGCCGGCCTCGTGACCGTCAAGATGCTGCCGTTCGACAACAAGAGCGAGTTGCAAGTCATCCTGCACATGCCGGAAGACACGCCGCTCGAGGGCACAGCCGCGGTCGCATCGGCGCTCGCGGATGAGGCGCTGCGCGACGAGGCGGTCACCAGCGTGCAGAGCTATGCCGGGACGGCGTCGCCGCACACGTTCAACGGGCTCGTGCGCCACTACTTTCTCCGGCAGGCGCCGAATCTCGGCGACTTGCAGGTGATGCTCGTCGGCAAGGACGACCGCCGCGAACAGAGTCACACGATCGCCAAGCGCCTGCGGACGCGCCTCGATCCGATTGCGGCCCGCCTCGGCGCCACGATCCAGGTGGTCGAAGTGCCCCCGGGTCCACCAGTTCTCCAGACGCTCGTTGCCGAGGTCTACGGTCCGGACCCCGATCGGCGTCTCGCGCTGGCGAAGACGGTTCGCGCCGCATTCGAAAAGACGGCCGGCGTGGTCGACGTGGACTGGTATGTGGAATCGAGCCAACCAAAGTTGCGGCTGGACGTGGACGAAGAGAAGGCCGCGGCAGCGGGGCTATCGGCCGTCCAGATCGCCTCGGTCGTGCGTCTGGCCGGCGCCGGCGTGTCAGCCGGGTTGCTGCACGATTCACGGGCGCGCGAAGACGTGCCGATCGTGCTGCGGCTGCCGCGCGAGCTGCGCGGATCGTTAGCGGCGGTACAGGGCCTGCGGCTCGGACAGCAGCGATCCATCGCTGTCGGCGAATTGACTCGCGCCGTCACCACCGCGGAGGAACCGAGCGTCTACCACAAGAACCTGCTCCCGGTGACCTACGTGACTGGCGACGTCGCTGGTGCGGTTGAAAGCCCGGTGTACGCCATCCTGCAGATGAATCGCGCCCTGGCGTCGCTGCAGGCGCCGGAGGGCTACAGCGTCGAAG
>JBKPNQ010000289.1:0-12456 GCA_046732715.1 Acidobacteriota bacterium | reverse complement strand
CGTATGGGACGTACGGCTGGGCCGTGTATGTGGCCGAAGTCTCGGTGGACGTCACGACCTTCGAAATCCGCCTGGACGACTTCGTCGCCGTCCAGGAGGTCGGCCGCGTGATTAATCCGGTCCTCGCCGCTGGACAGATTGAGGGGGGCGTGGCGCAGGGAATCGGCTGGGCGCTGTTCGAGCACGTCGCGTGGCGCGAAGGGCGAATGGCGAACGCTCAGATGACGAACTACATCATCCCGACGTCGATGGATTTGCCGCCGATCCGCGTCTACTTCGAGGAGGTGCCGTACGCGCACGGTCCGGGCGGCGCCAAGGGGATCGGCGAGCTGCCCATGGACGGTGCCGCGCCGGCGATCGCGAACGCGATTTCATACGCGATGGGCGTCGACATCCGCAGCATTCCAATCACTCCCGAGAGCATTCTCGATCTCATGGAGCCCGCGCGTGCGTGAACCGAGCATCTCGATTCGCTGTCGGGTCAACGGCGCGGACGTGGAGGTCAGCGGCCACCCGATGATGCGCCTGCTGGACGCGCTGCGTATCGGATTGCGACTTACCGGAACCAAGGAAGGGTGCGGTGAAGGGGAATGCGGCGCGTGTTCGATTCTGCTCGATGGCCAGCTGGTCAACAGCTGTCTCGTGCCGCTCGTGCAGGCTGACGGCGCCGACATCGTCACCATCGAGGGAGTTGCCGACGGCGATCGACTCCACGCTGTGCAGGATGCCTTCATCGCGTGCGGCGGAGCACAGTGCGGCATTTGCACACCAGGGATGGTGCTCGCCGCCGTCAGCTTGTTGAAGCGTTATCCGTCGCCAACCGACGATCAGGTTCGGGAGGGCCTTGCCGGCAACCTGTGCCGCTGCACCGGCTATCAACGCATCTTTGCGGCTGTCGTGCATGCGTGTCGCGGCGCGGAAAGCGATCCGAATTGAGAAGCTGGCTGCGGCCGATTTCGCTCGAAGCACCGAGGGATCTCGAAACGGCGCTTCGACTCCTGGCCGCGGATCGCGGCACGCGGCCCTTTGCCGGCGGCACCGACCTGATGGTGCTGCTTGAATCAGGGAACCTGCCACCAGGCCGCTACGTGAACATCTGGGGTTTGGGTGAGCTTCGCGGCATCGCCGCCAGCACCGATCACGTGTCGCTCGGCGCCCTGACTACTTACACCGACGTTCTGTCGGATCCGGTACTGCAATCGGAGTTTCCCCTGCTCTGCAGCGCGGCGCGCCAGACGGGCGGCGTGGCGACGCAGAATAGGGGAACGCTCGGCGGCAACATCGCCAACGCGTCACCCGCCGCTGATTCACCGCCAGCGCTGCTTGTGTACGATGCCGAACTCGAGCTGCGCTCGATCCGGGGGGTTCGGCGCGTCCCGTACGCGCGCTTTCACACCGGCTACAAGACCATGGATCTGGTGGCCGGGGAGATCATCAGTCGAATCGTCCTGCCGCGCCGGCAATCCGCGTGGCGCCAGACATACCGGAAGGTCGGCACTCGCAGCGCGCAGGCGATTTCGAAGGTCTGTTTGGCAGCAGCCATCGACCTCGACGGCAATCGCGTGCGCGATGTGCGTGTCGCGTTTGGAAGTGTGGCTCCCACCGTTGTTCGCTGCACCCATGTCGAGGCGGCGGTCCGGGATCGGATTCTGGACGGTGAACTCGCCAGCACCGTTTCGGCTGCGCTGATCCTGGATATCTCGCCGATGGACGACCTGCGTTCGACGGCCCGCTATCGCCTGCGTGTGGCGCAGAATCTGCTGATACAGTTTTTGACGGACACACTGTCCGGGAGGTCTCATTGATCGGATCGTTCGGCTGGCCGGGACGAATCGCTCTGGCTGCTGTGGTGAGTGCGATCGTTGCCGCGGACGCACACGCCGGACAGCGCGCGCTGTCCGATCCCGCGATCGCTGCGGCGCTGTCGAAGATATCCCCGAGCCTGGTACGCATCCACGTCGTGACCTACGACTATGAGGAGGGGCGGGAGATCAAGCGGGAGGCAGCCGGCAGCGGTACGATCATTTCGCCGGAAGGTCACGTCCTCACCAACCATCACGTCGCCGGGCGCACGCGTACGCTGATGTGCACGCTCGCGGACCGTGAAGAAGTCCCCGCTGATCTTGTCGGCACGGATCCGCTGTCGGACATCGCTATCATCAAATTACGTCCGGCCAAACCCCGTACGTTTCCGGTCGCACGCTTCGGCGATGTCTCCCGGCTGAAGGTTGGCGATCCGGTCATGGCCCTGGGAAGTCCGCTGGCACTGTCCCAGTCGGTCACCATGGGGATCGTCAGCAATACCGAGATGATCATGCCGGGGCTCTTCTGGCCGTTCAATCGGATGACACTCGAGGGCGAGGACGTCGGCTCGATCGTTCGCTGGATCGGCCACGACGCCGCGATCTACGGCGGCAACTCGGGCGGGCCGCTCGTCAACATGTCTGGCGAGATCGTCGGCGTCAACGAGATCAGCATGGGTCTCGCTGGTGCCATCCCCAGCGATCTCGCACAGGAAGTGGCGACGGCGCTGATTCGCGACGGCCGCGTCCGCCGGAGCTGGATCGGTCTCGACGTGCAGCCGCTGCTGAAATCATCGGCGACGCCGCACGGCGCGCTCATCGGCGGCACCGTCGAAGGATCGCCGGCCGCCGCCGCCGGTTTTGCCTCAGGCGATCTGCTGTTGAAGCTCAATGGATACGACGTCACCGTGCGGTTTGCCGAAGAGCTGCCGCCGTTCAATCAAGCCGTCATGCATTTGCCGCTCGGCAAACCGGTGTCGGCAGTGGTGCTGCGCGGAGGCGTGGAACGCACGCTCAGCGTCGTACCGGTAGAGCGCGAAAGCGTGGAAGCCAGCGTCCAGGAATTCCCCGCACTCGGGATCACCGCATCGAATCTGACCACCTGGTCCGCGAAGGAGCTCGGGCGACTGGATCGCACCGGTGTTCGCGTCACCGGCGTCAGGGCAGGAGGCCCTGCGGATGACGCGAAACCGTCGATGGCGGAGGACGATGTGATCGTGTCGGTTGAAGGGGCACCGATCGGCGACGTCCGCGCGCTCGAGGCCGCGATGGAGAGATTGACGGCTGACAAGAAGGAACCGGTCAAGACGCTGGTCACGTTCGAGCGGAAGGGCGAGCGTTTGTTGACCGTTGTCGAGGTCGGCCGTGCGTTGCTGGAAGATCCGGGCCTGGAGGCGCGGAAAGCGTGGATCCCAGTCAGCGTCCAGGTGCTGACCAGTGATCTCGCCGAGAAGGTGGGCGCTCCAGATAAGGGCGGAGTTCGTGTGTCACGAGTGCTGCCTGAAGGGACGCCGTCGGGCTTGAAAGTCGGCGATATCATCACCGCCATCGACGACTCGCCGGTCGAGGCCGTGCAGCCTTCGGACGCGGATCTCTTCGCCACGATGATCCGCCAGTACAAGATCGGGTCAACCGTACAACTCTCCCTTCGACGCGACGGTCACGATCAGAAACTGTCGGTCAAGTTGCTGGCGTCGCCGCGCTTACCGCGCGAGATGCTGAAGTACGAGGATCGCGACTTTGAATTTCGAGTACGCGACCTGGCCGCCGCCGATCGCACCCTCAGCGATCTTCCGCAAACGCAGCAGGGGGTCCTGGTCGAGGCGGTGAGAGAAGGTGGCTGGGCCGCACTCAGCCATCTCGCTGACGGGGACATCATCCTGGCGATTGACGGTGATCCGGTCGTCGACGTGGCCGCGGTGCAACGCAAGATGGAGCGCGTCGCCCGCGACAAGCCTTCCGCCGTCGTCATGAAGGTGCGCCGCGGGATTCGGACCTTCTTTGTCGAGTTACAGACGGGTTGGAAATAGTCGTCTATTGCGGATGTCGGATTGATGATTGGTGATTTGATCGAGTGACGATTGACGGTTGCGGGGGGCGAGTGATCAAGCAGGTGAGTGTCGGCATTGTTCTCGTGCTATTTGTTTGCGCTGTCGCTTCGGCCCAGGACAACCGCGCCGCCGCACGGGACCTGGTCAAGAAATGGCAGGACGCCATCGTCAACGTCCGGGTCGTCGTCAAGACGCGGATGTCGATGGGCGGGCGCGAGGTGCAGTCGAGCGACGACACGATCGAGGTCGTCGGCACGGTTGTCGATCCGGGCGGCCTGACGGTCGTCTCGCTGAGCTCGATCAATCCTGGACCCATGATGACGAAGCTGATGGCCAGCGGCGGCAACGGTCAGGGGGTTGAAATTGCCAGCGAGCCGACGGATGTGAGGATTCGCCTCGCGGACGGCCGTGAGATCCCCGGGATGATCGCGCTTCGCGACGAGGATTTGAACCTGGCGTTCATCCGGCCGACCACCGCGCCGGCAAAGCCGTTTGTCGCGATCGACCTCGCCGATGCCGCACAGCCGGCGATGCTCGACCAGGTCGTCGTCTTTGGCCGTCTCGGCCGGGTCGGCGGATGGGTCCCTTCAGCAGCGCTGCGCGACATCGGTGGCATCGTGGTCAAGCCCCGCACGTTCTTCGTGCTCGCCGGAGAAACCGCGGGCATCGGTACGCCGGCGTTTCTCACCAACGGCAAGATTGTTGGAATCTTGACCGTCAGGCAGATTGCCAACGATCGACCAAGTGCGTTCGCCACGATGAGCGGAACAGAGGGGCTGGGCCTGCTCCCAATCATTCTTCCGGCTGAGGACGTCCTTGAAATCGCCAAGCAGGCGCTGGAGAGAAGATGATGCGTACGGATGAGACCTTCGAAGTCACCAAGACGGAAGAGGAGTGGCGTCAGCAGCTCACGCCCGAGCAGTATCACGTGCTTCGTGAGCACGGAACCGAGCGCGCGGGGACATGTGCGCTTCTCCACGAGAAGCGCCGCGGCACCTTCACCTGTGTGGCCTGCGGACAGCCGCTGTTCAAGTCCGGCCCCAAATTCGAGAGCGGCACTGGCTGGCCGAGCTTCTTCGAACCGATCGAAGGGTCAGTCGCCACGACGACCGATCGCAGCTACTTCATGACGCGCACCGAAGTGCATTGCCGACGCTGCGGCGGCCACCTCGGGCACGTCTTCGAAGACGGGCCGCCGCCCACAGGGCTGCGCTATTGCATCAATGGCGTGGCGCTCGACTTCAAGCCAGAGGAGTGATTGGCGTCCCGGCGCGAATCAACGACAGTCACCGTGACGCTGCGATCAAATAAGGAGACAACAAGAGAAAGGAGAATATTTTTTTGGAAGAGAACGTTCTCGTTTCTCCCTTCTGTTTTCTCTTGAGTCAAGAATGCAGCGCGACCGTGATCGTCGTTGATTGGTGATCGGGTTCGAACCAGCGCTATTCCTGTTTGAGCATTCTGCGTATTTCAAGGAGGCTGTCGCTCAGCACCGACCGATGCTCCCAGTCTGAGGCGTGCGACTGGTGTTCGAGCTGGGCTTTGAGCTGCGCGAGACGATGACGTTCCTCCACGAGGTCTTCTTTCTCACGCTGTCGCGCGAGATCGAGCCCGCCGTTGATGATGAACGTTGCAATCGCGTGCAGCTCGCCGGCGTCCAGGAACGTCCCGTGGCCGCGACAGACGTCGACGACGGTTCCCGACACTCGGCCGAAGTTGACTCGGTTCATCATTTTTCCGCAGACGACGCAAGGGCGGTAGTGGATCGGCGCGCGGCGGGTCTCCGACGGTACCGTCGACCGTCGCCGCTCGAGCACGGCCGCCTGCGCTTCGCGATTCGCGCAAATTTGTTCGAAGTCGGCGGCGCCGACCCACACCCCGTCACAGGCGGCGCACTCGAAGAGCGGGAGGTCGCCAAACAGCACCTGCGCCAGTTGACCACCGCAACCCGGACAGACCTTCGTTGACGGTGCGGCCGCCGCCCGCGACGTGCGGGCGCCGCACGTGGGGCAGAACGCCGCGCCTTGAAACATCAGCGCGAAGCACTGCGGGCAGCTGACCGTGGCCAGACGGGCGCGGCAATAGGGGCAGCGGGCCGCCTGCGGATCCGCGGCGGCGCCGCAATTCGGGCAGTGCAGGGACTGAACGTCGCTCATCGGGATACCAGAGAGGGTATCTCATAATCCTGTCGCTCGTGGCCGAGGTGCGAGCGAGCGGGAGCGAGCGTGTGGGAGTTCGAGGGGCGAAAGCCCCTCGACTTAGATTAGATTGCCCCTACAATACTGCTTTCCCGTCAGCCGGTGGGAATCCGGCCCTTATGTGGAGTGTGTGCCATGGGTCTGATGGATTTCATCAAGGGCGAACTGATCGACGTCATCGAGTGGACCGATGACTCCCGGGATACGCTTTCGTACCGCTTTCCAGACGAGGACAAGGCGATCAAGAACGGCGCGCAGCTGATCGTCCGTGAATCCCAACAGGTCCAGTTCGTCTACCTCGGCGAGTTCGGCGACACTTTCGGCCCCGGCAAGCACACGCTGACCACCGACAACATTCCCATCCTGACGAAGCTGAAGTCCTGGAAGTACGGCTTCAATTCGCCGTTCAAGGCGGACGTTTACTACGTCACGACGCGGCTGTTCACCGGCAACAAGTGGGGAACGGCCAATCCGATCATGATGCGCGACGACGACCTCGGAATCGTGCGGTCGCGCGCGTTCGGCACGTTCGACTTCAAGATCACCGATCCGAGGTTGTTCCTCAAGGAAGTCGCTGGTTCCGATCAGAACTTCCGGCTCGACGAGTTTGCCGACACCATGCGCTCGCGCATCGTCAGTATCTTCGCCGATGCGCTGGCGTCGGCGAAGATCCCGGTGTTCGACGTCGCCAGCCGCTACAGCGAGCTGGGCGAGGCGTTGCTGCCGCTCATCAACCCGGTGGTGGCCGCGAAGTACGGCCTGCAGATCACCAGCTTCATCGTCGAGAACGTGTCGGTCCCGCCCGAGGTCGAACAGGCGATCGACAAGCGTTCGAGCATGGCGGCCGTGGGCAACCTGAACGACTACGTGAAGTTCCAGATGGCGCAAGGGATGGAGAAGGGTGGCAGCTCGGGAGGAATGGCGACCGAGTTGGCCGTCGGCTTGTCGATTGCGCAGCAAATCATGCAGCAGCAGGGGATGCCGGCGGCCGCGGCCGCGGCGAAACCCGCCGCGCCGGCGGCGACGGTGGCGGCGCCAGCCGGAGCGGAGTTGCTGTCGCCGGCAGACGTGGCCCAGGCGCTGGGCGTTCCTGAGGCCGATGTCATGACCATCATCGAGTCTGGAGAACTGGCCGCGAAGAAAATCGGCGCTTCGTACCGCATCAAGCGCAGCGCGCTCGACGAGTACCTGGCCAGGTAGCCGCTCCGGTCGCGCCGCTGATGCCGGATCTCGCCGCTCTCGAAAAGCACGCCTGCGCCGCTTGCGGGGCGCAGGCGGAATGGAACCCGTCGAAGCAGCTTCTGGTGTGCCCGTTCTGTGGCACGTCCACGCCGTTCACGATCGACAAGGAATCCGGAGCCCTGATCGAGAACGATCTCGCCAAGGCCCTGCGCGACCTTCCTGACGAAGCGCGCGGCTGGCTCGCCGAGAAGCGAACCGTCCAGTGTCAGAGCTGCAAGGCGGTCTCGGTCTTTGATCCGGAGCGCGTCGGCCAGAACTGCCAGTTTTGCGGATCGCCGTCGCTCGTCGACTACAAAGAAATCAAAGCGCCGATCCGTCCGCAGGGACTCCTCCCGTTCAAGGTCGCCGAGAGCCAGGTTCGCGAGCAGATTCGCAAGTGGTACGCCAGCAAGTGGCTTGCGCCCGGCAAGCTGAAGACCCGCGCGCTGGTCGATCAAGTTCGCGGCGTCTACATTCCGTACTGGACGTTCGACGCCAAGGCCGTCTGCCCCTGGGAGGCCGAAGCGGGCCATTACTACTACACGACGGAAACGTATCGCGACAACCAGGGGCGCACGCAGACCCGTCAGGTTCAGCACGTCCGTTGGGAGCCGGCCTCAGGCCTCGTCGAACACTTTTTTGATGACGAGCCGGTGCCGGGCACGCATGGCGTTTCGAACGTGCTGCTTCGGCAGGTCGAGCCGTTTGCGACGCCGGAACTCGTGGCTTACGATACCGCCTTCCTTTCCGGCTTCATCGTCGAGCATTATCAGGTCGTCTTGCTCGAGGCGGCGCAGGCCTCGCAGGACGCGATGACCGATAAGCTGCGGCAGATGTGCGCGGCGCAAATACCCGGCGATACCTATCGCAATCTTCAGATTCACCCGACGTTTTCCGAGCAGACCTTCAAGCACATCCTCGTGCCGGTGTGGCTGCTGTCGTACCTCTACGGCACGAGGCTGTTCCAGGTGGTGGTGAATGGATACAGCGGACGGATGGCGGGACAATACCCGAAGAGCCCGTGGAAGATTGCATTCTTGGTATTGCTGGCGATCATTGCGTTTTTCATCTTTGTGATGCTGAGTCAGAATAACTAAGTGTCAGCTTCCGGCTTCTAGCTCGGAAACTGGGGTGGAATTCGAAGCGTCTTATTCCTGAGTACTGGAGAGAGTCGTGTTTGGTAAGCTCAAGCTCCCCGCGAAAGAAACCGCCCTTCCCGGTCGCTCCGAGAAGATGCCCGTTCCGGCAACGCACCACGTCCACGGCACGCGCCTGGAGGCTCCCTTCCCGGAAGGGCTCGAGCGCGCGATGTTCGCGCTCGGCTGCTTTTGGGGCGCCGAACGAAAGTTCTGGCAGGTTCCAGGCGTCTACACGACTGCCGTTGGCTATGCCGGAGGCTATACGCCGAACCCGACGTATCGCGAGGTCTGCAGCGGCGCGACTGGACACGCCGAAGTCGTCCTCGTCGTGTTCGACCCGCGCAAGGTGTCCTACTCGGAATTGGTCAAGATCTTCTGGGAAACTCACGACCCGACGCAAGGCATGCGGCAGGGAAACGACGTCGGCACCCAGTATCGTTCCGGGATCTATTACTACAACGACGAGCAGCGCGAGGCAGCGGAGCGATCCCGCGACGCCTACCAGCGCGAACTGTCAGATGCAGGCTACGGCACGATCACGACTGAGATCCTTCCGGCACCTGAGTTCTATTACGCCGAGGACTATCACCAGCAGTATTTGTCGAAGAACCCCGGAGGCTACTGCGGGATTGGTGGCACCGGCGTGTCGTGCCCGGTTGGCCTCGAAGTCAAGTAGAAGCTATTTCATAAATCTGCCGGCCCGTGTCGGGGAGTCCGAGGGGGCGAAGCGCCTCGATCACTAACGCTGCGAGCGCGCGAGCGAGCCACGCGGCCGGCGTGAGCCGTCGAAGGCGAGCGAGGACGCGTGTGGGGGAGTCCGAGGGGCGGAGCCCCTTGGTTAAGATGGAAGGTATACTCGGCGGCCTATGAGGGTCGCCGCTTGCGCTGTTCTCGTCGCTGCGCTCATTGTTGGCGCTCGGCCGGCGGCACTGTCGTCGACACTTCCTGCCCCGGCGGCCTCATTCGGGTTTGAGCCCGGATCCGACTACAAGCTCGCCACCTACGATCAATCGATCCAATACTTCAAAAAGCTCGACGCGGCAAGCAAGTATCTGACGCTGGTCGAAGCGGGAAAGACGAGCCAGGGGCGGACGATGTACTTCGCCCTGATCTCCAGCCCAGAAAATCTTGCGCACATCGATCGCTATCGTGAAATCGCGCTTCGACTCGCGCATCCTGCCGGCCTGACCGAGACCGACGCGCGCCGCCTTGCGGTCGAAGGCAAAGCGTTCGTCCACATCGACGGCGGACTGCAT
This sequence comes from Acidobacteriota bacterium, assembly GCA_046732715.1. GTDB lineage: Bacteria > Acidobacteriota > Vicinamibacteria > Vicinamibacterales > 2-12-FULL-66-21 > JALZOC01. The sequence continues at coordinate 2,789 of JBKPNQ010000289.1, read as the reverse complement.
GCGAACGAGGTGGCGGGACCTCAACACACGCCGTTGCTTGCCTACGAGCTTCTCGCCCGGGCGGATCGACCTGAGGTGAAAGCGATTCTCGACCAGGTTGTGCTGATGCTCTGGCCGACGATCAATCCAGACGGCCAGCAGTTGGTCGCCGACTGGTACATGAAAAACGTCGGCACCCCGTACGAGCAGTCAGAGTTGCCGGTCCTCTATCAGGATTACGTCGGTCACGACAACAACCGCGACGCTTACATGCTGAACATGATCGAGTCGCGTGTGATTGAACATGCGTGGCGGCAGTGGGAGCCGCAGATCGTCTACGTGCATCATCAGTCAGGGCCGTTTCCGACCCGCATCTGGCTGCCGCCGTTTTCGGAGCCGGTTGGCACGGACGTGCCGTATCTGATGTCGCGCGAAGTGAACATGATCGGCATGGCAATCGCGAAGGGCCTGGAAGAGCGCGGCCAAATTGGTGCGACGCACATGGGGACAGCGTTCGACGCGTGGTATCCGGGCTACATCGATTACGCCCCGAATTTTAAGAACATCGCGGCGTTCTGGACCGAGACGGCACTTTACCAATACGCGACGCCGCACGAGTACACGTTGCAGGACTTCCCGCAAAACATGCGCGACCTGCGTCCGCGCAGCCTGTATGCGAGCCCGTGGCCTCCCGGATGGTGGCGATTGCGCGACGCGGTGGGCTACATGGAAACCGCGTCATGGTCGGTGCTCGAGTACGCGGCGAAGTACAAGGAATCGCTACTCCTGAACCGCTATCGGGCAGGCCGCGCCCAGATCGCTCGCGGCCTCGATTCACCACCTTACGCGTACGTCATCCCGCAGGAACAGCACGACGTCGTGGCCGCCGTCGAACTCCTTCGTCGCCTCGCATTTGGCGGAGTGCGCGTCTCACAGCTGACTGAGGCGACGTCGATCGACGATGCGACCTACGCGGCGGGAACGTGGATCATCCCGACCGACCAGGAGTTTGCCGCGCTTGCCCGTGAAGTGCTCGACGTCCAGAAGTATCCCGATCTGCGGCAATATCCCGGCGGTCCGCCGGAGCGTCCGTACGACGCGGCAGGGTGGACGCTGCCATTGCAGATGGGTGTTCGCGTGGTTTCCGCGTCAACGCCGTTGAGCGCCGACGCACGGTCGAAGATGAAGACGATCGGACCCGCCGTCGATCCAAAATTGCGGCCGGTGCCGTACTCGAACGGGCGCGAGGACGCGGCGGCGTTTGATAGCGTGCCGGGCGTCGGTTTCGACAGCAACCCGGCGGCAGCCGCGATCGTCCCGCCTGCGGGCCGTCTTACCGGCACGGGCCCCGCGCTCGCCGTCGATCCGGCGCAGAACGCCGCCTTCAGAGCGATCAACCGTGCCTGGCACCAAGGCGCGACCGTGCAGTTTGCGGCGGCGACGGAGTCGCGGAGCGCGCGCTACATCATCAGCGGCTTGCCGGACGATCGTCAGTCGGAGATGGTGCGGGCTCTGGCGCTCACCGGCGAGCGAACCAACCAGAGTGGTATCAGCGTGCGCAAGCCGCGAGTCGGGATTTACGAGCCGTGGGGTGGGAACATGTCGGCGGGCTGGACTCGTTGGATTCTCGAGCAGTACGGCTTCGATTACGTCACGCTGCGGCCGGAAGATTTTCATGCACCGCTCACCGGCAGATTTGACGTGGTCGTGATGCCTGATGGCACGCGACTGGGCTCGGGGACGGGCGGACGTCGCGGCCGAGCCGTGCGTCCCGAGTACGCGGACACCGTGTCATCGGAGGATCTCGCAGCCTTCGAAACCTTCATACGCGCTGGTGGCACGCTCGTTTGCCTCAGTTCCTCCAGCGCGTTTGCCATCGAGCAGTTCAAGCTGCCGGTCAGCAACAGCGTCGGCGGTCTCGGCCCGGAGGAGTTTTTTCTCCGGGGATCGATTGTGTCCGCCACCGTGGATCTTTCACAGCCGATCATGGCGGGTATGCCTGCTCAAGCGGCGATCTTCGTCGACGGCAGCCCGGTGTTCGATGTTCAGCACGGGGTCAATACGAGGACGCTGGCGCGATATCCGGAGTCGGGGTCGCCGCTCCTTTCGGGCTATCTCATCGGCGAAAAATATCTGGCAGGCAAGGCTGCGGCCGTCGATGTCCCACTCGACACGGGGCACATCGTCCTGCTCGGGTTTCGACCCGAATGGCGAGGGCAGCCGTTCGGCACATTCCGCGTGCTGTTCAATGCCCTCATGAACGTGCATTAAGTCCGTCGAGTCCGGCAGAAGGAGTGCCGACATGAACGGCTTCGTTCACGATCGTGCCGCTGCGATCGGTTATGCACCGTTTGTCAGAAGGGAGTCTGCCGGGAATGCGTGGGGCAGGATATGCCGCGATTGGTCTGCCGGTCCTGCGCGGAGACTCGACGAGTCATCGGCTTCGAGTACCGATCGGCTGCCGCGATTGGGAGTTGGCCGCTCGTCCACGTGTGCGCGGGCATGGATCCGCTCACGAGAGACCACGGGTGGCAAAGGGCGTTATTGCCATCGGGAACGTTGCCGTGGGCGTAGTGGCGATAGCAGGACTCGCATTCGGTCTAGTGACGCTTGGCGGCGCGTCACTCGGTCTGGTGTTCGCTGTCGGTGGCGCCGCTCTGGGACTCAGTCGCTCAGTTGGCGGACTCGCTGTTGGATCGATCGCTGTTGGCGGGTGCCGCCATTGCTTTCGTGTACGCGTTTGGCGGTGGAGCTTTCGCTCCGGCGGTCATCGATGGCCGGCACTGCGACCAGGCAGCCCTCGATTTCAT